>MEEW01000087.1 GCA_001724985.1 Phenylobacterium sp. SCN 69-14
TGCTCATCCATGCCGGCCTCCATCACCAGCACAGAGCTTGAAGCACCCATCCAGTGATTTGGGAATCCCAGGCGATTCAATCAGGTCGCAGAATGCTCTGGCCCGCGACGCCGCCCGCCTGGGGGCCCTGGCCCAGGAGCTGCCCGACGCCGTCGCCGTTCCGGTGGACGTGTCGGACGCGACCGCCCTGCTCGCGGCGCTCGAAGACCTGACGACCCGCTTCGGCCCTCCGAAGGTGGTGGTGCACAACGCCGTCGGCGGCGCTTTCGGCGACTTCCTCGCGGTCGACCCGGCGGTGCTGGAGCAGAACTTCGCCATCAACGTCCTGGCGCTGCATCATCTGGCGCGCGCGCTCGTCCCGCAGATGATCGCGGCCGGAGGCGGCTCGCTGATCGTCACCGGCAACACCTCGGCCCTGCGCGGCAAGGCCCACTTCGCCGGCTTCGCCCCGACCAAGGCCGCCCAGCGCATCCTGGCCGAGGCCATCGCCCGCGAGGCTGGCCCAAAGGGCGTGCATGTGGCCTACCTGGTGATCGACGCGGTGATCGACGTGCCCTGGGCCCGCGAACGCTTCAAGGACGCTCCCGACGACTTCTTCATCGCCCCGGACGACATCGCCGCCGAGGTGTTCCACCTGGCGGGCCAGCCCAAGAGCGCCTGGTCGTTCCTCAGCGAAATCCGCCCGTTCCGCGAGACCTGGTGACGACACGCCGCTCGTCCCGGCGATGACGCAGGTCTTCACCGTGATGCGCAAGCCTCCGGCGCGCCTGGCCTGGGAACCGCGGCCGCCATCACCCGCGCCACGCTCTCCTCCAGGCTCGGCGTTCCGGCGATCTCGATCACCGGGCAGGGCAGGCCCGCCAGCCAGGCGCGGTGCCGCTCCAGGCTGCGGCCCGGAAAGCCCGGGGTGTCGTAGGCGCGCGCCCACTCGATGAACTCCAGGTGCTGGACGTGCATCGGCCCGCCCGGCGCGATGGCCGCGCCGTAGCGCGCCCGCTCGCGCGCCATCAGCCGCTCCAGCCGCACCTGCGAGGGCACGTGCAGGAAGACGGCGAGGTCGAGGCGCGGAATGAACACCTCTCCCCAGCCCATCATCGACCCGGAGATGATCCAGGCAGGCCGCCCGGCCATCCTGGCCTCCATCAGGGCGATGCGCTCGGCCTCCGGCCGCTTGGTCGTGAACGGCGGGTCGGTCGCCTCCCAGAAGAAGCGGTCGGTGTCGAGATGCGCCGCGCCCAGCCGCTCGGCCAGGGCCGCGCCCAGGGTCGTCGTCCCGGACGACGAGGCGCCGAGGACATGGATGCGCATCAGCCGCCCCGCCCTTCGGCCAGGAACGCCTGGAAGCCGGCGACCAGGTGGTCGAACATCAGCCGCATGCGGCGGTGTCCCTTGAGGGTCTCGTGCATGGCGATCCAGACCTCCAGCTCGAACTCGAAGGCCTCGGCCAGCACCGGCGTCAGGCCGTAGCGGCGGGCAAGCTGGTGCTGGCAGGTGCCGATCCCGAGGCCGGCGCGGATCGCGGCGATCTGGGCCAGGTCGTTGTCGGAGCGGAAGGCGAACAGCTCGCGGCTGATCTCCCAGGGCAGGGCCAGGTCCTTCAGCGCCTCGATCGGCGGCGCCACCCGGTCGAAGCCGATCATCGGACGATCGCGCAGCCCGGCGAGATCCTGCGGCAGCCCATGGCGGGCCACATAGTCGGGCGCGGCGTAGAAGCCGACCCCCAGGCTGCCGACCTTGCGCGCCAGCAGCGCCCCTTGCGTCGGGCGCATCATGCGCACGGCGATGTCGGCGTCGCGCCGCGACAGGTCCTCGGTCTTGTTCGACAGCACCAGCTCGATGTCGATCTCCGGATGGCGCCCGTGGAACGCGCCCAGGATCGGCGGCAGCACCTCGGCGCCGATGATCTGGCTGGCGGTGATGCGGATCGCCCCCTTCAGGCTGTCGGCCGAGCCGGAGGCGTCGCGCAGGGCCGCCGCCGCCGCGGCGTGCATCTCGGCCAGGTGCTGTTCGAGCTGGCGGGCGAGGTCGGTCGGCGTCAGCCCGCGCGGCGAGCGCAGGAACAGCGGCGCGCCCAGCTTCTGCTCCAGCGCCTCGATATGGCGCCCCAGCGTCGGCTGGGTCAGGCCGCGCGACTTCGCGGCCGCGGACAGGCTGCCGGCCTGGAGGACCGCATGCAGGCTCTGGAACAGGTCCCAATCGGCGTTCGCCATGCAGCTATGAATAGCTGATCTGCAAAGTTCGGCAATTGCGGGCAAGCGCTGGACTTTGCCCCCCGTCGAGACCTAGATGCCGCCCATGGTTGGCAAGACGCTTTACGACAAGATCTGGGATGCGCACGTCGTCGAGGAACAGGACGGCGAGACCATTCTATACATCGACCTGCACCTCATTCATGAGGTGACCACGCCGCAGGCCTTCGCCGGCCTTCGCGCCAATCACCGGCCGGTGCGCCGGCCCGACCGCACCCTCGCGGTCGCCGACCACAACATCCCGACGCAGGGCCAGGCCAAGGGCGTCGCCGCCGTGGCCGACGGCGAGGCGCGCCTGCAGCTCCAGACGCTGGAGCGCAACGTCAAGGACAACGGGATCGAGTTCTTCCCGATGGGCGACATCCGCAACGGCATCGTCCATGTGGTCGGGCCCGAGCAGGGCCGCACCCAGCCGGGCATGACCATCGTCTGCGGCGATTCCCACACCTCGACCCACGGCGCCTTCGGGGCGCTCGCCCACGGCATCGGCACCTCCGAGGTCGAGCACGTGCTGGCGACCCAGACCCTTCGCCAGAAGAAGGCGAAGAACATGCGCGTCACCGTCGACGGGACCCTGGCCCCCGGCGTCGGCGCCAAGGACATCGCGCTCGCCATCATCGGCGAGATCGGCACCGCCGGCGGCACCGGCTATGTCATCGAATACGCCGGCGAGGCGATCCGCGGCCTGTCGATGGAAGGCCGCATGACGCTCTGCAACCTGACCATCGAGGGCGGAGCCCGCGCGGGCCTGGTCGCGCCCGACCAGACCACCTTCGACTACATGGCCGGCCGGCCCGCCGCGCCCAAGGGCGGCGCCTGGGAGATGGCCAAGGCCTACTGGACGACCCTCTATTCCGACGAGGACGCCGTCTTCGACCGCGAGATCGTGCTGGACGCCGCCAGCATCGCTCCGCTGGTCACCTGGGGCACCTCGCCCGAGGACGTCATCGCCGTCACCGACGTCGTGCCCAGCCCCGAGGCCTTTGCCAGCCCAGACAAGCGCGCCAGCGCCGAACGGGCCCTGGACTATATGGGCCTCGTCGCCGGCCAGCCGATCACCGAGGCGAAGATCGACGTGGTCTTCATCGGCTCCTGCACCAACAGCCGCATCGAGGACCTGCGCGAAGCGGCCAAGGTGGTCCAGCACGCCTTCGAGGGCGGCCGGATGGTCGCTCCGCACGTGCGGGCCATGGTCGTGCCGGGCTCGGGCCTGGTGAAGGCCCAGGCCGAGGAGGAGGGCCTCGACGCCATCTTCAAGGCGGCCGGCTTCGACTGGCGCGAGCCGGGCTGCTCGATGTGCCTGGGCATGAACCCCGACCGCCTGGCGCCGGGCGAGCGCTGCGCCTCGACCTCGAACCGCAATTTCGAGGGCCGTCAGGGCCGCGGCGGCCGGACCCACCTGGTCAGCCCCGGCATGGCCGCCGCCGCCGCCATCGCCGGCCGCATAGCCGACGTCAGGGATTTCATTTGATGATGAGCGCCCGCACCAGCTTTCTCGTCTGGTGGGGCCTTCCCATCCTCTGCGCCGGCATGGGCGCAGGCGTCGCCGCCTTCATGGGCCAGGGCGGGACCTTCGGCGTGCGGCCGGGCCAGATCGGCCCGCTCATGCTGCTCGGCGGCTACCTGGTCGCCGTCGGCCTGCTGGCGGTGATCTTCCGCGTCCGCCAGAGCCAAGCGGCCTTCGACGACCGCGACCGCTTCGACAAGCCGGTGGAGGCCGCGCTGGTCGCCCTCTGCGCGCCGATCCTGGCCCTGGGCGTCTGGGTGTTCGCCCACGGCTTCCTGAGCGATTTCGGCCCGACCCGGACCATCTCGGGCAAGCTCGCCAGCATCGACCAGATCGGCGCCTTCGGCCGCAGCTACGGCATCGCGCTCGACAAGTCGCCCCGGCCGCTGATCCTCGAGTGCCGCCTCCGCCGCAATTGCGGCAGCCCGGTTCCGCTGCTGCGGCTCCAGCCTGGCGCGCAGGTCGATATCCAGGTGCTGAAGGGCTCGGTGGTGGGCCTGTCGACGGACGGTCGCATTCTGGTCGACCCGGCCGGCCAGCGCCGCGCCAGGCTGCTGTTGGGCGGAGGCGCGCTCGCCGGCGTCGTCTTCTATAGCCTGGCCTTCGCCGCCGCCTCCTTCCGGCTGCTGTTCGGACGCGACGAGCGCGAGGAGGAAGAGGCTTGGCGGGCATGATTTCCGCGCTCGACCACGTCGCCCTGGCCGTCTGCGACCTGGACGCCGCCGTCCAGGCCTATCGGCGCCTGCTCGGCCGCGAGCCCAACTGGATCGGCGGCGACGGCGGGGCGCGCCACGCCTGGTTCCAGCTTCCCAACATGGCGCTGGACATCATCGCCCCGCAGGGCGAAGGCGCCTTCGGCGACACCATCCGCGCCCATCTCGACGCCCGGGGCGAGGGTATCTGGGCCATCGCCTTCACCACCCCCGACATCGAGGCCGCCCACACCCTGCTCGCGCGCCGGGGGATTCCCGGCTCGGCGCCCCGCTCGGTGCGCTCGACCCATGACGACGGCCGCAAGCGCTACTGGACGACCTCGACCCTGGACGCCGCGGCCGCCGGCGGCCTCAACGTCCTGCTCACCGCCCCGCCCCGCGACGGGGTCGCCTGGCCGCAGTCGGAGATCGCCGGCCCCGGCGAGGTCACCCGCCTCGACCATGTCGTCGTCCACACGCCCGATCCGGAGCGGGCGCTCGCCGTCTACGGCGCCAAGCTCGGCCTCGACCTGCGGCTCGACCGCTCGAACCGCGACTGGAAGGTCCGGCAGCTCTTCTTCCGCTGCGGCGACAGCGTGGTGGAATTCGGCGCCGGGCTCGACCGGCCGGTTTCCGACGCGCCCGACCGCTTCGGGGGCCTTGCCTGGCAGGTGGCCGACATCGAGGCCGCCCACGCCCGCATCGCTTCGGCAGGTTTCGACGTTTCCGACGTGAAAACCGGCCGAAAACCGGGCACCCGCGTCTTCACCGTACGCGCCGGAGTGGCGGCCGCCCCCGCCCTGGTGATCCAGCAGGGCGCCCCCGCCTCGACCTGAACCGATCCTCTGCTAAAGACCAAGCCATGCAAGCCTTCACCCGCCTCGACGCCAAGATCGCCCCCCTGCCGCTGGCGAACATCGACACCGACCAGATCATCCCCAAGCAGTTCCTCAAGACCGTGGAGCGCGAGGGCCTGGGCCGCGGCCTGTTCTACGACTTCCGCTTCGACGAAAACGGCAAGGAAAAGAGCGACTTCGTCCTCAATCGGCCGGAGTACAAGGGCGCGGGCGTGCTGGTCGCCGGCGACAATTTCGGCTGCGGCTCCTCGCGCGAACACGCCCCCTGGGCGCTGATGGACTTCGGCATCAGTTGCGTGATCTCCACCAGCTTCGCCGACATCTTCTATAACAACTGCTTCCAGAACGGCCTGTTGCCGGTCGTGCTCGCCGCCGACGAAGTCCAGGCCCTGATGGACGAGGCCAAGGGCGGCAACCACATGGTCACCGTCGACCTCGAGCAGCAGAAGGTGGTCTCGCCCTCGGGCAGGAACTTCAGCTTCCAGATCGACCCGGCCCGCAAGGACAAGATGCTCAAGGGCCTGGACGCCATCGGCGAGACCCTGCAGGCCGCGCCGGCCATCGACGTCTTCGAGAGCAAGCGCGCCGTCGGCCAGCCCTGGCTGGAGCGGGCGTGACCCTGATCATCGCCGGAACCGTCCGGGTTCCGCCCGAGGCGCTGGACGCGTTCCGCCCGCACATGGCCGCCATGCTCGACGCCAGCCGCATCGAGGACGGCTGCCTGGAATATTCCTACGCCGAGGACGTGCTGGACCCGGGCCTGATCCGGGTGTTCGAGGCCTGGCGCGACCAGGCCGCGCTCGATGCGCATTTCAAAACCGCGCATATGGCGACCTGGCGCAGCCATTGGCCACGGTTCGGGGTTTCCGATCGCCGCCTATTCGCCTACGAGGTCGCCTCCGAACGCCAACTCTAGGCGCGTGATCTCAAGCGAGGGTTCCGACATGACTGACCTGCTGCTCCTGCCCGGCGACGGCATCGGCCCGGAGGTGACGGCGCAGGTCCGGCGTGTGGCCGAGGCGCTCACCCCCGACCTGGTCATCGACGAGCGCCTGTTCGGCGGCGCCAGCTACGACGCCCACGGCCTGCCGCTGACCGAAGAAACCCTGGCCGCGGCCAAGGCCGCCAAGGCCGTGCTGATGGGCGCGGTCGGCGGCCCGAAGTGGGCGAACGCTCCGCGCGACAAGCGCCCGGAGGCGGGCCTGCTCAACCTGCGCGCCAGCATGGAGGTCTTCGCCAACCTGCGCCCGGCCCTGTGCTTCAACGCCCTGGCCGACGCCTCCAGCCTCAAGCGCGAGCTGGTGCAGGGCCTGGACTTCATGATCGTCCGCGAACTGACCGGCGGCATCTATTTCGGCGCGCCGCGCTTCATCGAGGAACTGCCGGAGGGCGGCAAGCGCGCCGTCGACACCCAGGTCTACACCACCGCCGAGATCGAGCGCGTGGCGCGCGTCGCCTTTGAACTGGCCCGCGGCCGGCGCAACAAGGTCCACTCGGCCGAGAAGTCGAACGTGATGGATTCGGGCCTTCTGTGGCGCGAAGTGGTCACCGACCTGCACAAGCGCGAGTTCGCCGATGTCGAGCTGGAACACATCCTGGCCGACAACGCGGCCATGCAGATCGTCAAGAACCCCAAGCAGTTCGACGTGATGGTCACCGACAACCTGTTCGGCGACATCCTCTCGGACGCCGCGGCCCAGCTCACCGGCTCGCTCGGTATGCTGCCCTCGGCCGCCCTGGGCGCGCCGGGCAAGCCTGGCCTCTACGAGCCGATCCACGGCTCGGCCCCCGACATCGCCGGCCAGAACCTCGCCAACCCGCTGGCGGCGATCCTGTCGCTGGAAATGGCGCTGCGCTGGTCGCTGAACCGGGCCGAGGCCGCCGACCGGCTCTACGCCGCCGTCGTCAAGGCGCTGGAAGGCGGCGCGCGCACCCGCGACCTGGGCGGCGCGCTCACCACGGTCCAGATGGGCGACGCGGTCCTGGCCGCGCTTTAAACCCCCTTTCGGCCCCGGCGTAGGGCGTCAGGGGCCGAAAAATCCCATCCGCGGCGAACAAACGCAGCCTCCCCCGATTGCATTTCGCCGCAGGATGAGACATGGGGACGTACGCATGAGCTACCTTAAGAACAACAGTTTCCAAGACCGCGCGTCCGCGTCCCTCGAGGCCAAGAAGGCCCTTCTGGCCAAGATGAAGGTGAAACCCACCGTCACGGCCCCCCAGGACCAGCCCGACCGCGCTACCGTCAAAGCCGCCGAACTGGCCGAACTGCGCGCCAAGCGCGAGGCCGAGCGCACAGAACGCCGCCGCATCCAGGCTGAGGCCGACGCCGTGCGCCGCGAGATCGAGGCGTTCAACGCCGAGACCGCCGAGCTTGAGCTTCGCGCCGCCCAGAAGGCCGCCCGCGACGCCCGCTACGCCGCCCGCAAGCAGCGCCGCAAATAGGCTCCGCGCCGCCCGCTAATCGGGGTGGTCGGCCGCCGAGGCCGGCGCCACGTGCGGCGGGAAGGCGTCCGCCATCGGTTCGTATTTCGCCCTGGCCCGCTCCAGGCGCGCGCGCATGTCCGCCGCCTCGCCTGGGAAGTTGCGCGCCACGCTGTAGTTCTCACCGGGGTCGACCTGCATGTCGAACAGCAGCGGGTAGCCGTCGAGCGGCACGTCATAGACCCGGTAATAGGACCGCGCGACGTACTTCCAGCGCCGCGTGCGGACCGCCGCGACCTTGTTGTTGTTGAAGAGCACGATCTCCTCGTGCGGCGAACCGGCGCCGGACGTTAGCACGCCCGAGATGTCGCGGCCGTCGAGTTCGCGGTCCTCGACCGGCGGCTGGCCGGCCAGGGCCCGCAAGGTCGGCAGCAGGTCGAGATTGCTGGCCAGTTCCGAGCTTTCCGCGCCGGCCGGCAAGGTTCCCGGCTGGCGGGCGATGAACGGCACGCGAAAGCCCCCGTCCCAGGCCGAGCCGCCCTTGCGGTCGCGGAACGGGCCGGACGATCCCTCGAACCACGGCCCGTTGTCCGAGGTGAAGACCACCATGGTGTCCTCGTCCAGGCCCAGGGCCTTCAGCTTCTCCAGCAGCCGCCCGACATTGAGGTCGATCTCCTCGACCACCTCGCCGTAGTCGCCGCCGGGCGAGCCGGTCAGGTCGTCGGGATTGGGCTTCAGCGGGATGTGCGGCGCGGTCAGGGCCAGCAGCACGAAGAACGGCCGCTCGCGGTTCTGCTCGGCGAAGGCGGCGGTCTGCTCGAAGAACCATTGGGTGAGCTTGGTGAAGTCCGCCTTGCTCTCGGTCATCGGCGTCGTGGCGTTGTCGTAGAGCGCCAGCGGCTTCATGTCGTGGCTGTAGGGCAGGCCGTAGAAGCGCTCGAACCCATAGACCGTCGGCGGCCAATGCGGCGCCACATGCCCCAGGTGCCACTTGCCGATCAGGGCGCTGGCGTAGTCCGGCCCCAGCGCCTTGGGGATGGTCAGGGCGTCGGGCGGCAGGCCCTTGGTGTCGGCCGGCTGCAGCACCTCATGCGCCAGGCCGTTGCGGATCGCGTACTGCCCGGTCAGCAAGCCCGCGCGCGACGGCGTGCAGACATTGGCCGAGGCGTAGAAATCGGTCAGGCGCACGCCCTCGGCGGCCATGCGGTCCAGGTTGGGGGTGCGGATGACCTTGCCGCCGTCGCAGCCGAGGTCGCCATAGCCGAGGTCGTCCGCAAGGATGACGATGAAATTGGGTTTGCGCATGGACGCACTCTGCGGTCGGCCCGCGGCCTTGTCACCGCCAAACCGAAGCTTCGGGGCTTCGATGACCCCGGCTTCGTCGACCAACCCCCGGCTTACGCGCCCAGCAGGGCCTCGATCTCCGCCATGGCGCGGACCAGCTTGGCCTTCTGGGCGCTGGTCAGCGGCGCGATCAGCGCCTCGGCCGCGTCCTGGGCCGCGCCAAGCCAGCCGTTATAGGCGCGTATGCCCTCCGAGCTCAGCCATACCGAAACGCTGCGACGGTCCTTCGGATCGGCCTGCCGCTGGATGAGGCCCTGCGCTTCGAACCGCTTGAGCACCCGGCTGAGATAGCCAGGGTCCATGCCGGCCTGCGCCGCCAGCGCCTTGGGCGTGATCCCCTCCGGCGCCTGGGCGATCTCGTACAGCACCCGCATCTCGGCCGGACTGTGCGCCGACTGAAGGCGCGCGGCGTCGAGCCCACCGAACGCGGCCGTATAGAAGCGATTGAAACGGCGGACGGCGGCGACCGGGTCCCTGGGAAGCATGAAACACCTCTATCGCAAGAGGTTTTCCCAATAGTTGACTCAGTCAACTATCGCTTTTTCGGGGTCGCGCGGCGAGTCATCAGGGCCAGCAGTTCGGTCGCCACCGACAGCCAGGCGGGGGTCAGGCCCTCGGCCATGGCCTGCGCCCACAAGCCCTTGCGCCGCAAGGCGTCGCCATATGCGGCGCGGCCGGCTGCGGTCAGCTCCAGCAGCCGCGCGCGGCTGTGGTCGGGGTTGTCGCGCCA
>MEEW01000088.1:0-4603 GCA_001724985.1 Phenylobacterium sp. SCN 69-14
CCGTTTTGCTGTCGTGCTACAGGTTCTCGGCCCTAAGCCGGTTGCTCTGTACCGATCCAGGCCTCCACTTCTTCACGTGAGGGCGCACCCTCGGTAGGGTTCACCAAGCTCCACCGACCCATCGAGAGCCGGTACAGCTTATCTTTGCCCCGGTTCAGCTCGTTGTAGATGGTCTTAGCCGAAATCCGCTCATCCAAGTCCATCGCCATACGCTGGATGTCATTGGTCGGAAGCGGGGTGCTGTCGCGAAGGATCATGTCGATGACCTCGCGGGCGAGGCCCCTTGGTGCCCGGGCCTGAGCATCAGTCTCTTCGGAGGCATCGTCGGGGAACATGTGGCCAGGGGCGGGCTCGGACTTCGTTGATTTAGGAGGCGGAGCGGTGGGCGCACCCAAAACGCTCAGCATTCGAGCGCGCATAGACTCTTCGCCCCTGCGAAACGCCTCTTGAAGCGCGGCTCGTAGCGCGTCCTGACCGAACGGCGCGAGAAGATCGTCGATGTCGGGGTCGTGTGACATGAGTCCGAATCCCTTAACCAAACAGATTCTAACCCGTTCAGACTCAAAATGCAAGAAATCGGGACGAACGGGTCTTACGGGCGTTTGTTAACCCCCTGTTAACCACCCCCTCAAGCTAGAAGCGGGGGTTTGTGCGCGGTACGTTCCGGCCGGTTAACGCTGCCAGTACCCCTTCCACTGGCGGCTGACAGGGTGCGCGAGCGCCGCTCCCGTCGCCATCAGGAATTGCTCGCCGTTGGAGATGCGGCGGTTGTCTTCCCGCCACGCCATTTCCTGAGCATAGGCCGACAGGTAGCGGCCCGCGATGCGGTGATGCGTGCCGATCTCGGCGCGACGCAGGCGGGAGAAGAAGCTCTCGGCTTGGTTCGTGCAGCTTTCGGCGCTGCTGTATTCGACCGAGTGATTGATGCGCTTCGTCAGGAAGCGGGCTTCCAGATTGTCCCAATGGCTGGCTTCGTCGGCATGGACGGTGGCACCATGGGCGACGGTCCCGAGCACGAAGGGTACGCCCTCGGCTTCCGACTTGGCGACGTGGGTCAGAGTTTCGCCGCCACGCTCGCGGGCTACCACGACCACTTGGCGCTTGCCCGACTGGTGGACCTTCCGGCGGCGGTCCTTGCGGTCCTCGCGGCGGTTGGCAGGCTTCACGTAGCCGCCGAAGTAGGCGCCATCCACTTCGACTTCACCGGCCAGCTCGGAGGCCATTTGCTCCGACGCCAGGGCCTCGCGGATTTTGTGCGAGAGGACGAAGGCCGTCTTGTACTGGCAATCCAGATCGCGGCTCAGTTGGAGGGCGCTATGGCCCTTCGCGCCGTTCACGAAGATCGCGATGGCCCCCAGGATGTCGCGGAGATCCATTTTCCGGCTGGCGAAGATGGTCCCTGACGTGACGGAGAACTGAGCGCCGCAGCCCTTGCACTTGAAGATGCGGCGGGCCTTGAAGGTGTAGCACTCGCAGCAGCCGCACTTGCCGCACACCGGATCGCCGTCAGTGGCGGCCCAGCGGATCGCGCGGAAGGCATCGCGCGCCTGGTCCTCGGTCATACGCATCACCTTCGCCAGGGAGAGGGTGCGAGCGGCAGCCGAGAGGAGGAAGTGCTGAGACATCATCATATCCGATACGTTGGCATCAGATATGATGGCAATTGGTGCCGTTGTCAACGGCATTCGCATCGGATATGATTACAAACGTTAACGGATTTAGGGGCGCCGCCTTGGACCGGGATTGGGTCTTATACGCGAAAGGACTCCTTCGGGCGGAGATGACCAAGCGTCAGATCACCTACAAAGGTCTAGTGGAGAAGCTGGCCGCGATAGGCGTGTCTGAAAGCGAAGCGAACCTGCGAAATAAGATCAGCCGGGGGGGTTTTACCGCGGCCTTTTTCGTCCAATGTCTAGTCGCAATTGGCTGTCATACGTTGCGCCTGGATGATTAAGCTCAACCCGAAAAAGTCGGCTCTCCGTGCCTGGGCCGTGCCCGGAATTACGGCCGCATTGACGGTCGTCGCGCTTGAGCTTGCGCAGAGGGTGAACCTCCTGGTTGGCCTAGCCCTTGCCGCCTTGATCGTGGTTCTGGGTCTTTGGGCGTTAGGGCGTCGCGAATAGGTCGCCCGGTCGTGCTGGCCAGTGAAGATCGACCACGTTCACGACTTCGCGCTTCTTCGGAACCCAAACTTGGCCTTCGAACTCTTCTGTGGTTTCGAGGTCGATTGTCAGCTCTATGCCCTCAACCATTGGGACTGCGGTCGTTCCAGACAGAACAGCTTCAATAAAAGCGTCGTGTTTGATTGAAGCGCCAAACTCGCCCGACGGACCTTTGAAGCCCCATCTTCGGTCGCCTCGCTCAAGCACGGGCTTGACCAGAACGACCCGCATCCGCTCGGGGACCACGCGCCTTTCAATCGTCTGCGTCTTAGGTACGACCCGCCCCGACATTGCCCGAAACTCAGATCGCGGCACGACCTCTGTTGGGCGTGCGTCTGGTCGCGCGGTCACCCCAACACCTTTTACGCCCGGATCGCGCTCCAGTTCGCGGTACATTGTGCGCACCGGCTGGCGAGCGGCTTCGTTTCTGAGCCCCTCCAAGACCCTATTGGCGATGTCCGTCTTGTCGGCTTCCGAAAGCGCTTGAACCTCTGGCGCAGCATCCGCTCCGGTGAGGTGATCCATCACCCTCGAAAACGTGTACTCGGCGAGGTTCATCATCGCCCATATCGTCGCCGAAACGATAGCGGTCCGGATCACTTGAGGATCGGTCGCCGTTGTGCGGACGCGCTGAGCCGCCTCTTGAGCTTTGGTCAGCACGGCCCGGAGCCGAGCGTTGAATCCTAGGCTACCTTCATAGGTGCCGTCGAACTCAAGTCTGATCTGCACCCCCGGATCGACAACGTAAGCGATCTCTTTGACCGCTGTGGACCACGCAAGCGCCGCTTTAAGCGCAACATCGAAGTCGGGCGCCACGCCCTTTTCGAGATCGAGGTACAGACTGATGCTACCGTCTGAATCCATCCGGCCACCCCCCAGGTGGCGAGATTGGCGCCTAAAGCTCAGACGTGCAAATGTAACCGATTATGGGGGTGGCGCTGTGTCGGGACCGCTACGAGCGCAACGCTGGCGATCAGCGCTTCTAACGATTGGCGTCATTCTCGGATGGTCCGCGCTAAGCCTGATCTTCGCCTATCTGCTAGCGATCTACGAAGTTCGCCTGCTCGCTTCTGGTCTTGCCGCTGGTGGTCTAGTGATGTGGGTCTTCAGAGAGTCCCGTAATCGATGACGTTTGTCCGGCTAGTTATGACGCATGCCCCGATCTAGGTGTGCTTGCTACATAATACCGGAAAACTCGGCCATTATGGAGCAAACACACCTAACGCCGGATAAGCCATCTCTCTTCAATCCAGCTTAGGGATCGGGCTGCACGGTCAAGGGATGACCGAGCGCCCCCAATTCCTATCCAAGCTGGAACGTGAGTTCGCAATCTTGCGAGGTAAGTTCAACGATGCCGAACGGACCGTCGAAACGGTCATCGGTCTACATGCCATTCGAGAGAAGTGGATCGAGATCGAGTCCACCAAGGTGCTGCTCAAACGCAAGATGGATCAGATCGAGGGGACGATCCGTCAGTTCGATCCGACTTTCGACGGGGAACGTGTAAAGCCAATCCGTCCAACTGCGCGACGGGCGCGTGCGCAGGGTTCAATCTCGCGTACGGCGCTGGCTTCGCTTCGAGCGGCTGGACGACCCATGACGGCGACGGAGTTGGCAAAGGCCGTCGCAGCTACTCTTGGGTTAGAAGAACCTGACCATCGAGCGATCTCGCGGCTCGCGAGTGTGATCCATACGTCCTTTGACAGGTACGTCTTACGGGGTCGACTCAAACTCGCGGGCGAAAATCCAAAACGATGGGCTCCGGCCGGGGCGTCCTCTCGCGGTGCTGTTTCGGCGGACGCTCACCGCGACGCTGCCAGTAGCCCTTCCAATCCCGAGAAATCGGCTGCTTAGCGGCAGCGCCGACAACCATCATGAACTGCTGGCCGTTGCTGGTGCGACGGAAGTCTTCCCGCCATGCGACCTCGGCCGCGTAGGCGTGGACGTACTGCGGCGAGATGCGGTGGTGGACGCCACGATGGTTCCGCCGGAGACGTGAGTTGAGACTCTCCACGATGTTCGTGTGGATGCCATTCCGTTGCGACCACACCTGACTGTGGTTGACGTGATGCACCTTGTCGAAATGGAGGTGCAGGACGTTCCAGTGACCGGCCTCGTCAGTGACGACCGTTGCGCTGGAATGGACGTGCTTGAGGATTGCCGCGAGGGCGTCCTTCTCGTGTCCGACGACAAACGTGAGAGTGCGCCCGCCTTGTCCGCGCTCACGCAGACTGACGACGTTCCGCTCCTTGCCGTTCTTCGGCGGGCGCGGGCTTTTCCCCTTGTTCCCGATGTTGCCTAGACGCTTCGATCCGCCGACCACGGCGCCGTCGATCTCAACCACGCCGGTTAGTTGTTCAGCGGTCGCCATGGCGCCGAACACTTCCCTCAACTTGTGCGCCAGGACGAAGGCGGTCTTGTAGCTCACGCAGAGATCGCGG
>MEEW01000088.1:4624-14442 GCA_001724985.1 Phenylobacterium sp. SCN 69-14
GCGGCTCAGGCGCAGCGCGGCGACGCCATTCACACCGTTCACGAAGAGCGCGATCGCGGTGAGGATGTCTGCGAAGTACAGCTTCCGGCTGGCAAAAATCGTACCGGACGTAAGCGAGAATTGCTTCTCGCAGGCCTTGCACTTGAAGATCGCGCGGCTCTTGAACTCATAGACGGCGTCAGCGCCGCAGTGAGGACAGAAAGGCTCTCCCCCGTTTTCCGCGAAGCGGACCGCCCGGAACGCCGCCTTGGCTTCGGGTTCGCTCATGCGAGCAACCTCCCGAAGACTCAGAGACCGCGCTTTGGCGCTGAGGAGAAAGTGTTGTCGCAACCCGCCTTTCCGTGCAGAAGCATCAATATCGATGCTTATGTTGCGACGGCGATGCTCACGTCAAGCGCAAAAGCATCGTATTTGATGCTTTAACACCAAAATCGGCGCTAAGGATGCAAAATTGGACCGACATGCCGCACCGGATCATCCGCACGGAGATGACCAAGCGCGGGATCAACTACGCTGGACTGGTCGAGCGGTTTGCCCGGATCGGGATCATCGAGAACGAGCGCAGCCTGCGGAACAAGGTCGCGCGCAGCACCTTCTCAGCCACCTTCATGCTTCAGTGCATGGTGGCGATGGACATGATGGTTCTGGACTTAGGTGGCTACGAGATGCCCCAACCTGCTGGACCGATCATCGCGGGCGAATAGTCGGACCAGAACGAGGTCACGGTTCGCGGCATCCTCAATAGACCTTTACGCCGCGCGGGCCGCAGGTTGAGTCGACTTTTCCGCGTCTCGCCTTCAGGTTAAGCTCCACCGCAAACGGTCCATTGTCAGCGACTTGTTCAAACGCCGCAGGTCGTCCATCAGGAGGTTTTCATGGATGCGCGTATTTTTCTCGCTCTGCTTGCCGCGAGCGCGATAGCGGCCTCGCCGGCGCTTGCTCAGGTTTATCAAGGGCCGGGAGCGTACTCGACGTACGGCAACACTACGTACGGCCCTAACGGCGCTACGCAGCAGACTTATGGCAACCAGACCTACGTTCAGGGGCAGAATGGGGCGCCAACGACGACCTACTCGACCTACGGAAGCCAGACCTACGGGTCGAACGGCACCACCTATTCGACCCATGGCAATACAACCTACGGATCGAACGGCACGACTGCCACGACGTACGGCAATCAGACTTATCTTCAAGGCCAAGACGGCAAGGTGCGCACCTGCTCGACCTACGGCCAGCAGACCTATTGCGACTAAGATCGCTGTCGAGTGTGCCGCAGCACCTTCTCGGCTAGATTCTAGCTTCAGTGTCTGGCAGCGATAGTTCAGCGATGCTGGAGCTATATGCACGTGAACTTTCGCCTTTTCATGCTTGCTTGTGCCATCACTTCGGCCGGATCATTGGCGGCTTGCGGTAGAGATAGTCGAGTAGACGCTCCGGCAACGACGGCGAGCCCGGTAGCCATACGAGCCGCCGTAATGAGCTGCATGAGCGACGACACCCCGCACCTCATGGGTCTCGCAGAAGCTGGCGCGGTCGACCCAGGCTACGCCGCGAACGCACGCGCCAACGCGCAACGATGTAAGGCCGCAATCACCAAACTGCGCCAAATGAAGGCGCCGACTGAATGCATCCAAACGGCCGAGCAGATTGAAACTCTTCAGTGGGCGCTAAGCACCGCGCTCTCCGGCCAGAGAACCAATGCGTCGGATCGCGACCTGATGATTTCGATAGACATGGCCTCCTCCTGCGGCAAGGCGGCACACTTCCCCGAGGTCGCGCTGTCAGCGGAGGCTGAAGCCGCCGCAAAATCCGCTCAGGAAGCTGTCGACGCTGCGCAAGCTGCGGCTGAGGCCGCATCCGATGCAATGAAGGCGGCGACCGCTGCTGATCGGGCGGCCCGGTAGATTCTAGCTTCAGTGTCTGCCCGCGATAGTTCAGCGATGCGGGAGTAGGGGCCGCGCGGTGTCTACGAACGAAGCAAAGACGCCGCGAGCCCTGGCACCGGATTCTATTAGGGAGTTAATGCAGGCTTTGGCGTGACCGCTTGAGCGCTCGCTGGTCGCCAAAGCTTGCTATGTGTGGATGCTGCGTCAATACGCGCGCCGTACAGTCGTTCTGCCCACTCCCAATCTGCGTACTCAGATGGCGCGACGCGATATGCCATTACCCGGCCAACCAAAGCTGCAATCCAGTCTGCCGCTTGAACAGTTTGATACAGGTGAGACTCCACTTGGAACGGGGCCTCAACAAGCTTGCGCGCCGGATTGGCACCAAACATCGTTTTAGCCGCCGTTTCCAGCAGCTTTAGACGATCGCTGTGTTGATCTAGTATCATCATAAAGCACCGATCACGATGGATCGAATATCTATCAAGCTGCCTGACGGTATGCCCCATGCATGTTGTATATAGCCCGCTCGGCTTGCTGTCCTGAGGGCTTTGGTACTTCTCCCTTCCATAGAAGAAGAGTTTTCCGTCAGCCCTATAGATTCTATTTATGAGGCGGTCGACGCCCTCTCGTATCGCGGGATACTTCTTTATATTCCGCGTGCTAATGAGTTCCGAGCCCTTTTTCTCCCACGTTGCGGGATGCTGCGCAGAGGCTTTGAGGTCGCCAGCGAGCAGACTATTCTTGAACTGGAAAAACCACGTGGAGAATGATCGTACTTCATCGTGTGGAAGAGCGAAGCCGGCCAATCCAAACACAGGGCTATGATTGTACTTCTTGTCGGACCGGCTCACGAAGGGGCCGATGTGACCGAACTCGTCCAGGAACACGATTTGCATGTGGAGGTTGTAGCAAAAACGCGGAAGCCCGCGCAATGACTTGCACGGGCTCCGGAACAGGGCACGCGCTGCGAGCAGTCGTGGCCTAATCCCTTTATACGCATGGCGGATTAATAAGTCAATAATTTTGGGGTTTGCAGGAGAGCGCGCGCCGAGCGCAACGACTAATATCGGCAGACTTCGCGCCACTTCAAGCAGCGCATCATAGCAGATTGCGACGTAGTACGTCAGCCGGCTCTACCCCTAGAACCTCAGCCAATTTGATCAGCGTCCCCACGCTCGGGAAGCTCTCGCCGCGCTCGATCCGTCCTAGCTGACGCATATCCAGGTCCACCTCTGCGGCGAGCTTTTCTTGGCTCAGCCCCCGCGCCTTTCGGGCACGTCGTAGGTTTTCGCCAATGATTGATTCCCACCGCATCGCCGCGAGTGGGCTAACGATCCGGCAACCAGTTCTAGGACATCAGATGTCCTATTAATGGAGAGGATCATGGCGACCGAATTCTTCTGCACGTCCTGCGGCACCGTGGGAAAGCCGCGTGTCCGCAATCGCGGATCAAGCGCGATCGAGATCATTCTGTGGCTCTGCTTTATCATCCCAGGGCTGTTCTACACGCTCTGGCGGATGGGCCGGAAAGACCGTTACTGCCGCAATTGCAACGCTCCGAACCCGATCCCGGCGAGTTCCCCAATGGCGCAGCGCCACCTCGCGGGCGTGCGCTAGTGCCGGGTCGCTGCGATCTCGTCGGCCCGGTCGAATAGCTCGTCCAGGGTTGCTTGAAGGCCGAGTTCTTCCAGCGCCTGAGCAAGGCCCTCCATTTGGCGAAGGAGGGCCTTACCGTCGCCTTTGGCGGCCCCGCGTGAGAGGGCGTGCGCCAGAATCGTGATGCGAGATAGGGCGACGGGATCGTCCACTGAATCCCCGACCGCCAATCTCATGCGGATGACGACATCTCGAAAGTCCATGGACCGGAGCCTACTGAAGGGAGCGACCCGCGCAACTCTCACCTTGGGTATGCACTACCGGCCGAACTAGCCGAAATCGAATCTTTACGGCGGCCGGTGTTCCTTTTCGTAAGCGAATGCTCTTCAGTGAAGGGAGTCGGAAGATGATGCGCGTCTCGCAGCTTTCCAAAGTCAGAAGCGTAGTTCATGCGCGGTGGCGTCAAATTCCCCACGACTACGCAGAATATCTTGAGAAGAATCCGGTAGGGGAGATCAGAAACAAGCGATCCCTGCCACATCCAAAAGATGAAATATGGAAGGCGATAATGTTCTGTATCGCCAACGCAAAAACAAAGCACGAACTGGATATTTATACAGGGCTCTTATATACGCTTGCAACGTTCCACGACATTGGCGACCTAGATGTGATAGAACCGCCCCCAGCGGATGATTTGAAAGCTGCGTCCAATCAAGAGGTCGTCGAATACGCTAGAAGGATGAAGCCCTACCTCGATCTTCGCAGTAAGTATGCCCATCTGGTTGATAGCGAAATCGGGTCGGCTCGAAAGTCGGCAAGTGAAGCTGTGGCGGCAAACGAATATATGTGGCCTTTCTATAAAAAATTGTGCGTGAGGTTGGTGTCGCTTGGTTCTGGCCGAAAAGTACCAGCAGAGTGTATCGACTTTCCGATCTGACCATTTCAAGCCAATCGGCGATTTGAGAGAAGACGCAACCTCAAGCCTTCCCCTGGATAAGCGACCGCGCCACCGCCGCCGCGCTCTCTGCGGACGCGACAACCCTTCCGTCCTGAAGGCCGATGTAGCCAGCGTCGTTCGCCGCGTAGGCTTGGGTGATGATGTAGGCTCGGCCGCCTCGGGTGAAGCGGAGCGGTGGGCGCCTGGGAGGGTTCATCGCGCAACCTCCCAGCCCTGAAGATTGCCAACCGAAGGAACGTTGCGGACGAGCCCCTTCTGCTTCTGCACTCGCAGGCACGCGCAGACGCGCTTGACCATGATCAGGGCCAGTTCCCGATCATCAGGGTTCAGACCGCGCTCGGTCATGAGCCGCATGGCGATGTCGCGGGACGTGACGGGCTGCTGCGCGTCTCGGAGAGTCTGGAAGACGATCCGCGTCACTTCGCCCTTGAAGGCCGCATGGCGCGGCGGGACCGGCTTCGAGCGGATCGCGCCGATGTCGATCGACGGATTGAAGATGCGGATGGTCGCGTCGATGTGGTCGAGTTCGGCGATCAGGCGCCGAAGTTCGAGTTGATTGTGCTCGATCTGGCCGGCGACCTCAGCCCGCTTTCTGGTGAGGGCGTGCAGGACGTTCGGGTGATCGGCATCGAAGGGGATGATCTCGTTTGCCATGATAAAAACATAACGAGAACAGACTCTTAGTCACGGTGGAGCTAGGTGTGTTTGCTCCATAATGGCCGAAAACTCCGGCAGCTCGTCCAGGAACTGCACCCCGTTGTGCGCCAGGGAGACCTCGCCCGGCTTCACCCGCACCCCGCCGCCGGTCAGGGCCGCCATGCTGGCCGAATGGTGCGGGGCGCGGAACGGCCGCGCGCGGGTCAGCTCGCCCCGGGCGATCAACCCGGCCACCGAATGGACCATCGAGGTCTCCAGCAGCTCGGCCGGCGACAGGGGCGGAAGCAGGCCCGGCAGGCGCGCGGCCATCATCGACTTGCCCGAGCCCGGCGGGCCGCTAAGCAGCAGGTTGTGGCCGCCGGCCGCGGCGATCTCCAGCGCCCGCTTGGCGTGCTCCTGGCCCTTCACGTCGCGCAGGTCGGGCGCGCGCTCGCCCTCGGTCATCGGCCCCGGCTTCGGCGGCGACAGCACCTGGGTCCCGCGAAAATGGTTCACCACCGCCACCAGCGAGGGCGCGGCCAGGATGCGGACCTCGCCGGCCCAGGCGGCCTCCGCGCCGCTGGCCTCCGGACAGATGAGCCCCAGTCCCATCGCCCCGGCCGCCACCGCGGCGGGCAGGGCGCCGGCCGCGCCGACGATCCGCCCGTCCAGGGACAGCTCCCCCATCGCCGCCCATTCGGCCAGGGCGCCTTCCGGCAGCACCCCCATCGCGGCCATCACCGCCAGGGCGATGGGCAGGTCGTAGTGGCTGCCCTCCTTGGGCAGGTCGGCGGGGGCCAGGTTGGCGATGATCCGCCGGCTGGGCATGGCCAGGCCCAGCCCGGCGAAGGCCGCCCGCACGCGCTCGCGGCTTTCGGCCACCGCCTTGTCGCCCAGCCCCACCAGCATGAAGCGGACCTCGCCGGAGGTGAGCTGCACCTCCACGTCCACGCGACGCGCCTCCACGCCCTGGAAGGCCACCGTCACGACGCGCGACGCCATATCCAACCCCCGGAAACTGCTCGACTTATCCACAAGTCCAGCATGTCCGGCGGGCCGGATCAAGAACAAATATAGAACTTATCGAGAAGGTGAGACGTTTCCGCGACTTGCGCGTGCCTCTTGGAGTCCAACCTAAGCTTTGGCCCGTTTCGCCTCAATAGCGTCCCAGAGAATCGCCGCCGCATTGACGCCGGTGAACCGCTCCAGCGCCCGCGCGCCGGTCGGCGAGGTCACGTTGATTTCGGTCAGGTAGTCGCCGATCACGTCTATGCCTACGAACATCAGGCCGCGCGCCTTCAGCTCCGGCCCGATGATGGCGCACAGCTCCTGGTCGCGCGCGGTCAGTTCCACCGCCTCGGCGCGGCCGCCGACCGCCAGGTTCGAGCGGATCTGGCCGGGATTGGGCACGCGGTTGACCGCGCCGACCGGCTCGCCGTCGACCAGCAGGATGCGCTTGTCGCCCTTGCTGACAGCCGGGATGAACTTCTGGGCGATGACCGGCTCGCGCCCGATCATCCGGTGCAGGTCGAGCAGGGCGTCGAGGTTCGGGTCGTCGGCCAGCAGCCGCGCCACGCCTGACCCGCCGCCGCCGTAGAGGGGCTTGAGCACGATGTCCCCGTGCCGGGCGCGGAAGTCGTAGATCGCCTCGACGTCCGAGGTGATCAGGGTCGGCGGCTGCACGCCCGGGAAGCCGGTGACGAACAGCTTTTCCGGCGCATTGCGCACCTCGGCCGGATTGTTCACCACCAGGGTCTTGGGATGCACCACGTCCAGGAAGTGGGTCGAGGTGATGTAGGCCATGTCGAACGGGGGGTCCTGGCGCAGCAGCACCACGTCGAAGCCCGAAAGGTCGCGCAGCTCCCAGTCGCCGAACCGGGCGTGGTCGCCCTTGACGTCGTTGACGCTGACGCTGCGGCCGCGAGCCAGCACCTTGCCCTCTTCCAGCGACAGCCGGTCGGGGGTGTATACGAACAGCGAGTGCCCGCGCGCCTGGGCCGTCAGCATCATCAGGAAGGTCGTGTCGCCTTCGATCTTGATGGCCTCGAGCGGGTCCATCTGGACGGCGACCTTCAGATGCATGACGAACTCCCTCTTGCAGCCAAGGTGCCTGAGATAGGCCGTGCGGCGGGGGAGCGCCAGCAGCTTAGTTCAATCTCAGCCTCACCCGCTCGCGCTGGGCGCGGGCGGCCAGGGCCGCGCCGCCGTCCAGGGCGCTGGCCCGGGCCAGGGCCTCCAGCGCGCCGGCCAGGGCGCCCTGGCCCTCGCGCGCGCTCGCCACGTCCAGCCACGGGCGGTGGTCCAGCGGGTCCAGCAGCGCCCGGCGCAGGGCCGCGCGCTCGGCCCGGCTGTAGTCTCCCGCCGCGGCGGCGCGGGCGAAGACGTTGTTCTGCAGCCGGATCAGCACCGCCCGGTCGCTGGCCGGCGCCATCAGCCGGTCCAGCCGGTCGGCGACATTGGGCGTCAGCCCCGCATGCAGGGCGCGGCGGGTCAGCTCCGAGGGCAGCACCACGCGCCCCTCGCTGAACGGGTCGAGCGCCAGCGGCCCCTCCCGCGTCTCGATCCGCAGCAGGAAGTGACCCGGGAAGTCGACGCCCTGCACGTTCAGGCCGCAGCGTTGCGCCACGTGCAGATAGAAGACCCCCAGCGCCACCGGCAGCCCGCGCCGCCGCTGCGCCACCGCCACCACGCAGGCGTTGTCCGGATGCTCGTAGGTGAAGAGATCGCCGGTCAGGCCGAGGTCGCCGGCCAGGGTCTCGGCCAGCGCCTCCTCCGGGCTTTCGCGCCCCAGCCGTTCCGACAGGCGCTCGACCCCGTGGCGGGCCAGGTCCAGGGCCGCCTGGGCGTCGCGCGCCGGGTCCTCATGGATCGCGCAGGCGACCGCCGCCTCCAGCAGGGGGAAGGCGGCGTCGCCCGCCTGGCCGGCCTCGCGCAGCACGCTCTCGGCTTCGCTCTGGGTCATGTCTCCTCAAGCGCCCTTCCAGGCGTCCGGGCTGTGCATCGGCCAGCGCCCCGGCGCCAGCGCGACCAGATCGAGCCGAACCGCCAGATTTTGCAAGCTTGGCCGGCGTGCGGCGATTGCGCGCCCGGCCCTGCGCAGCCGCTCGCGTTGCGCTGGGGACACAGCTTCCAGCGCTGCTTCCAGGGTCGCGCGCCGCTTGACCTCGACCACGGCCAGCACCCCGCCGCGCTGGGCCAGCAGGTCGATCTCCCCCTGCGGCGTGCGCAGCCGAAAGCCCAGGATGCGATAGCCCTTGGCCATCAGCCAGGCCGCCGCCCAGATCTCCGCCCGGCGGCCCGACAGCCGCGCCCGCGCGCCGGTCTCGCGCCGGCTCATCGGCCCTTCAGCTCCATGGCCCGCCGATAGAGGTCGCGCCGCGGCAGGCCCAGCGCCTTGGCGACCTCGGCCGCCGCCTCGGCTGGCTTCAGGCGGGTCAGGGCGTCGGCCAGGGCCGCGTCGGCGTCGGCGGCGCTGGCCGCTTCCTCGCGGCCCGGCGCCACCAGCACCACCAGCTCGCCCTTGGGGAAGTCCATTGCCGGGTCGGCGGCCAGCAGGTCCAGCGGCCCGCGCGTCACCGTCTCGTAGAGCTTGGTCAGCTCACGCGCCACCGCCGCCTCGCGCGGCCCGAACACCGCGGCCATGTCGGCCAGGCTGGAGGCCAGCCGCGACCCGCCCTCGAAGAACACCAGGGTCGCGCGGATGCCGGCCAGTTCCTCGAAGAAGGCGCGGCGGCCCGCGCTCTTGGGCGGCGGGAAGCCGGCGAACAGGAAGCGGTCGGTCGGCAGGCCCGCGACCGACAGCCCGGCCAGCAGCGCCGAGGCGCCGGGGATCGGATGCACCGCCGAGCCCTGCGCCACCGCCTCGCGCACCAGCCGGAATCCGGGGTCGGAGACCAGCGGCGTGCCGGCGTCGGAGACCAGCGCCACCCGCGCGCCCTCGGCCAGGGCGGCCAGCGCGCGCGGGCCGCTGCGCTCGGCCGAATGCTCGTCGTAGCGCTCGACTTTTTTCGATAGTCCGTAGACGGACAATAGCTTGGCCGCGACCCGCGTATCCTCGGCCAGCACCAGGTCGGCGGCGGCCAGCACGTCCAGCGCGCGCAGGGTGATGTCGCGCAGGTTTCCGATCGGGGTCGCCACCACATAGAGCCCCGGCTCCAGGGGAACGTCGGAAAGGGCCGGCGGGGGAGGGTGTCGCGACATGGCCCAGGCTTCGCCGGTAATCGCTCAGGCCGCAAGCCTTGAGGTCACGTGGTCCAGCACCAGCCGCCCGGCGCGGGTGGCGCGCAGCCGCCGCGGGTCGCCTGCCAGCAGGCCCGCCGCCGTCAGCTCGGCCACCCGCGGATCGCTGGGCGAGAGGCCCAGCGCCGCCACCTCGTCATAGCCGACGCCGGCGTCGATCCGCAGGCCGGCCAGCACCCGCTCCTGCGCCGCCTCGCGGTCGGTCAGGGTCTCGCGCGCCGCAAACCCGGTCCCGGCCGCCGCGACCGCGGCGATATAGTCGGCGGGCCGGGCGTGGGCGAAGGTCGCCGTCCGCGCCCCGTCCAGGGTCAGCCGCCCGTGCGCGCCCGGCCCGGCCCCCACATAGTCCGCGCCCGTCCAGTAGACGAGGTTGTGACGCGAGCGCGCCGCCTCGCCCCGCGCGTGGTTGGAAACTTCGTAGGCTTCGAACCCCGCCGCCTCCAGCACCGCCTGGGTGGTCTCGAACAGCGCCGCCCCGGCCTCGTCGCCGGGCGGGACGA
>MEEW01000089.1 GCA_001724985.1 Phenylobacterium sp. SCN 69-14
CCGTTCTTGGTCGCCATGCGCGCGCGGAAACCGTGACGGCGAGCACGCACCAGTCGGGACGGTTGGAAAGTCCGCTTCACGAGATTAGCTCCGGGTCGAAATTGAGCGGCGGTCTCTACGGGAGGCAGGCCCCCGAGTCAACCATCAAAGCCGGCTTCAGGCGGCGAGGGTCAGGATCACCGGGCCGCGCCGGGTGGCGACCAGGGTGTGTTCGTACTGCACCGTCGGTTCGTGGCCGGGCGGGGTCAGGGTCCAGCCGTCGGCGCCTTCCTCCACCCAGTCGGCGCCCAGCGACAGGAACGGCTCGATGGTGAAGACCAGCCCCTCGTGGATGCGGCGGCGGTCGTGCGGCTCCCACCAGGTCGGGATCTCGCCCGGATCGTCGTGCAGCGAGCGGCCGACGCCGTGGCTGGCGAGATTGGTGACCAGGGTGTAGCCGTTCTTGTCGGCGAACCCTTGGATGGCCTTGCCGATCTCGTTCAGCCTGCCGCCCGGGCGAACGGCGCGGATGCCCGCCCACATGGCCCGGCGGCCGTCGCGGCACAGGCGCTCGATCCGCGGCTTCACCGGCGGCACGGCGAAGCTGGCGCCCGTATCCCCGAAGAATCCGTTCAGCTCGGCCGAGACGTCGATATTGACCAGGTCGCCGGCCTCGATGCGGCGGTCGTCCGGGATGCCGTGCGCGCAGTCTGGCGCCACCGAGATGCAGGTCGCGCCCGGGAAGTCGTAGGTGATCTCCGGCGCGGAGCTCGCGCCTTCCATCTCCAGCATCCTGCGGCCGAGCTGGTCCAGCTCGCGCGTGGTGATCCCGGGCTCCAGCGCCTTGCACATGGCCTCCAGGGTGCGCGCAACCAGGCCGCCGGCGGCCTTCAGGCCCTCCAGCTCGTATTCGTGTTCGATGGTCATGGGCCGATCATACGCGCTCAGAGGTCGGGCCGCACGATGGTCTTGCCGACCACCTTGCGTTCGGCCAGCGAATCGAAGGCCGCGCGCCAGTCGTTAAGCGGAAACTCGCGATCGACCCGCGGCTTCATCCTGTCCGCCAGGGCCCAGATGGCGGCCTGGTTCTCCCGGCCCTTCTCGGGAAACCGGCGGCCATATTCTCCGGCCCGCACGCCCATCACCGAGAAGCCCTTGATGAGCGCCAGGTTGACCGGCAGCGTCGGCAGGCGGCCGGAGGCGAAGCCGACCACCAGCAGGCGGCCGTCGAAGGCGATGCAGCGCGTGCTCTCGTCGAACACGTCGCCGCCGACCGGGTCGTAGATCACGTCGGCTCCGCGGCCGCCGGTGATCTCCTTGACCTTTTCGCGAAAGCCGCCGGTGACGTTGACCACGGCGTCGGGAGCGTATTCCGCCTGGACGATGGCCAGCTTCTCGTCCGAGGCGGAGGCGGCGATCACCCTGGCGCCCAGATGCTTGGCGAGGTCCACGGCGGCCAGGCCGACCCCGCCGGCCGCGCCGTGCACCAGCACCCATTCCCCACGCTGGAGCTGCGCGCGGCGCACCAGCGAGACATAGGCGGTCAGATAGGCCGTGGCGTAGCCGGCCGCCTGACTGAACGACAGGCCCTCTGGCTTGCGGCGCAGGCCCGCCGCCGGCGTGACGGCGTATTCCGAGAAGCCGCCGATCCTGGCCCCGCCGACCACGGCCTCGCCGAGCTGGAAGGCGGTGACGCCTTCGCCGAGCGCGCTGACCTCGCCGGCGATCTCCAGGCCGGGAATGAAGGGCAGGGGCGGCTTGTGCTGGTATTCGCCGCGGGTCTGCAGCAGGTCGGGAAAATTGACGGCGGCGGCCTTGACGCGCACCTGCACCTCGCCCGGTCCGGGGACGGGGGTTTCGATCTCCTTCACGGCGCAGCCGCCGTAGTCGGGAGCCAGTTCCTCAACCAGCAGCGCGCGCAATCCGTCCCTCCAGGCCTTCGCGGACCAGGCCCGCAATCTCTCGGCAGGCGACGTCCGCGCAGGGGACGGCGCCGGTGAATGCGGTGAAGCCGTGCGCCAGGCCGTCATAGCAGCGATAGATCACCGGAACGCCCGCCGCCTGCAGGGCCCGCCCGTAGGCTTCCCCCTGGTCGACCAGCGGGTCGAAGCCGGCGGTGACGATCGCCGCCGGCGCCAGGCCCGAAAGGTCCGGCTCGCGCAGCGGCGACAGGCGCGGGTCGGCCGGATCGTCCTGCGGGCTCATATAGTGGCCGATGAACCACTCCATGGTGGCGCGGCTCAGCGGGAAGGCTTCGGCGTAGGTGGTCATCGAGGCGGTCTCGCTGGCCACGTCGACGCAAGGATAGATCAGAAGCTGCAGGTCCGGCTGCGGCTCGCCCGCGCGGCGCAGCTCCTGGCAGACGACCGCCGCGAAATTGCCGCCCATCGAATCGCCGCCGATCACCGCCCGGCCCGCCGGCGCGCCATAGTCGCCGGCGTGGTCGCGGACGTGACGATAGGCGGCCAGGACGTCCTCCAGCCCGGCGGGAAAGCGATGCTCGGGCGCCAGCCGATAGTCGACGGAGATCACCGGCGCGCGGGCGATCCTCGCCAGGACGCCGCAGAAGGCGTGGCAGGTCTCGAGGTCGCCGATCACGCCGCCGCCGAAATGGGCGAAGACGATGGTCGGCGCCTGCGGGTCCTGATCCTGGGGGCGATAGACGCGGACGGGGATCTCGCGGTCCCCGGCGGGAATGCTGGCGGGCGTGGCGGCGACGCCCGGCTCGGGCCGGCCGCCATAGATCTTCTGGCCCTGGCTGGCGGCGCGCCGGGCGTCGGCCGGGGTCATGGCGGTCAGGGACGGCCCGCGCGCGGCCTGGGCGGCCAGGAACTGGAACCTCGGGTCCAGGGTGCGGCCGCCAAGTTGGAGCGCTTCGCCGCCCGACAGCAGGCGCAGGATCGGCGGCGGAAGCGACAGCAGGGTCCTGGCGATGGCGCGGACCAGCGAACCTTCGGCCACGTCCGGTCAGCTCCTGGCCTGGGGCAGGCCCTTCAGCCCGCCCTGGATCATGGCCACGGCGAAGGCGGTGGCGCCCTCAGTGTCGATCGGTCGGCGGGCGATCATCTTCTCGCCGACATCGCGGGCGATGGCGATGCAGGCCGCGGCCAGATAGTCCGGATCCGCCGCCGGGGCGCCGCCGCGGGCGATCTCCTCGACGATGGCCTCGCGCACCTCGTTGAACACCGCCGCCATCTCCGGAGTCTCGCCCTGGACGTGCGGCTGGACCTCGCCGGGCGGCCGTTGGGCCAGCCAGCTCTTGTGGGCGTCGGTCAGGAACAGGAAGTAGGCCTCGATGGCGGCGTGGACGAATTCCTCCCAGGTGGCCGACTGGGCGCGCAGGGCCTTCAGCAACGGGGCGAACTGGCGCGCCCCTTCGCTGGCCAGGGCCAGGTAAACCTCGTCCTTGGACTTGAAGTAGTTGTAGAAGGTGCCGGCGGCCAGGCCGGTGCGGCGGATGATGTCGCGCACCGTGGCGGTCTCGTAGCCCAACTCGCCGAACACCTTGCGCGCCGCGTCCAATATGGCCTGTCGATTGGCGACCTTGGTCTGTTCGCGCTTGCCGACGGGAAGATAGGCGACTTCGGACATTCTGGGACTCAAAAACGTGACGCCCGTCACATTATGGCCATACCGCGCGGGAAGCCAAATGTTCTCGTCACGGACGCGGCGGAAGAATGGGGACGACCTGTCGCCGAGCCGACGCCTCGCAGGCGGCGCGGCATTGCGTCCAGCTTGGCGCGCAGTCCTCGGCCGCATCGGTCGACAGGCAGAAATAGTAGCTGCTGGCGCAGGTCGCGCGGCATCGCTGGACATCGGCGGCGGGCGCCGGGCTGATCGGCGGGAGCGCAGGCGCGCCGCCCTGCTGGGCCGCCGCCGGCGCGGCGAGGCCAAGGGCCAGGATCAGCAGGAAAGGACGCAGGCGCATGGAACGATGCTGGCCGAGCTTCGCCTTAAGATGCGGTTAACCCTAGGCGGCCTGGCCTTTACGGGAAAGCGCCCTTTGCACCATCGCCGGTTCGCGCAGGATCACTTCCAGGAAGGCCACGGCCGTCTCGTCCGCGGTTCTGCGTCCGCTCTCCCATCCCTGGACCGTCCGTACGTTCAGGTGAAACGCCTCGGCGAATTTCGCTTGTGAGAGGCCCGAGGCTTCCCGCGCCTTGCGTGCGAGACGACGCGTGCGTCCGCGCTCCCACGCCTCGTCGGTCATGGGTTGGCTGTCGGGGTCGGCTGCGGCGTTGGCCTCGATCTGCGCCTCGCTCATCGAGGCGAGGCGTTCCTTCTCTTCGTCCGACATCACGACCGGACGTTCGGGATCGGAGATGAACCTAACCATTGGCATATCGACGGCGCTCCTGCGCGGTGGCGAGGCGTGCGCTGATGATCCGCATCACATCGGCGCGGCGCTCGACAAAGACGACGAACAGGACGGAAGCGTCGACAGCGCCGATGACGATCTCGCGGCGTTCGCCATAGGCCTGGGAGTCGTCCTCCGCATAGATGGCCATCGGATCGTCGAAGACGCGGGTCGCAGTTTCGAAGCGGACGCCATGCTTGCGGACGTTTTCAGCCGCCTTCTGGTCGTGCCACTCGAAACCCAGGCCGCCGCCCATGTCGGATTTATACGTCAATGGCGTATGATGCGCAAGCGGCCGCGAAGCGGTCGCCCTGGGTCCGGAAACCCTCGGCGATCACCTCGCGGCCGGAAAGCGCAGGAGAGCGTTCTGGCGGTCGGTTAGAATTCTTCCCAGCTATCCTCGTCCGCCTGGGCGGCCGGGGCCAGGGCGGTGGCGCCGCGGGTCGCCAGGCGCGGAGGCGGAGCGGACATGCGCGCCGGGCCCGAGGCGACCGTGCGGGTGGCGGTATGCAGGCCGCCGCCGGTGACCTTGAAGCGAGCGACCAGCCGCGCCAGTTCCTGGGCCTCGTCCGCCAGCACGCGGCTGGCGGCGGTCGACTGCTCGACCATGGCCGCGTTCTGCTGGGTGACCTGGTCCATCTGGTTGACGGCGGTGTTCACCTGGCCGAGGCCCAGGGCCTCCTCCTTGGCCGAGGCGGCGATCTCGCCGACGACGTTGGAGATCTCGCCCACCTGGCGCACGATCCGCTCCAGCGCCTTGCCGGTCTCGCCGACCAGGCTGACCCCTTCGCTGACCTGGGCCGAGGAGGCGCTGATCAGGGTCTTGATCTCCTTGGCCGCTTCGGCCGAGCGCTGGGCCAGGGCCCGCACTTCGGAGGCGACGACCGCGAAGCCCTTGCCGGCGTCGCCGGCGCGAGCGGCTTCGACGCCCGCGTTCAGGGCCAGAAGGTTGGTCTGGAAGGCGATCTCGTCGATCACGCCGATGATCTGGCTGATCTGCTTGGCCGAGGTCTCGATCTGGCCCATGGCCTCGATCGCGCGGCCGACGACCAGGCCGCCTTCCTCCGCATCGGTCTTGGCCGAGGCGACGGCTTCGCGGCCATGGCTGGCGCCGTCCGAGGTCTTGTTGACCGTGGCGGTGATTTCGTCGAGCGCCGCGGCGGTCTCTTCCAGGGTCGCGGCCTGGTGTTCGGTGCGGCGCGACAGGTCGTCGGCCGAGGTGCTGATCTCGCCCGCGCCGGACTGGATCGAGGCGGTGGCGCCGGCGATGGCGCTCATGGCTTCTTCCAGCTTGGCCGAGGCGGCGTTGAAGTCGTCGCGCAGCTTGCGATAGTCGCCGGGGAACTCGCGGTCCAGGCGGTAGGTGAGGTCGCCCGAGGCCAGGCTGTCCAGCGCCTGGGCCAGGGAATTGACCACCATGGCCTGTTCCTCGGCGATGGCTGCGGCGGCTTCGGCGTTCTGGCGGCGGGTGACCTCGGCGGCGGCTTCGGTCTGCTCATGCTCGACGCGCAGCTTCTCGAGGTGAAGCTGGTTGTCGCGGAAGATCGTCAGCGAGGAGACGATCGCCCCCAGCTCGTCCTTGCGGGCCAGCTTGTCGAGATCGATGCCGTTGTCGCCGCGGGCCAGGGCCTCGGTGGCGCCGGCGATCTGCTTGACGTCGCGGCGCAGCATCATGGTCAGGGCCCAGGCCAGGGCGCCGGCGATCAGCAGGGTCGCCAGGGCGGCGACCAGGGTGATCATCTGGGCCGTGTTCGAGCGGGTCTCGCTGGCCTTGGCGTTGGCGTCGGTCAGGGCGTTGTTGGCGGCGACGATCTTATTCAGCATGCCGGTCATGTTCGAGTATTCCTGCTCGAACGGGGCGGCGAAGCCGGCTGCGGTGCCGAAATCGGTGGAGATCATCGCGGCGATGACGTCGAGGGCGTCGCGGGTGCCCTTCAGCGCCTTGGTCAGTTCGTCGAAGGACTTCTTCTGCGAGGCGGGCGCCGTGGCGGCGATGGCCTGGACTTCCTTGGTGATGGAGTCCACCTCGGTCAGCATGGCCTGGCTCTGGCCCTCGATCTTGTCGGTGTCGATCGAGGCGGCCTGGTGGGTCAGCAGGAAGTAGAGCTGGCCGTGGACGGCGGTGATCCGCTCCGACACCTTCTGCAGGCGCAGGCTGTTGGGCAGGTCGGTATGGACCACCTGTTTGAGGTCGTTCGCCTGGCCGCGTTGAATAATGACGGCGCCGCCGGCCGTCAGGGCCAGCATGACCAGTGCGAAAGCAGGTGCGAAGCCGATCTTTGCGATCAGCGGCAGGTCGACAAGCCGAAAGCGCTTCACCAAATTTTCCCCCGACTACGTATAGCCTTTTCGGAAACATGCCGGGAGGTTGCTAACCAATCGTCACTGAAATTCCGGAAATTGCAGACTTCACATGCGCAATAGATATAAAGACACGGAAATTGTGATTCTGAGATTTACCGCGTATTAACCAAATCGAATTCTGCCCCATCAGATTCTTTTAACCTGAATGCCCGATAGAGGAGATGCGTCCGTTATCTAGAAAGGAGTGGGGCGATGAAAAATCTCATCAAGATCGGGGGCGGTGTTGCTCTCAGCCTGGCGTTGGCCGGCGCGGCGACTGCGGCCGATTTCCAGGAAAGCATGTCCAAGTGCCTGACCAAGCACGCCAACACCCGCGATGCGGCCACGGTGATGCTTGAGTGCAACGCCGACGGCGGCAAGCTGTCGGGCTGCAAGGTCCTGGAAGACAGCAAGGCCGGCAAGGGTTTCGACAAGGCCGCCCTGTGCGTGGCCGAGGCGCTTCCCATGGGGTCGAAGACCGGCGTCGTGAAGGTGCCGATGCGCTTCCCCGGCGGCGCCTGAGCCGCCTCAAGAATTCGCATTCTTGCATGTTGCGCCCCCGGCTCGTCCGGGGGCGTTTTGCGTTTTGGGTTACTTTCCGACCCGTTTGAGCAGTTCCTGCGCCGCCGCCGGGGCGCGGACCTTCCCCTCGTGGATGAAGAAGACGAAGGTCTCGCGCGGGCCTTCCGCCGGTCCGGTCCGGTCCAGCGGGACGAGGTCGCCCGGCACGCGGCCTTGCGAATAGTCCTTCAGCCGCGCGGCCCAGGCGTCGAGGCCCTTCGGCGCATAGCCGGTCGGGATGTCGTCCGACCCCATCTGCAGGCGCGCATAGACGAAGTCGGCGGTGATGTCGCAGATCAGCGGATAGTGCTGGTGTTCGGAGAGGCAGATCGCGACATCGCGGTCGCGGCAGAGCTTCACGAAGGCCGGATCGACGAAGCTGGCATGGCGCACCTCGACGCAATGGCGCAGCGCAAGGCCTTCCAGGGTCTTGGGCAACAGGTCCAGGAAGCCGGCGAAGTCGTCCGGGTCGAACGCCTTGGTCGGCGCGAACTGCCAGAGGATCGGCCCCAGCCGGTCGCCCAGTTCGACGATCCCCTGGTTCAGGAATTTGCCGACCGACTCCCCGGCCTCCGACAACACCCGGCGGTTCGTGCAGAACCGCGAGGCCTTCAATGCAAAGACGAAGCCCTCGGGCGTCGCCGCCGCCCACTTGGCGAAGGTCTGCGGCTTCTGGCTGGAATAATAGGTCGAGTTGATCTCGATGGAGGTCAATTCCCGGGAAGCATATGCCAGTTCCTCGGCGTGCTTGAGCCCCTTCGGGTAGAAGACGCCACGCCAGGGCTCGAAGGTCCAGCCGCCGATCCCGGCGCGGATTTTGCCTGCTTGCGCCACAGTCATCGCTCCTTGTCGGGCAAGCGCAGCCCGCTTGCCCAGCTTTCAGAAAGCGCATGTTCGCCGGGTCCGCTCCCGGCGCCTAGGCCAACGGCATATTTCGACCGATTGTGTTGAAGAAGGCCGGTTGAAGCGGTGACTCGGGCCTGATTCACTCTCCTGACGACGGGAGAGACGGCGATGATGGGCGAGCGGCGGATCGACCAGGCGGCGCTGTTCTACGAGTTCTCGCTTGAGCGGCACGTGCCCGCCGACCACATGCTGCGATCGATCGACAGGTTCGTCGACCTGGAGGGTGTGCGGGCGCACTTGGCCCCGTTCTACAGCCCGATCGGCCGGCCCTCGATCGATCCGGAGCTGCTGATCCGGATGCTGATTGTCGGCTACTGCTTCGGGATTCGGTCGGAGCGGCGGCTGTGCGAAGAGGTGCATCTCAACCTCGCCTATCGTTGGTTCTGTCGGCTCGGTCTCGACGGCGACGTGCCCGACCACTCGACCTTCTCGAAGACCCGGCACGGCCGCTTCCGCGACAGCGATCTGCTGCGCCATCTGTTCGAGAGCGTGGTCGAGCGCTGCATGCGCGAGGGCCTGGTCGGCGGCGTGGGCTTCGCCGCCGACGCCAGCCTGATCAAGGCCGACGCTAATCGCCAGCGCGGCGTCCCAGGCGCTGAGGGTCTTCCTGCCGAGGCGACCAGCCGGGCCATCGACGAGTATCTGGCGGTGCTCGACGACGCCGCCTTTGGAGGCGCGACGCCGGTCGTTCCGAAGTTCATCTCGACGGCCGATCCGGCCTCGCGCTGGACCGGCGCCGACAAGGGGCCGGCCTACTTCGCCTACGCCACCAACTATCTGATCGATCTCGATCACGCGGTGATCGTCGATGTCGAAGCCACCACGGCGGTGCGCCAGGCCGAGGTCGGCGCGGTCAGGACGATGATTGAGCGGGTGCGCGAGCGCCATGACTTGCAGCCTGGCCGGCTCGCCGCCGACACCGCCTACGGCTCGGCCGAGATGCTGGACTGGCTGGTCAACAGACAGCAGATCGCGCCGCACATCCCGGTCATCGACAAGTCCGGCCGCGACGACGGAACCTTCGCCCGCAGCGACTTCACCTACGATCCAGCCGCCGACACCTATCGCTGCCCGACCGGCAAGACCCTGAAGCGCAACCGGCGCGTCTTCCGAACGCCCAGGCCCAATGCGCCACCGGACGACACCTACCGCTATCGCGCCAGCAAGGCCGACTGTGACGCCTGCGATCTGAAGAGCCGCTGCTCGCCCAACACCCCCGCTCGCAAGGTGACCCGCTCGATCTACGAAGGAGCCAGGGACCTCGCCCGCGAGATCGCCAAGACAGACGCCTATGTCATCTCAAGGCGAGAGCGGAAGAAGGTCGAGATGCTGTTTGCGCACCTCAAACGGATCTTGAAACTCGACCGCCTGCGGCTCCGTGGTCCCCAAGGCGCCCGAGACGAGTTCCACCTCGCCGCCACCGCCCAGAACCTGCGCAAACTGGCCAAGCTGATCCCGCCGCCAGGCCTCGCAACGGCCTGAGAGGGCGATGCGCGCCAGCGAACGTTGCACATCGACCCGGCTACGGACCGACTTCTTCAACACAATCCACCC
>MEEW01000090.1 GCA_001724985.1 Phenylobacterium sp. SCN 69-14
GGCGGAGGCGGCGGAGGAGGCGGCGGGGGCGGCGGCGGCGGGGGAGGCGGCGGCGGCGGCGGGGCGGCGAAGGAATAACGCAGGCCCACGGTCACCGACTGGTCGCGGTACTCGCCCGAGAACACACCCGGCTGCAGCGCATGCGAACCGACCGACGCGAAGTCGAGGTCCGAACCGCCCAGGTAGCGATAGGTCAGGTCGACGTTCAGACGGTCGGTGGCGCGCCACGCCACGCCGGCCAGGACTTGCCAGGCCAGGGCGGTGTCGTCGTCGTCGATCGCCAGGTTCTGGATCGCCGGGTTGGTCGCCGAGAGCGCGCCGGTCACGCTCGAGAACTGACCGACGGTGTTGATCTTGACGTGGTTGATGCCGAGGCCGGCGCCGATGAACGGATTGAGGACCGCGCCCGGGGCGAAGTCGTAGATCACGTTGCCCATCAGGGTCCAGGCTTCGACGTCGCCCGAGGCCGAACCGCAGTTCGGGGCCGCGGCCGAGCGGATCACGCCGGGGGTGCAGAGGCCGAGGATGGCGTTCTGCGAACCGCCGCGGATCGACTCGATGTCGCCGGGGCGATAGCCGCCTTCAAGTTCGACGCGCCAGTGCTCGTTCAGCTGGTAGCCGAGACGCGCAAAACCGGCCCAGTCTTCTTCCTGGTTGACGTCCCAGTTGTACGGATTGCCGTTGGCGGCGTTGTTCGACGATTCGGCGTCGACGCCTTCCGGCCAGTGGTAGCCAAGGTCGACGGCCCCGTACCAGCCAACTTCTTGCGCGGAAGCGCCCGACGCGGCGAACACCGCAGCCATGGCGGCCCCAGCTAGGAGTTTGAATTTCATATTCAGAGCCCTCTCTTGCCCTCTGCTGCGGCCATATGACCCAGCGTTGTTATATCAAGGCCGAAGCATTACGAAAGTGTCGCCACGGCAACACCCTCACCGTTTTCGCTGACCCCTACGAACCGTGTCCGGGACGTTAAACATGGGTTCCCTCGGCGATCAACCTCGGGGCGAGAGACACATCTCCCGTTCGGTGGCCGACATTGCGCCCGGACGTCAATGCGGTTCCGAATCTCTTTTTCGGCTCGTTGCGGCGATGAGGATCCGCGTCGGCGAACAGCAACGCAACGCAGTCGAACCGTTTTGATTCCGTTGAATAATGACGTGCGCGCGCAGAGCGGTCCAGTCCGCTGCGGACGATCTGGTCCGCATGCGGCCGATACGCTGTACACTCCGCCGACGTCATAAAGCCCCTCGCCTAGGACGCGAATCCGCCTCCGTTCGGCCCCTCAACGCCGCCCCGCCGGGCTTTGTTCCCTCTGCGGCTCAGCTTTCTTGAGAACGACGATAGCGGCGCATGCGGCCGCCCAACGCCTCGGGCCGGTTGAGCGCCTTGCGGAATTCGTCCCGGCGCTCGTGAACCGAGGCGATGATTAGCCCCATCGGCACGCCGATCTCAACCAGAACCGCCTCCGACAATTGTAAACTCGCTTCCACGGTCTCGGGCACGGCGTCGGTGGCGCCCAGTTCGTAGAGCCGCGCGGCCTGGCGCGCGTCGCGGGCGCGGGCCACGATGGTCAGGTTCGGCCGCATGCCGCGGGCGGTGGCGACGATCGCCTCCACCCCCTCGGGCGCGTCCATGGTGACGACCAGGGCCTGGGCGGTCTCCAGCCCGCAGCGGCGCAGGAACTCCTGGCGCGAGGCGTCGCCGAAGAAGATCGTCTCGCCCGACCGGCGCGCGCCCTCCACCAGGCGCGGATCGCGTTCGGCCGCGACCCACGCGATGTCGTGCCGGTGCAGCATGTCGCCGACCAGCCGGCCGACCCGGCCATAGCCGACGATGAGCACCTTGGGGGTCTCGTCGCCCTCGCCGCCGACCTCCGGCTCGGGCGCGAGCTCCTGGCCGGCCGGCTTGCGGCCGCCGACGCGGAAGCCCAGGGTGGCCAGCAGCGGGATGCACATCATCGAAAGCGTCGAGGCCACCAGGACGGTCTGGCCGATCTCGCGCGGCACGATCCCGTCGGACATGGCCGCCGAGAGGATGACGTAGGCGAACTCCCCGCCGCCGGCCAGCAGCAGCCCGGCCTCGGCCGCATTGCGCCAGGGCAGGCCGAAGCCCCGCCCCAGCAGGCCCACCACGCTGGCGTTCAGCACCACCACACCGGCCGCGACGCCGAGGATCAGCAGCGGCTGGGCGGTGAACAGCGACAGGTCCAGCCCGATCCCGACCGACAGGAAGAACAGGCCCAGCAGCAGGCCCTTGAAGGGCTCGATCGTGACCTCGACCTCGTGCCGGTACTCGGTCTCGGCCAGCAGCAGGCCGGCGATGAAGGCGCCGAGCGCCATGGAAAGGCCCGTGAGCGCGCTGACCAGGCCCGCCCCGATCACCACCAGCAGGCAGGCGGCCATGAACAGCTCTTCGCTCTTGGCGCGGGCCACCGACTTCAGCATCGGCCGCAGCAGCAGCCGGCCGAAGGCGACGATCGCCATCACCCCGATCGCCGCGGGGGCGAAGGCCAGCAGCAGCCGCGGCGAGAGCACGTCGCCGCCGTCGCCGCCGCGCGCCAGCACCGCCAGGGTGACCAGGATCGGCGCCACGGCCAGGTCCTGGAACAGCAGCACCGAGAAGGTCGCACGCCCGGCCGGGGAATGCTGGCGCTTGTGTTCGGCCAGGATCTGCATGACCACCGCGGTCGACGACAGCGACAGCGCCGCCCCGATGGCCGCGGCCGGCGCGGGGGCCAGCCCCATGGCCATGGCCGCCGCGGCGATGACCGCCAGGCAGAGCGTGACCTGCAGGGCGCCCATGCCGAACACCCAGCGCCGCATCAGGCGCAGGCGCTCCCACGACAGCTCCAGCCCGATCATGAACAGGAGGAAGACCACGCCGAACTCGGCGAGCTGGGCGATCTCCGCCGGATTGGCGATGGTGAAATAGCCGAGCCAGGGCGCGTGCGGACGCAGGGCGCCCAGGCCGAACGGGCCCAGCACGACACCGGCGCCGATGAAGCCGAGGATGGGGCTGATCCGCCAGCGGCGGAACAAGGGCACGATGACGCCGGCGGTGGCCAGGAACAGAACGACGTCCTTATACTCGCCGGGCGAAACGTGACCTTCCATGCGCACTCCTTCTGTGACGCGATCACTATGAGGGGTCGCGGGGGCCGGCGTAAATCTCTCTGCGACGTCTACGGCCACGTTTTCCGATCATGGCCGGGCGATGGTCCGCGCCGTTGACAGGCTCGGCCCCGGCGCCGTCTATGCCCGCCATATTTTGAGACATTGGAGGAAGCCTTGGCTTGGAATTACGCCAACCTGTGGGAATCTGTGGCTGCGGCCACGCCTGACCGCCCCGCCCTGATTCACGGCGAGCGGCGCATCGCCTGGAAGGAGCTCGACGCCCGCGCCAACGCCCTGGCCGCCGCCTTCGTGCAGGCCGGCCTGACGCGGCAGTCGAAGGTCGCGGCCTATCTGTTCAACGGGCCGGAATACCTCGAGACCTATTTCGCCGCCTTCAAGGCCGGCGCGGTCCCGTTCAACACCAACTACCGCTACGGCGGCGACGAACTGACCTATCTGTTCGACAACGCCGACGCCGAGGCGGTGGTCTTCCACGCCTCCTTCGCAGCCACCGCCGACAAGGTGCGCGGCCGCCTGCCCAAGGTGAAGGCCTGGATCGCGGTCGCCGAGGAAGGCCATCCGGTCCCCGACTGGGCGCTGGACTACGACGCCATCGTGGCGGGCGGCGCGCCCCGCTTCGAGGCGCCCTGGGGCCGCTCGGGCGACGACCTGCTCATCATGTACACCGGCGGCACCACCGGCATGCCCAAGGGCGTGATGTGGCGCCAGGAGGACCTGTTCAAGGCGCTGGGCGGCGGGGCCAACCTGCTGCTCGGCCTGCCGCCGCTGGAGACGGTCGAGGAGGCCGGCGCGCGGGCCAAGGCGCTCGACGCCTCGGGCGCGCCGCTGAACATCACCATCCCGGTCGCCCCGCTGATGCACGCCACCGGCCAGTTCATCTCGTTCGGCTCGATGATCGGCGGCGGCGCCATCGCCACCCTGACCAACCGCAAGTTCGACCCGGCCGCGCTGTTCGACGAGGTCGAGCGCCTGGGCGCCTCGGCCCTCATCATCGTCGGCCCGGCCTTCGCGGCCCCGATGCTGGAGACCCTGGACGCCAATCCCGGCCGCTGGCCCATGCCGAGCCTCAAGCGCATCGCCTCCTCAGGCGCCATGTGGGGGCTGGAGAACAAGCAGGGGCTGCTGAAGCACCTGCCGCACGTGATGCTGATGGACAGCCTCGGCTCGTCCGAAGCCCTGGGCCTGGCCTCCTCGACCTCGGGCGCGGGCCAGGCGACCAGCACGGCCAAGTTCGTCACCGGCCCCAATGCGGCGGTCTTCACCGAGGACGGCGTGCGGGTCGAGCCGGGCTCGGGCGTGCGGGGCCTGGTGGCCGTCGGCGGCCACACCCCGGTCGGCTACTACAAGGACGAGGAGAAGTCGGCCAAGACCTTCCGCACCTTCGAAGGCCGCCGCTGGAGCGTGCCGGGCGACTGGGCGACGGTCGAGACGGACGGCTCGATCACCCTGCTCGGCCGCGGCTCGCAGGTCATCAACACCGGCGGCGAAAAGGTCTTCCCCGAAGAGGTCGAGGAAGCCCTCAAGCGCTTCCCGGGCGTGCGCGACGCCGCGGTGGTCGGCCTGCCCGACCCGCGCTTCGGCGAGCGGATCGGCGCCATCGTGGACTTCCAGGGCGAAAACGCCCCGACCCTGGCCGACCTCTCGACCCACGTGAAGGGCCTGCTGGCCGACTACAAGGCCCCGCGCGAACTGGTGCTGGCCCCCGTCGCCCGCGCCCCGAACGGCAAGCTCGACTACAAGGCGCTCAAGGCCCAGGCCATGGCCGCCCTCGGGGTCGCCGGCTAACGTAACAAAAAAGTAACGTGCCTTTGCGGGCGCGACGGGGGCACCGTCGCGCCCAACGGCAAGACCTCAAGAAGGCTCGAAAATCTTCATGAAAACCCTCTGGCTGGGCGCGGCGTCGGTCGCGGCCCTCATCAGCCTGTCCGCTCCGGCCCTGGCCGCAGACGCCGACCTCGCCGCCCCGCGCATGGGGACCTGGGGCTTCGACCTCGCCGGCCGCGACACCGCCGTCGCGCCCTCCCAGGACTTCTTCGAATACGCCAACGGCGCGTACCTGAAGGCGATGGTCATTCCAGAGGACCGCTCGACCTACGGCGCGTTCAACGCCCTGCAGGAGCTGTCGCAGCAACGGATGCACGCCATCGCCGAGAAGGCCGCGGCCAACACCGCCGCCACCGGCGACGAGGCCAAGGTCGGCGCCTTCTATCGCAGCTTCATGGACCAGGCCGCGGTCGACGCCCTGGGCGCCAAGCCGCTGGCCGGCGACCTGGCGGCGATCAAGGCGATCGGGTCGCGCGACGACCTGGCCGGCCTGATGGGCGGCACGATGCGCAAGTTCGGCGGCGCGTTCTTCGGCGCCTATGTCCATGACGACGCCAAGGACCCGGAGACCTATGCGGTCTACCTGTTCCAGGGCGGCCTGGGCCTGCCCGACCGCGACTATTACCTCGAAGAGCGGTTCAAGGATCAGAAGGCCGCCTACGAAGCCTATGTCGCCAGGCTGCTGGGCATGGTCGGCTGGGACAAGCCCGCCGACTACGCCAAGGCCATCGTCGCCATGGAGACCGAGATCGCCAAGGTCTCCTGGACCCGCGCCGAGCGGCGCGACGACGACAAGACCTACAACCCCTTCGAAGTGGACAAGCTGGCCGCCTACGCCCCCGGCTTCGACTGGCGCAAGTTCCTCGACAGCGCCCACCTGGCCAAGGCCGACAGGGTGATCGTGGCCGAGAACACCGCCTTCCCGAAGATCGCGGCGATCTACGCCAAGACCCCGCTGGACGTGCTGAAGGCGTGGTCGGCCTTCCAACTGGCCGACCAGGCCGCGCCCTATCTGTCGCAGGACTTCGACGCCGCCCATTTCGAATTCCACGGCAAGGCGCTGAGCGGCACCCCGGCCCAGCAGCCGCGCTGGAAGCGGGCGGTCGCCGCCATCGACAACAACATCGGCGAAGCGCTCGGCAAGCTCTATGTCGACGCCTACTTCCCCGCCGACAGCAAGGCCAAGATGGAGGCCCTGGTCGGCGACATCCGCACCGCCATGAAGGGCCGGATCGAGAAGCTCGACTGGATGAGCCCGCCCACCAAGGCCAAGGCCCTGGAAAAGCTAGGCAAGTTCCACGTGAAGATCGGCTATCCCGACAAGTGGCGGGACTATTCGGGGCTGGAGGTCAAGGACGGCGACCTCTATGGCGACGTCCAGCGCGCCGCCGCCTTCGAGTGGGACTATCGCGCCGCCCGGCTGGGCGGGCCGGTGGACGACGACGAGTGGGGCATGACCCCGCCGACCATCAACGCCTACTACTCGCCGACCAAGAACGAGATCGTCTTCCCGGCGGCGATCCTCCAGCCGCCTTTCTTCGACCCCGACGGCGATCCGGCGATCAACTACGGCGGCATCGGCGGGGTGATCGGCCACGAGATCACCCACGGCTTCGACGACCAGGGCCGCAAGTCGGACGGCGACGGCAGGCTGACCGACTGGTGGACGGCCGAGGACGCCGCCAAGTTCGACGCCCAGGCCAAGAAGTTCGGCGCCCAGTACTCCGCGATCGAGGTGCTGACCGGCGCGCACATCAACGGCGACCTGACCATGGGCGAGAACATCGCCGACCTGGGCGGGCTGCTGCTGGCGCTCGACGCCTACCACCTGTCGCTGAAGGGCCAGCCGGCGCCGGTGATCGACGGCCTGACCGGCGACCAGCGCGTCTTCCTGGGCTGGGCCCAGGTGTGGCGCGCCAAGTACCGCGACGACCGGATGCGCCAGATGCTGGTCTCCGACCCGCATTCGCCGCCGAAGTACCGGGTGCAGGTCCCGATCAGGAATATCGACGCCTTCTATCAGGCGTTCGGCGTGAAGCCGGGCGACCCGATGTACATCGCCCCGCAGGACCGCGTGCGGATCTGGTGACATCGGCCGGGAACGGCGCCCGGGGCGGGGCGCCGTTCCTCACGGCCAAGGCTGGACAGCCGAGCTCGCATCCTTTTCCATCGCCTCGCCTGCGTCGCCCTGGAGCCGTCCGCTGAAACATCTCGATCGCCGCACCCGTGTCTTCGCTGCGGCGATGGCGGCCGTGGCCGGTTATGTCGACGCCGTCGGTTTCCTGATCACCGGCGGCTATTTCGTTTCGTTCATGAGCGGCAATTCCACCCGGCTGGGGGTCGGCCTGCTGCGCGGCCTGGACGAGGCGCTGCTGGCCGCCAGCCTCATCACCGCCTTCATCGCCGGGGTGGTCCTGGGCGCCAGCCTGCGGCGGGTGAGGAAGCGGCGGCCCGAGCCGTCGATCCTGACCCTGCTGGCCGCCCTGCTGGCCCTCTGCGGCTATCTTGCGACCCACGGGCTGGAACTGCCCGCGGCCCTGCTGCTCGCCCTGGCCATGGGCGCGGAGAACACCATCTTCGCCGAGGGCGGCGAGGTGCGGCTGGGCCTGACCTACATGACAGGGGCGCTGGTGAAGGTCGGCAAGGGCATCGCCTCGACCCTGTTCAGGGAGGAGCCCTATCTCTGGGCGCCTCACCTTCTGTTATGGCTGGGGCTCGTCGCCGGCGGGGCGCTGGGCGCGGCCCTCTACAACCAGCTTGGCGCGACCGCCCTGTGGTTCGCCGCCGGGGCCGTGGCGCTGATGGCGCCGGCGTCCCTGACGATCTTTCCCCGTCGCGGCGACCAGCCGAGCCAGCCGCAAGATTTTTGACTCAAGCGTCAAATTTTTCATGAGCCAAAAAATTTGGCCCGCTGCGGGGGATAATCGCAGCGGGCCTTTTTTGAGCAGTCGCTCTTATTGAGCGGGCGTTTCCTCCCCGAAACGCCGGAGACCGTCGGTCTTGGTGGCCGCCATGTCTCTCGCAGGACTGAGAAAACGGTAATTTCTGGCCCAAGTCAATGCACCGAACCCGATCTTCCGAGGTATTTTCGATCAGATTTGCGCGAGGTGGTCTTTTTCCGCGTCTGAAGGGAATATTTTTGACAACTGAGTCAAATCTCTACGCGCTGACATAGTTTCTCAGCCGAAACACAACCAACTTCATAGACGAAGTCCGGCCGCGAGGCGGTGACCGGGCCAATTCCGGCTCCCGCGAGCGCCAGGCAAGCCTCGGCGACGCGGTTAGCGGCGACCAGCAGGCCGTTCGGACGGCGCACGGCGCCCTGGCCGACCAGGGCCTCCACCACGCCGGCGTCGCGCGGATCGGCGGGCCAGATCAGGGTGGCGCTGTCGCGCGCCGCGGCGCGGGCCTCGAGAATCCGCAGCAGGCGCTCGGCGGCGGCGAGCTGCGCCTGGCTCCAGTCCGCCCGCAGCGAGGCGGCGAGCTGGGCCTGGCTCTTCAGGATCACCCCGTCGGCCAGGATCTTCAGGCTGTTGGCCTCCAGCGTCGCCCCGGTCGTGGTGATGTCCACGACCAGCTCGGCCGAGCCGGCCACCGGCGCGCCCTCGGTCGCCCCGCCGGACTCGGTGATCCGGTAGTCGGCGACCCCATGGCGGGCGAAGAAGCTGCGGGTCTGGGTCAGGTACTTGGTCGCCACGCGCATGCGCCGGCCCGAGCGGGCGAGCAGGTCGTGGCCCACCTCCTCCAGGTCGGCCATGGTCTCGACGTCGATCCAGCTCTTGGGCACGGCGACGACCAGGTCGGCGCGGCCGAAGCCCAGGGCGCGCAGCAGGAGCACGCGCGCGTCGATGTCGCCGCCGCGTTCGCGCAGCAGGTCCTCGCCGGTGACGCCCAGATGGACCTCGCCGGCATCGAGGGCTTCGGCGATGTCGCCGGCCGAGAGCAGGCGCACCTGCACGCCCGGCGCGCCCTTCAGCTCGGCCATGTAGCCGCGCGATCCACCGCTGACGGACAGCTTCAGCCCGCAGTCGCCCAGCCAGGCCTCGACCTGTTCTTTCAGGCGGCCCTTGGACGGAACCGCAAGGATCAGGGGTTCGCTCACGCCTCGCCTCCCGCCCAGGCCCGCCAGGGCCGGATCATGCACCCCACCGCCTGGCTCCCCGCCGCGCCGCCCAGGCGCGCGGGCAGGCTGTCATATCGTCCGCCCACGGCGACGGCGCGGTCGCCGTGCAGCGCCGCCGAACGGACCTCGAAGGTCAGGCCGTCGTAATAGTCGAAGGCGTGGCCGAGCGCGGCCGAGAAGCGCGCCTGCCCGACCGGAACCCCGGCGACGGCCATGAGATCGAGGCGGCGCGACCAGTCCGCCAACGGAGCGTCCAGCCCCACCCCGCCCAGCTCGCGGATCACCGCGAAGGCCTCGGCGGGCGCGGCCTCGATGGCCAGGAACCGCCGGATGCGGTCGGCCTGGTCGGCGCTGAGCGCCGGGGCGCGGGCGGCCTCGGCGCGGCGGATCAGGCGCTGGGCGATCTCGGTCGGGCCGCGGCCGCCGACCGGGGCGATGCCGGCCAGGGCCCACATCTCCTCCAGCACGGTCGCGGCCTCGGCCTCGGAAAGCCCGGCGAGCAGGTCGGCCAGCCGGCCAGCCTCGCGCGTGGCCGGCGGCTGGTCGGCGCGGGCCAGCTCCCCGGCCAGCAGCCGCGGCCGGGCCGCGGCGCGGC
>MEEW01000091.1 GCA_001724985.1 Phenylobacterium sp. SCN 69-14
AGCACCGCTCCGGCGGCCTTTTTCGTGGGCTAGCGCGGCGCGGAAATGACCGCCGTGTCATGACCTCGATTTAAGCTGACCCTGGGCGGCGCGGGCCCTACCGTCCGGCGGAAGGTTGTTCAGCAGGACGGAGCAGACGGATGCGTCTTCCGATGATGATGGCGGGATTGGGCGTGGCCCTGGCCGCGACGGGCGCGCAGGCCGCATCGCCCAAGGTCGAGATCAAGGACGCCGTGGCCCGCGTCACGGTGATCCCCGAGGCCCGCAGCGACATCAAGGTCGAGTTCCTGTCGACCAATGAACGCCTGCCGCTGCAAGTCCGCAGCCAGGGCGACAAGGTCATCGTCGACGGCGACATGCAGCGGAAGATCCGCGGCTGCGACGGCTCGGGAACGGGCGTGACGATCAACGTCGCCCAGGTGGGCCGCGTACGGTACGCCGACATGCCCCAGGTGGTGATCCGCGTGCCGCGCGACGCCAGGGTCGAGGCCGGGGGCGCCGTCTTCGGCGTGATCGGCAAGTCCGAGACCCTGGAGCTCTCCAACGCCGGCTGCGGCGATTGGACCGTCGCCGACGTGGCCGGCGCCCTGAAGCTCAACATGGCCGGATCTGGCGACACCTGGACCGGCCGCGCCGGCCAGGCGCATGTCCGGGTCGCCGGCTCGGGCGACGTGAAGACCCGGGCGATCGCCGGCGGCCTGCATGTGGACATGGCCGGCTCGGGCGATGTCTGGTCGGCCTCCATAAGCGGCCCGCTGGACGTGAAGATCGCCGGCCCCGGCGACGTGAAGATCGCCGCCGGCAAGGCCGAGGCCATGACCGTCTCGGTGGCGGGGTCCGGCGGCGTCGACTTCGCCGGCACGGCCGCTTCGCTGAAGGCGCGGATCGCCGGCTCGGGCGATGTGAAGGTCAAGGCGGTGACCGGCGATGTCTCCAAGGCCGTGGTCGGATCGGGCGAGGTGCGGATCGGCTAGGGCAGGGGACGAAGGCCCCGCGGCGGCCCCTTGACGGAAACGAGTCACCCACGTATAGACGCGCCTCCTGTTGGACCGGCTGTGCGCTTCGAAGTGATTTGAAACGCAGACGCGGTTCGCAGAACGGCTCGAAATCCGGTGGAAATCGGCGCTTCGGGCGGGGCCCTCGCGAAACCTTCGCGCGGGCTCATGTCGTTTTTGCGGACTTACGCGTACGGGCGCCTCTCGAGGTGTTCGGGTTGGTCTTTGAAATGGTCAAAGTCACGCGGGCGGGCCGCCGTCTGTAGGGGAAACTAAAGAGCGATATGGATCGTCAGAACATCCGCATCCGGCTCAAAGCCTTCGATCACCGCGTGCTGGACCATTCCACACGCGAGATCGTCAATACGGCTAAGCGCACCGGCGCGACCGTCCGGGGGCCCATCCCCCTGCCGACGCAAATCGAAAAATTCACCGTCAACCGCTCGCCGCACATCGACAAGAAGTCGCGCGAGCAGTTCGAAATCCGCACGCACAAGCGCGTGCTCGACATCGTCGATCCGACCCCGCAGACCGTGGACGCGCTGATGAAGCTCGACCTGTCGGCCGGCGTCGACGTCGAGATCAAGCTGTAAGAGGGGATCGGTCGATGCGTACCGGCGTGATCGCCAAGAAACTGGGCATGGCGCGCTTCTTCGATGAAGCCGGCGTCCACGTCCCGGTGACCGTGCTCAGCCTCGACGGCTGCCAGGTCACGGGACAGCGCACCCAGGACAAGGACGGCTATGTGGCTCTCCAGCTCGGTGCTGGCGCCAAGAAGGCCAAGAACACCTCCAAGGCCCTGCGCGGCCACTTCGCCAAGGCTCAGGTCGAGCCGAAGCGCGAGGTCGTCGAGTTCCGCGTGAGCGAGGACAACCTGATCGAAGTCGGCGCCGAGTTCACGGCCGACCACTTCGTCGCCGGCCAGAAGGTCGACGTCACCGGCCTGACCGTCGGTAAGGGTTTCGCCGGCGCCATGAAGCGCTGGAACTTCGGCGGCATGCGCGCGACCCACGGCGTCTCGGTCTCGCACCGCGCCCATGGTTCGACCGGCAACCGCCAGGATCCGGGCAAGACCTTCAAGAACAAGAAGATGGCCGGTCACCTCGGTCAGGAAACCGTCACCACCCTCAATGTCACCGTCTGGAAGGTCGACGCCGAGCGCGGCCTGATCCTGGTGAAGGGTTCGGTCCCGGGCGCCGAAGGCTCCTACGTGAAGATCCGCGACGCGGTGAAGTCGGCTCGTCCGGCCGAAGCCCCGGTCCCGGGCGGCTTCCGTAAGCCTGGCCAGGCTGCTGCGGCTCCGGCCGCCGAGGCTCCTGCGGTGGACGAGGCTCCGGCTGAGGCTCCGCAAGCTGGGGGCGAAGAACAGTAATGAAACTCGACGTCATCAAACTCGACGGCGGCAAGGGCGGCTCGGTCGAGCTGTCGGACGCCGTGTTCGGCATCGAAGAGATCCGCGGGGACATTCTCCAGCGCATGGTCACCTGGCAACTCGCCAAGCGCCGCGCCGGCACCCACAAGATCCAGGTCCGCAACGAAGTCTCGCGGACCGGCAAGAAGATGTACAAGCAGAAGGGCACCGGCGGCGCCCGTCACGGCTCGCGCCGTGCGGCCCAGTTCGTCGGCGGCGCCAAGGCCCACGGGCCGGTGGTGCGCAGCCACGGCTTCGACCTGACCAAGAAGTTCCGCGCCCTGGCCCTGCGCCACGCGCTGAGCTCCAAGGCCAAGTCGGGCTCGCTGGTGGTGGTCGACAGCGTCGCGCTGGGCGAGGCGAAGACCTCGGCCCTGCGCGCCAACTTCGACAAGATCGGCCTGAAGAACGCGCTGGTGATCGCCGGCGCCGAGGTCGACGAGAAGTTCGCGCTCGCCGCTCGCAACATCCCGAACATCGACGTGCTGCCGAACGCCGGCCTGAACGTCTATGACGTGCTGCGCCGCCAGACCCTGGTCCTGACCAAGGATGCGGTCGAAGCGATCAACGCACGCTTTGCTGAGAAGGAAGCCGCGTAATGGCCGACCCCGTCGCCCGCCACTACGACGCGATCCTGTCGCCGGTGATCACGGAAAAGGCCACCCTGCTTTCCGAGCAGAACAAGGTCGTGTTCCGCGTCGCCAAGGATGCGACCAAGGACGAAATCGCCGCCGCTGTCGAAGCGCTGTTCAAGGTCAATGTCACCAAGGTCAACACCCTGGTGGTCAAGGGCAAGACCAAGCGTTTCCGCGGCCGTCCTGGCCGTCGCTCCGACGTCAAGAAAGCTGTCGTGACCCTGGCCGAAGGCCAGTCCATCGACATCACCACGGGGCTCTGACCAGATGGCTCTGAAGCATTTCAACCCGACCTCGCCCGGCCGTCGCGGCCTCGTGCTGGTCGACAAGTCCGAGCTCCACAAGGGGCGGCCGGAAAAGTCGCTGGTCGAAGGCCTGACCAAGTCGGGCGGTCGCGGCGGCAACGGCCGCATCGCCGTCCGCTTCCGCGGCGGCGGCGCCAAGCGCCTGTACCGCAAGGTCGACTTCAAGCGTCGCAAGTTCGACGTGCCGGCGACCGTCCAGCGCCTGGAATACGACCCGAACCGCACCGCGTTCATCGCCCTCATCAAGTATGAGGACGGCGAACTGGCCTACATCCTGGCCCCGCAACGGCTGAAGGCCGGCGACGTCGTCGTCGCCGCCGAGAAGGCCGACGTGAAGCCGGGCAACGCCATGCCGCTGCGCGGGATGCCGATCGGCACCATCATCCATAACGTGGAGCTGAAGCCGCTGAAGGGCGGCCAGATCGCCCGCTCGGCCGGCGCCTATGCGCAACTGGTCGGCCGCGACGCCGGCTACGCCCAGATCCGCCTGAACTCGGGCGAGCTGCGGATGGTGCAGGACACCTGCATGGCCACGGTCGGCGCGGTGTCGAACCAGGACCACATGAACCAGGTCCTCGGCAAGGCCGGCCGCAAGCGCCACATGGGCTTCCGCCCGCACGTCCGCGGCGTCGTGATGAACCCGGTCGACCACCCGCACGGCGGCGGTGAAGGCCGCACCTCCGGCGGTCGCCACCCGGTCACCCCCTGGGGCAAGCCGACCAAGGGCTCCAAGACCCGCTCTAACAAGACGACGGATAAGTACATCATCCGTTCTCGCCACGCTCGGAAGGCTCGCTAAGCCATGACCCGTTCGGTTTGGAAAGGTCCGTTCGTCGACGGATACCTGCTGAAGAAGGCCGACGCCGCCCAGGCGTCGGGCCGCAAGGATGTGATCAAGACCTGGTCGCGCCGCTCCACGATCATGCCGCAGTTCGTCGGCCTGACCTTCGGCGTGCACAACGGCCAGAAGCACGTTCCCGTGCTGATCAGCGAAGACATGGTCGGCATGAAGCTCGGTGAGTTCGCGCCGACCCGCTACTTCCCCGGTCACGCGGCCGACAAGAAGGCCAAGAGGAAGTAACCATGGCGAAGCAAGCTAAGGCGCGCCGCCTGTCCGGCGTTGAAGCGATGGCCAAGGTGACGACCCTGCGCACCAGCCCGCGCAAGCTGAACCTGGTGGCTCAGTCGATCCGCGGCCTGAAGGTGCAGCGCGCCCTCAACGAGCTGGAGTTCAGCCACAAGCGCATCGCCCGCGATGTGCGCAAGGCGCTCTACTCGGCCATCTCGAACGCCGAGAACAACCACAACCTCGACATCGACAACCTGGTCGTGGCCGAGGCCTTCGTGGGCAAGAACCTGGTGATGAAGCGCTTCGCCGCCCGCGCGCGGGGCCGTGCTTCGCGCATCGAAAAGCCGTTCAGCGAGATCACCATCGTGGTCCGCGAATTGGGTGAGGCCGCCTGATGGGTCAGAAAGTCAATCCGGTCGGGCTCCGCCTCGGCATCAACCGCACCTGGGACTCGCGCTGGTTCGCGAAGAAGGGCGAGTACGGGAAGCTTCTGCACGAGGACATCAAGATCCGTCGTGAGCTGAAGAAGCGCCTGTACCAGGCCGGCGTCTCGCGGATCATCATCGAGCGTCCGCACAAGAAGTGCCGCATCACCATCTATGCCGCGCGCCCCGGCGTGATCATCGGCAAGAAGGGCGCGGATATCGAGAAGCTGCGCAAGGACGTCTCGGCGATCAGCGGCGGCGAGGTCCATCTGAACATCGTCGAGATCCGCAAGCCGGAAACCGACGCCCAACTGGTGGCCGAGAACATCGCCCAGCAGCTCGAGCGCCGCGTGGCCTTCCGCCGCGCCATGAAGCGTTCGCTGCAAAGCGCGATGCGCCTGGGCGCCAAGGGGATGCGCATCGAGGTCGCCGGCCGTCTGGGCGGCGCCGAAATCGCGCGGACCGAATCGTATCACGAGGGCCGCGTTCCGCGTCACACCCTGCGCGCCGACATCGACTACGGCGTGACCGAAGCCTCGACCACCTACGGCATCATCGGTGTCAAGGTGTGGGTTTTCAAGGGCGAGGTGCTGGATCACGACCCGATGGCGCTCGACAAGCGCCTGGCCTCGGAATCGGGTCCGGCGGGCGAGGGCGGTGGCCGTGAACGCGGCGACCGCGGTCCGCGCCGCGAGCGCCGTGAGCAAGCTGGAGCCTAGGGTAGAGCCATGCTGTCTCCGAAGAGAACCAAGTACCGCAAGCAGTTCAAGGGCAAGATCCACGGCAATGCGAAGGGCGGCTTCTCGCTGAACTTCGGGTCCTACGGTCTGAAGTCCGTCGAACCGGAACGCATCACGGCGCGTCAGATCGAAGCGGCCCGCCGCGCGATCACCCGCCAGATGAAGCGTCAGGGCCGCGTCTGGATCCGGATCTTCCCGGACCTGCCGGTCACCGACAAGCCGGCGGAAGTGCGGATGGGTAAGGGCAAGGGCGCGGTCGAGTACTGGGCCGCGCGCGTTCACCCGGGCCGCATCATGTTTGAAATCGACGGCGTGCCGGACGACGTGGCCCGCGAAGCCCTGCGCCTCGGCGCGGCCAAGCTTCCGGTCCGCACCCGTATCGTCACCCGCATCGACGCCGGCGTGGAGCACGCGTGATGAAGATCGACGAAATCCGGGGCATGACGCCCGACCAGCTCGGCGAGGCCCTGCTGAACCTGAAGAAAGAGCAGTTCAACCTGCGCTTCCAGGCGGCGACCGGCCAGGTCGAGAAGACCCACCGCGTCAACGAGGTCCGCAAGGACATCGCGCGGATCAAGACCGTGCTGCGCGCCAAGCAGACCGCGGCCTAAGGAGAGCGAACATGCCGAAGCGAATTCTCGAAGGCGTCGTCGTCTCCGACAAGGGCGACAAGACCATCGTGGTGAAGGTCGAACGGACCTTCCTGCATCCGGTGCTGAAGAAGACCGTCCGCCGGTCGAAGAAGTACCATGCTCACGACGAGGGCAACGTCTACAAGGCCGGCGAAACGGCTCGCATCATCGAATGCGCGCCCAAGTCGAAAACCAAGACCTGGGAAGTGCTGCCGAAGGGCGGCGCCCAGCAAGCCTCCTAAAGAAAGTCTCATCCCATGATTCAGATGCAGACTAACCTCGAGGTCGCCGACAATTCCGGCGCCCGTCGTGTGATGTGCATCAAGGTGCTCGGCGGTGCGGGTCGCCGCTACGCCAGCGTCGGCGACAAGATCGTCGTCTCCGTGAAGGAAGCCATTCCGCGTGGCCGCGTGAAGAAGGGCGACGTGCTGCAGGCGATCGTCGTGCGCACCTCTTCGGCGATCAAGCGCAAGGACGGCTCGGTGATCCGTTTCGACAAGAACGCCGCCGTCATCGTGAACAAGCAATCCGAGCCGATCGGCACGCGGATCTTCGGCCCGGTTCCCCGCGAACTGCGCGCCAAGAACCACATGAAGATCATTTCGCTCGCCCCCGAGGTGCTGTGATGGCTGCGAAGATCAAGAAGGGCGACCGCGTCGTCGTCCTGGCCGGCAAGGACAAGGGCCGTCAGGGCGCCGTCCTGCGCGTGCTGCCGAAGGAAGAACGCGTCGTGGTCGAGGGCCTGAACATGGTTCAGCGCCACACCCGCCCGACGCAGATGGATCCGCAAGGCGGCATCAAGAACAAGGAAGCGCCGATCCACGTGTCGAACGTCGCGATCGTCGATTCCAACGGCAAGCCGACCCGCGTCGGCTTCCGGGTCGAAGGCGACAAGAAGGTCCGCGTCGCCAAGTCGACCGGTGAGGTGATCAATGGCTGAGCAAGCTTACGAACCCCGGCTTAAGACCGAATATCGCCAGCGCATCCGCGCGGCGATGAAGGACAAGTTCGGCTACTCCAACGAAATGCAGATCCCCAAGCTGGACAAGATCGTCCTGAACATGGGGATCGGCGAGGCCGTGACCGACTCCAAGAAGGTCCAGGCCGCCATCGCGGATCTGACGAAGATCTCCGGCCAGAAGCCGGTGGCCACCCGCGCCCGCCAGTCGATCGCCGGCTTCAAGCTGCGCGAAGGCATGGTGGTCGGCGCGAAGGTGACCCTTCGCAAGGACCGCATGTACGAGTTCCTGGACCGGCTGATCACGATCGCGCTGCCGCGCGTGAAGGACTTCCGGGGCCTGAAGCCCACCTCGTTCGACGGCCGTGGCAACTACGCCATGGGTCTGAAGGAACATATCGTGTTCCCTGAGATCAACTACGACCAGATCGATCAGATGTGGGGCATGGACATCATCGTCGCCACCACTGCGAAGTCCGACGAGGAGGCCCGTCAGCTTCTTCGGGAATTCCAGTTCCCGTTCGTTCAAGCGTAAGCGGCGGGAAGGAAAGAACAAATGGCCAAGAAAAGCGCTGTCAATCGCAACGAGATGGTTCGCAAGCTGGTGGTGAAGTTCGCCGCCAAGCGCGAGGCCCTCAAGGCGATCGCCAACGACGAGAGCCTGCCGCTCGAAGATCGCTTCGAAGCGCGCCTGAAGCTCGCCGAACTGCCGCGGAACTCGTCCAAGACCCGCATCCGCAACCGTTGCGAGGTCACGGGCCGTCCGCGCGCCTACTATCGCAAGCTTAAGATGAGCCGGATCGCCCTGCGCGAGCTTGGTTCGAACGGCCAGATCCCTGGCCTCGTCAAGTCGAGCTGGTGAGGAGGGTCTCATGGTGAACGACCCCGTTGGCGATATGATCGCCCGCATCAAGAACGCCGCCACCCGCGGCCGTTCGAAGGTTTCCACGCCGGCCTCGAAGATGCGCGCGCGCGTCCTCGACGTCCTGGCCGAGGAAGGCTACATCCGCGGCTATCAGCTCGTTCAGAAGCCGGGCGCTTTCCCGGAATTCGAGATCGAGCTGAAGTACTTCGACGGCCAGCCGGTAATCGCTGAGATCAGCCGCGTGTCGAAGCCGGGCCGCCGGGTCTACTCGTCGATCAAGGACCTGAAGCCGGTGAAGAACGGCCTCGGGATCTCGATCCTGTCGACGCCGAAGGGCGTCATGTCGGACACGGCCGCGCGTGACGCGAACGTGGGCGGCGAAGTCCTGTTGCGGGTCTACTAAGATGTCGCGGATTGGAAAGAAGGCGGTCGCCGTCCCCTCGGGCGTGACGGTGACCATCGACGGCCAGACCGTCACGGTGAAGGGGCCCAAGGGCCAACTCGCCTGGACCGTGGCCGAAGAGATCGAGGTCAAGCAGGAAGGCGCCGAGCTGGTGTTGTCCAAGCGCGCCGACACCACCCGGGCGCAAGCCATGTGGGGCCTGTCGCGGACCCTGGTGAACAACATGGTCGTGGGCGTGACCCAGGGCTTCGAGCAGACGCTCGAGCTCGTCGGCGTCGGCTACCGCGCGGCGATGAAGGGCAATGCGCTCTCCATGCAGCTCGGCTTCAGCCATGACGTGGACGTGGCCCCGCCCGCGGGCGTCACCTTCGCGACGCCGAAGCAGACCGAGATCAAGATCTCGGGCATCGACAAGCAGGTCGTCGGCGAGATCGCCTCGCAGATTCGCCGCCTGCGTCCGCCGGAGCCCTACAAGGGCAAGGGCGTCCGCTATGCCGGCGAGAAGGTCCGCCGCAAGGAAGGCAAGAAGAAGTAGGCCATGGCTCTCAAACCCCGTGACACCGCCAAGCGGCGCGCCGAGCGCAACCGTATCCGCCTGCGGTCGGTGGCGAACGGCCGGCCGCGCCTGTCGGTCTTCCGCTCCTCCAAGAACATCTACGCCCAGGTCATCGACGATGAGCGCGGCGTGACCCTGGCTGCGGCCTCGACCCTAGAGGGCGACAAGCAGAAGGGTTCCGACAGGGACGCCGCCGCCCGCGTGGGCGCGCTCGTGGCGCAACGCGCCATCGAAAAGGGCGTCAAGGACGTCGTCTTCGATCGTGGCGGTTACATCTACCACGGCCGGGTGAAAGCCCTGGCCGACGCCGCGCGCGAAGCCGGCCTGAATTTCTAAGGGTACGCTGATGGCTCGTGGAAACGAACAACGTGGCGAAGGCGGCGGTCAGCGCCGCGGTCGTGACCGGGGCGCCCCGCAGGAAGAGCGGGCCGACTCCGACATCGTCGAGAAGCTGGTTCACATCAACCGCGTCGCGGCGACCGTGAAGGGCGGCCGGCGCTTCTCGTTCGCCGCCCTGATGGTGGTGGGCGATCAGAAGGGCCGCGTCGGTTACGGTCATGGCAAGGCGCGCGAAGTGCCTGAAGCCATCCGCAAGGCGACGGAAGAA
>MEEW01000092.1 GCA_001724985.1 Phenylobacterium sp. SCN 69-14
GAAGACGTCGTCGGCGACGCCTGGCGGGGCGCCGGCCCGGCGCGCGGGGCTGGCGTACTCCTCGGTCATCGGCGTCGGGCGCGGCGGCTCCTCGTCCTCGGCCAGCAGGCGGGCGATGCCGAAGTCGAGCAGCTTCACGCGGCCCTCGGCGTCCACCAGGATGTTCGAGGGCTTGAGGTCGGCGTGGACGATCAGCTTCTGATGCGCGGCCTGCACCGCCTCGGCGGCGGCGGCGAAGAGGGCGATGCGCGCGGCCAGCGGCGCTTCGGCCGCGGCGAGGTCGATAGGGCGGCCGTCGACATATTCCATGACCAGATAGGCCGCGCCGTCGTCGGTGACCCCGCCGTCGATGAGCCGGGCGACGCCGGGGTGCTCCAACTGGGCGAGGATCTGGCGCTCGCGCACGAAGCGGGCGGCGGCCAGCGGCGCCAGATGGGCGTGCAGCAGCTTAACCGCCACCCGCTGTTCGTAGAGGCCGTCGTCGCGGACCGCGCGCCAGACCTCGCCCATGCCGCCCTCGCCGATCTGCTCGAGCAGGCGGAACGGCCCGACCCGGTCGGGGGCCTTGGCGGGCGGCGCGGCCAGGACTTCGGCGATGGTCGGCAGCGAGCGCCGCCCGGCCTCGGCGCTTCGTTCCAGGGCCTCGATGCGATGGAGCACGGCGGCGGGCTCGCGCCCTAGCAGGCGCTGGCGGAAGCGCAGGTCGCCGGGCCGCTCGCTCAGCCGCTCGTAGAGCCGCAGCGCCCGCCGCTCGATGTCAGGCTGAAGCGGAGCCAAGGCCCGGGCTCAGATAGTCCAGCAGCCAGGCGCGCGCGGCCTGCCAGCGGCGCTTGACGGTGCGTTCGGGCACGCCGATGGCGCGGGAGGTCTCCTCGACGGTCAGGCCGAGGCCGAAGCGCAGCTCGACCACGCGGGCGTGTTCGGTCGAATAGGCGTCGAGGGCGGCCAGGGCGCGGTCGAGGTCTTCCAGATCGACCAGCCTTTGGGACGGGCCTTCGATCCATTGGGTGAGCAGCGGCGAGCGGCGCTTGGCGGCCGCGTTGCGGCGGGCCTCGTCGATCAGGATGCGGCGCATGGTCCGGGCGGCCAGGGCCAGCATGTGGCCCTGGTCGGAGATCGCATCCGGCGAGGATTGGATCAGCCGCAGCGCCGCCTCGTTGACCAGGTCGGTGGGCTGCAGCACCAGGCGCATCTGGTCGCGGGCGATGATCGCGCGGGCGACCCGGCGCATGTCGTCATAGCAGGCGGCGATCAGGGCCTCGGCCGCACGGCGGGGGCGCTCGACCGGCGGCTGCGTCGCCTCGTCCTGATGAAACCCCGCCGACATCGCCCCCGTCCGGAAACCGCCGTTAGACGATATACCGGCCCGCGCCCCAGGGCCACGCCGATCGCGCGCCGGGCGAGCGGGAGGTCTGGCGAGGCTCGATCAAGCCTCGCGAAATCACCGTCCCGGCGCGCAGGTAACCAGCGGTTAACCATAAGCCGGCTTGGGTCTTCCAGGGCGGGTGCGACAATCCACAGGCTTTCGCGCCGGACGCAATATCTAGTGTTAACGATCCGTTTACATACCAAGGATCGGTGGTTAGCGTCGGAAGCGGGCTGGGAGAACGATTCGATATGACCTCGGGTGCGCCCTGGAGCGTCAAGGGGATCGACCCTAAGGCGAGAGAAGTCGCGAAGGATCTGGCGCGCCGGTCGGGCATGACGCTCGGCGAATGGCTGAACCGCATGATCCTCGACGACGACGGGCCCGAGGAGATCACCAGCCAGTCCTATTTCGACGAGCGCCCGCGCGCCGAGCCGCAGCGGCCGCTGGTGATGGAGCGCCGGCCGGAGCCGGCCGCGCCGCGTTATGAGGCCGCGCCGCATGTCGGGGACGAACTGGACCGCGTGGCCCTGGCTCTCGATCGGCTGAGCCGGTTCGAGCGCGACCCGCGCCCGTCGCCCGCAGCCCTGGCGGCCGAGAAGGTGATGGCCGACGCCATGGCCCGGATCGAAGCGGCTGAACGTGAGGCCGTCGCCGTGGCCGCCCGCTTCGAGGGCGCGGTGCAGGCGGCGCGGGCGGAGAATTCGCGCCTGGCCGAGCGGCTGCGCAAGATCGAGTCCGAGGCGGCCGGGCCGCGCTCGGTCGAGGCCCTGCGTTCGCTGGAAGCGGCCCTGGGCCGGGTGGCCAACCATCTCTACGAGGGCGAGAGCCGCACCCAGGAGACCATCCGCGCCGTCGAGCAGCGGATCGACGAGGTGGTCGCCAAGGGCGTGTCCGATCCGGCCGGCCTGATCGAGGAAGTGGTCAATCGCGTCGATGCGCGCCTGACCGACGCCGAGACGCGCACCGAGGAGACCCTGGCGGCGCTGTCGGGGGCCTTCGCGGCGCTGGAGTCGCGGGTGGCCAGGTCCGAGGGCGGGCTGGGGCCCGAGATCGAGGCGCGGATCGCCGGCCTGTCGGCCAAGCTGGGCGAAAAGCTGGAGGCCTCGCGCGCCGAGATCGCGCGGCAGCTTCACGCCGACGCCGACGGCCGGTTCGACCGCATCGAACAGCAACTGGGCGAGATGGCCGAGGGCGTGCGCCAGGCCGAGAAGGTCTCCACCGACGCCGCCGAGAAGATGGGCCGCGAGGTCCTGGCCATGGCCGACGCCCTGAACCGCCAGGTCCAGGCCGCCGAGCACCGCAGCGCCGACGCCATCGAGCAGGTCGGCGGCGAGGTGGCGCGCATCGCCGAGGCGATGGAGAGCCGGCTTGGCCGCTCGGAGAGCGCCCATACCGAGGCGCTGGAGAAGCTGAGCGCCGAGATCGGCCGGATCACCGACCGCCTGACCGAGCGGATCGGCAGTTCGGAGCGGCGCGCGGCCCAGGCGATCGACGATGTCGGCGAGCAGGTCGCCCGCGTCAGCGAGCGGATCGGCCAGCGCCAGGAGCGCTCGGTGGAGGACCTGGCCGAACGCATCCGCCAGAGCGAGGAACGCACCGCCCGCCTGTTGGACGAGGCGCGCGAGAAGATCGACCGCAGCCTGGCCGAATCCCAGCGCCGGATCCTGGGCGAGCAGGCGCTGTCGGCGGCGGCCGCGCCGCGCATCGTCCGCGAGGACCTGCCGCCTTCGCCGTTCGGGGAAGACCGGTTCACCGAAGATCCGTTCGCTGATCTGGGGCCGGCGGAGCCGTCGGCCTCGCCGCTGACCCTGCAGGCCTTCGCCGCCCCGGCGCTGGAGGCCGAGCCCGAGCCGGAGCCGGAGGCCGACCCGCTCCAGGCCTTCGCCCACGACCCCTTCGCGGGCGATCCGGCGCCGGCCGCCGAGTTCCCGCAGACCGACGAGGCGCCGCAGTTCGCCGCCGAGGATTTCGAAGCCGCCGACGGCCTGCCGCCCCCGCCCGCCGAAGAGGCCGCCCAGGCCGAGGCGGAGCCGGCCGGCGAGGTCGAGCTTCCCGAGCCTCTCTCGCTGGAGAGCGTGCCGGAACCCTTCTTCGAACCGCAGGCCGAGCCGACTGTCGCCGCGGAGGAAGAGCCGCCCAAGCCGCTCTCGACCCGCGAGGTGATCGAGCAGGCGCGGGCCGCCGCGCGGGCGGCCAACGCCTCGGGCGCCGAGGCCCGGAAGGCCGGCAAGATCGAGAAGTTGCCGCGCGAGCGCGGCAAGTCGCTGTTCTCGGGCCTCAGCCTGCGCAAGCGCGGGGCGGCGGGGACCTCGCTGCAGACCGCCCTGCTGGTGGCCGGCGGCGCGGCGTTCCTGAGCCTGGGCGCGGCGAGCTATCTGGTGGCCGAGGGCGAGCCGGGCGGGGCGCCGCCCAAGCGTGTCGCCGACGCGCTGGAGGTGTTCGCCAAGGACAAGGCCGGCGAGATCAAGGGCGGCGAGGCCGACACCGCGCCGACGACGACGACGACGGCGGCGCCGGCCCGCGCGGCGGTGGCGCTGGCGCCCCAGGCCCTGCCGACGCGGGCGCCGAGCGAGGACGCCGAGGTCGCCAACCTCTATGCGGGCGCGGTGCGCGCCATCGAGGCCGGGACGCCGGGCGGGCTGGAGGGGCTGCGCAAGGCGGCCAATCTCGGCCATTCGCCGGCCCAGTTCTATCTGGCCAAGCTCTATGCCGAGGGCGGGGCGGGCCTGAAGAAGGACATCGCCGAGGCGCGGCGCTGGACCGAGCGTGCGGCCGAGGGCGGCAATCGCGCGGCCATGCACAACCTGGGCATCGCCTATGCCGACGGCCAGGGCGGGCCGGCCAATGCGGCCATGGCGGCCCAGTGGTTCCGCCGGGCGGCGGACCTGGGCCTGGTCGACAGCCAGTTCAATCTCGGCGTGCTGTACGAACAGGGCCGCGGCGTGGCGCAGAACACCGCCGAGGCCTACAAGTGGTACCTGATCGCGGCCAAGAGCGGCGACGAGCAGGCCCGCCGCAACGCCGCCCGCGTGCGCGCCGGCCTGTCGGTCGAGGGCCGCAGCGTGGCCGAACTGTCGGCCCAGGCCTATCGGCCGACCTCGCCCAACCCGTCCAGCTACCTGGAGGCCGAGGCCCTGTCGCAGGCCGACGTGGCGGTCGCCCAGCGGGCGCTGTCGCGGCTCGACTACTATCAAGGCCCGACCGACGGATCGGTTTCGCCGGCGCTGGCCATGGCCGTCGCCGCCTATCAGCGGAACGAGGGGCTGGCGGCGACCGGAAAGCTCGATCAACTCACTCTTTCGCGCCTGAAGGTCTTCACGCAGTAACGCGCGCCGGTTAAGGGGCGCTCTTGGACCTCTATCTGCCCATCGCGGAAGTCTCGGTGAACGCCCCCCTGCTGGTGGCGCTCGGGGCGGCGGTCGGCTTCATCTCCGGGCTGTTCGGGATCGGCGGCGGCTTCCTGATGACGCCGGTGCTGGTGTTCCTAGGGATTCCTCCGGCGGTGGCGGTGGCCAGCGAGGCCAACCACGTCGCCGCCTCCTCGACCTCCAGCGTGATCTCCTACACGCGGCGCAAGGCGGTCGATTTCCGCATGGGCGGGGTGCTGGCGGCCGGCGGGGCCATCGGCTCGCTGGTCGGGGTCGAGGTGTTCCGCTGGCTGCGGCTGCTGGGCCAGGCGGACCTGGTGGTCTCGCTGTCCTACCTCGTGTTCCTGGGGGTGATCGGCGGGCTGATGCTGATGGAGTCGCTGGGCTCGATCCTGCGCCGGCGGCGGGGCGATGCGCCGGCGCCGCGCAAGGACCGCCGGCCGCCCTGGCTCTACGGCCTGCCGTTCAAGATGCGGTTTCCGCGCTCGCGCCTCTATATCAGCGTGATTCCGCCGGTGCTGCTGGGGGTGTTCGTCGGCGTCCTCTCGGCGATCATGGGGGTCGGCGGCGGCTTCGTGCTGGTGCCGGCCATGGTCTATATCCTGCGCATGCCGGCCGCGGTGGTGGTGGGCACCAGCCTGTTCCAGATCATCATCACCACCTCTCTGACCAGCGTGCTGCAGGCCGGCCGCAACCAGACGGTCGACATCGTGCTGGCGACCCTGCTGCTGATCGGCGGGGTGCTGGGCGCCCAGCTCGGAGCGCGAGCCTCCTCGCGGTTCCGGGCCGAGGAGTTGCGGGCGCTGCTGGCGATCATCGTGCTGGCGGTGGGCCTGCGCATGGGCCTTGGCCTGTTCTTCACGCCCGGCGAGCCGTTCGTGCTGATGGCGGGGAACGGCTGATGGCCGAGCTTCCACCGCCGCTCCCAGCCCCGCCGCCGGCCGCCGTCTCGGCGGCCCTGACCACCACCAATGTGCGGGTGACCTCCAGCTTCAGCGGCGCGCGCATCGTCCTCTACGGCGCGGTGTTCGATCCGACCGCCAGGGCGAGCGACGTGGTGGTGATCGTGCGCGGGCCCGACGCGCCGCTGCGCCTGGCCCGCAAGACCAAGGTGGCCGGGGTCTGGGTCAATTCCCGGCCGGTGGTGTTCGAGGGCGCGCCGGGCTTCTACATGGCCGCCTCGACCCGGCCGCTCGGCCAGATCGCCAGCTTCAGCACCCTGCGCAAGCTGGGCGCGGGCGTCGATCACCTGCGCATCAACGCCCCGATGGAGCAGCGCACCGAGACCCGCTACGGCGTGCGCGACGTGGTGGTCAGCGGCCTGGGCGCGGACTATCTCGACTGGCGGCGCGCGGTGGTGCGGCTGAAGGAGGCCGCCGGCCTCTACGCCGCCGACGAGCGGGGCGTGACCTTCGTCGACAAGGGCCTGTTCCGGGCGCAGATCGAACTGCCGGCGTCGGCGCCGATCGGGGTCTACAGCGCCGAGATCCTGCTGTTCCAGGACGGCCAGCCGGTGTCGCGGCGGATTCGCGGCCTGACCGTGGAGAAGGCCGGGACGGAGCGGACGCTCTACCTGCTCGCCCACGACAGGCCCTGGCTCTACGGCTTCGCCTCGGTGGCGATCGCCCTGGCCGCCGGCTGGGGCGCGTCGGTGGCGTTCCGGAGGAACTGACGCATGGACCCGAACGCCGAGACCTATGTCCAGGCCGAGGCGGCGGCGCCCGCGCCGCTATGGGCCATCGCCCTGGCCGGCATGGCGCCGTTCCCGGCGGCGGCGCTGGCCTATCTCTACGGCCCGGCCGATCTGCGGGCCGGATCGCTGACGATGCTGCTGACCTGGTCGGCGATCATGCTCGGCTTCCTGGGCGGCATCCGCTGGGGGCTGGAAAGCGGCCGGGCTCGGCCGCGCTGGACGCGGCTGGCCCAGTCGGTGATCTCGCCGATCGCCGGCTGGTCGCTGCTGTTCGCCCGTGACAGCCTGGAGACCGCCTGGCTGCTCTGCGGCCTCATCGCCGCCTTCATCCTGCAATGGCTGTACGACCACACCGCCCCGGACGTGCCGTCGCGCTATCCGCGGCTGATGACCGTGCTGACGCTGGGGGCCTGCCTGTCGCTGGCCCTGGTGCTGGAGCAGGTGCTGCGGCTTTAGAGGCTTTCCCTCGCGGGCATCGCTTATGAGGCGCGTTGCTCCTTTTCCTCCCCCATCTCGATGGGGGAGGAAAAGTTGGGCGCGAGGCCCTGCCTTTTGTGGGGAGGGAGAAGCTCATTCCTTTCGGATCGAGCCCCAGCCGACCGCGCGGACGCGGCCGGCGCCGAGGGCGGCGCAGAGCGGGTCGCGGGCGAACAGGTCGGCGAAGGCCGCATCGCGGACGCTGAGGCCGCCGGCATAGGCGCCGAAGGCCGGGACCACCAGGCGCGCGCCGTCGGTGACGAAGCAGCGCCGCCGCACGCTGGCGCCGGCCGCGGCGACGCGGGCGCAGGGGTGCAGGTGGCCGGCGACCTCGCCGGCCTGGAGGCCGGGCGCGGGCTCGTGGCGCAGGGTGAGGGTTTCGACCTCGATCTCGTCGCGGGTCTCGCCGGGCAGGTCCTGCGGGCCGTCGGCGTCGTGGTTGCCGACCACCCAGACCAGGCGCGTGGCGCCGGCCAGGGCGCGCAGCGCGGCGGCGTCGCCGGGGGCCAGGCGATCCTCGGAGCGGCGGTCGTGGAAGGTGTCTCCCAGCAGCACCACCGCCCGGGGCGCGGCGGCCGCCACCTCGGCCTGGAGCCGCCGCAGGGTGTCGCGGGTGTCGTAGGGCGGCAGCATCTGGCCGCGCGCCGCATAGGCCGAGCCCTTCTCCAGGTGCAGGTCGGCGACCACCAGCATCCGCGCCGCCTCGATCCACAAGGCTCCGCTGGCGCGCAGGGTCACGGCGGTTCCGTTGAGGGCCATGCTCAGGCCGCCGCAGGGGCTGGCGGCGAAGGCGTAGGGGGCGGAAAGCACGCTCACGACAGGGCCTGCGCGATCAGGTCTTCCTCTGCCTGGGCCAGGATCATGTCGGCCGCGTCGCCGGGGGAGCGTTCCTTGCCGATCTCCAGCAGGATCGGGACGGAGAAGGGCGACAGGTGCTCCAGCGGCGAGTGGCGGATGCGCCCGGCGATGCGCGCCAGCATCTGGGACAGGCGCGCCACGTCGATCATGCCGGTGGCGGCGTCCTCGCGCGCGCAGCGCAGCAGCAGGTGGTCGGGTTGGTGTCGGCGCAGCACGTCGTAGATCAGGTCCGTGGAAAAGGTCACCTGGCGCCCGGACTTCTCGTGGCCGGGGAAGCGCCGCTCGATCAGGCCCGAGACGATCGCGCAGCCCTTGAAGGCGCGCTTCATCATGAAGCTTTCGGCCAGCCACGCCTCCAGATCGTCGCCCAGCATGTCCTGGGCGAAGAGATCGTCGAAATCGAGGCCTTCCATCGGCTTCAGCGCCCAGACCGCCAGGGCGTAGTCGTTGCAGACGAAGCCCAGCGGCCCGACGCCCAGCCGCTCCAGCCGGCGGGTCAGCAGCATGGCCAGGGTGGTGTGGGCCAGCCGCCCCTCGAACGGATAGACCACGAGGAAATGACGCTTGCGGTGCGCGAAGGTCTCGAGCAGCAGATCGTCGGCCGGCGGGATCAGCGACAGGTCGCGCTGGGCCTCCAGCCACTCGCGCACGTCGGCGGGCAGCACCGTCCAGTGCTGCTGGTCGAACATCAGCTCGCGCACGCGGCCGGCCAGGAAGGTGGAGAGCGCGAACTTCGAGCCGCCCCAGGACGGCATCTTCGGGTCGCGGTTCGCCGCCGGGCTGACCAGCACATCGGTCCCGGTGACGGCGACCAGGGCCCAGACCTGGCCGGCGAAGACGAAGGTGTCGCCGGGGTCGAGCATTTCCAGCATGCCTTCCTCGACCTCGCCGATCTTGCGGCCGGCGCGGCCCTTGCCCATCGAGATGCGCACCGAGAGCATGGCCGGCGAGACGATGGCCCCGACATTGAGGCGATGGCGCTGGGCGGTCTCGGCGTTGCGCACGGTCCAGCGGCCGTCCAGGGTCTTCACGATCCGGCGGAAGCGGTCGTAGGTCTTCAGCGCGTAGCCGCCGGTGGAGACGAAATCGACCACCTGCTCGAAATCCTCGTAAGGCAGGTCGCGATAGGGGCCGGCGCTGGTGACCTCGTCATAGAGCGCCAGCAGGTCGAACGGTTCGGAGCAGGCGCAGCCCATGACGTGCTGGGCCAGGACGTCGAGCGCGCCGATGCGGCTGACCTCGCCGTCGAAGCGGTTTTCGGCGATGGCCTCGCGGGCGGCCTGGCACTCCAGCATCTCGAAGCGGTTGGCCGGCACGAAGAGGGCGCGGCTGGGCTCGTCCAGGCGGTGGTTGGCGCGGCCGATGCGCTGGACCATGCGGCTGGCGCCCTTGGGGCTGGCGAGCTGGATGACCAGGTCGACGTCGCCCCAGTCGATGCCGAGATCGAGGGTGGAGGTGCAGACCACCGCCCGTAGCTCGCCGCGGGCCATCGCCGCCTCGACCTTGCGCCGCTGCTCGGCGGCCAGGCTGCCGTGGTGCAGGGCGATGGGCAGGCTTTCTTCATTCAGGCGCCAAAGCTCCTGGAAGGCGAACTCGGCCTGGAAGCGGGTGTTGACGAAGACCAGGGCGGTGCGGGCCTGCCTGATGGCGTCATAGACCTCGTCCATGGCGTGCTTGGCCGTGTGGCCGGCCCACGGCACGCGGCCTTCCGACAGCAGCATGTCGACGATGGGCGCCGCCCCGCCGGGGCCGCGGACCAGGGCGATGGAGTCCTCGGGGCGCAGACTTTCTTTTCCTCCCCC
>MEEW01000093.1 GCA_001724985.1 Phenylobacterium sp. SCN 69-14
CGGTTCGGGGACCGCCGAGACCGCCCAGCCGTCGCTTTCGAAGGCGTTGCTGCCGATCGACTGCAGCATCACGGACTGAGCCCGCTGACCGCCGAAGTCGAGGTTCACCCGGTAGGCCAGGCTTTGGTCGCCCGTGGTGGTGAACAGCGTACCGCCATTCGACAGGGCGTTGCCGTCCAGCGTGGTGCTGCCGCCGCCCGCCCAGTTGATGGTGATATAGTTGTAGGTGTCGGGCGAGCCCATGAAGAGGCTGAAGGCGGTGAAGCCGCCGCCCAACGAGGTGAGCGTCGCCGAGCCGTCGACGCCACCAGCACTCTGCACGGCGATATACTGGCCAGGCGTGCCGGGAGGTTCGGCATAGTTGCCGCTCGAGCTGCCCGTGCCGACATAGATCGGCGCGCTAGACGAGAAGCTGTAGCCGGGCGCGAGGAAACCGTCGAAGTCCTGGACGATGGTCTGGCCAGCCGACGCGTACGAGTTGTAGTCGCCGAGAATGGACACGGTGACAGCGGCGTTCGCCGAACCGGCCGCGGCCAAACTCAAGACCGCAGCGGCGGCAGCCCCCTTCATGTACTTATTCATAGGGATAGCCCCTCGATAGGTTGTCGGGCGGCCGCCGAGCGCAGCCACCTCCAATATCATCGATACGCGAGTGATGGCCTTAAGTAAACATTAACTTTGCCGGCGAGGCAGATTCCGCACCCCACGCTTCAGTCAACGGACAGATATCGACGGCCCGACGATCAGTCGGCGGGATCAAGGGTGCCCCAACCGACTCGCCTGGTACGCGAATTTTGGCGAATGTACTTATATTTCCCAGCTTCGATTTAAGTATTGGCTGCAAAACCTAGCCGCGGGGCGCGGCGTCGGCCAAGCATCGACACAGTCTCGCCAAGATCGAGACGCCGGCGCTTCAGGACATCGGCAGGCAAACAAGATCAGCGATGGGCGCGGCCGCCACGATGGACGGCCGCGGCGATCAGGCGGCAGCCTCGCCTTGCGGCTTCACTTCGGGCAGGGCCAGCTTGTCGAGGTTCTTCTGGCGGATTTCCTCGCCGGCCTCGTCGAAGAAGAACGGCAGGAAGGCGTAGCGCCGGCCGCGGGTGACCGGGGTCGCCTCGTGCAGCAGCGAGCAGGAGAACACCACCGCTCCCCCGGTCGGCGGGCGATAGGTGCGGCTGCCGTATTCCGGGAACTTGAGGTCCCCGCCCTCGAATTCCTCGGCGTTGAGGTTGATCGAGCAGGCGAAGCGGCGATGGGCGGTGCCCAGCGTGGTGTTGTCGCGATGAGCGCGGAAATAGCCGCCCTCCTCGGCGGTGTAGCGCGCGACGATGTAGCGCTCGATCCGCGTGGCGTTGAACTGGAAGGCCCGGTGGATCTGGCGCAGCAGGCGCGTCTCGATCATCTGCCGCAGTTCGAGCTGGAACCCGGGATCGACGATGGTCGCATCGCGCCGGCTCTTGAAGCCGTCCAGCACCGGCACGGTCTTGCCGCCGATGTCGCGCATCACCCCCGAAGGCGCGCCGCCGCTCTCTTCATAGAAGTCGATCAGCCGCCGGCACACCTCCGGCTCGAACACCCGCGGCGCCACCATGACCGGGGCGAACATCGGAACGCCGGCGTGGTCGTCGGCCTTGGGGAGCCTGGCCATCACGTCGAAGATGCGGTCGGTCTCGCTCATCGAGCCCTGGTCGTAGACCCGCAAGGTGGGATCGAGGATCAGCCAGTAGGGCCGGTCGCCGCCGTCCGGCGCCAAAGCGCCATAGCCGCGGCTGACCGAGCCGGTCAGATCCAGGAACCATCGCACGCCGGGCTTGTCGCGGACCACCTTGGCCGTGGCCTCGTCCCGGACGACGCAGAAGGCCAGGAGGTTGGTGAGATCGAACAGGGCGTCCGCCGCCGCCATGCGCGACAAGGCCGCGGCCCGTGCGACCGGGTCGTCCGGCAAGAAGGCCAGCAGGATGAACCTCCCCGCCACGCTCTGGAAGCTGTAGGTGGGATTGGTGGGCGTCGGGCAGACGAACCACGGCGCGGCTTGACCGATGGAGAGGTTCATGGCCGCGTTCGTCGCGTCGCTGGGCGAAGGCTTCAAGTATAAGAAGCTTATAAGCCCGTCGGTCGCCGCCCGGCGTATAAGTCCGGCATAATTGAAGGCGCGCCCGGCGCGCGCCATGGTCCGTCGCGTCGGCGGTCCTGCTCGTCTCCCGCATTGAGCCTGGGGTTCCCACAGACCGGCGGGGATCGCCGACGCCCGGCTTTGCAAGGATCCGCATGGCGCGGGACAGGAAAGTTCGACCTGGTCTGCAGGGACTGGGCCCCCAGAGATCGGCCCCCAAGAGATCGGGCCTTCAGAGATCGGGGCCGCAAGGATGGTGGCGCTACGTCGCCGCGCTCGGCTTCGTCGCGGCCTCGACCGGCGTCGCGGAGATCATCTATCGCGCCTTCGACACCGACCGCCTCTCGATGGTGTTCCTGGCCGGGGTGCTGGGCTCGGCCGTCGTGCTCGGCCCCGGCCCGGCCTATTTCGCCGCCGGCGCGGCCTTCGTGGTCTACGACATCTATCTCGTCCAGCCGCGCGGGACCTTCACCCTCACCTCGGCCGAGGACGTCATGGTCCTGGTGGCCTTCCTGTCGGTGGCCGTATTGACCGGGGGCCTGGCCGGCCGCCTGCGCGACGCCCAGCGCCGCGCCGAGGCCCGCGCCCGCATCTCGGGCGCCCTGTTCAGGGCCAGCGAGGAATTCTCCGCCTCCGACGACGAGGACGCCGTCCGCCGCGCCCTGGCCCAGCGCATCGCCGACGCCGGCCGCCCGGCGGTGGTGCTGTACGACGGCCGCGCCTGGACCCCGCCCGGCGGCCAGCCCCCGCCCGAAGAGGTCCTGCGCCTGGCCGCGGAGACGGCCGCCTCGGCCAGTACGATCCAGGCTGGCGACTGGCGCCTGCGTCCGCTGCGCGCCGAGGGCCAGCCGGCCGGCATGGCGCTCTGGGGCGCAGGCCCCGCCCATCGCGCCGATGACGACGAGCGGCTGGTGGACGTATTGGTCGACATCGCCGGGGCGGCCATCGCCCGCTCGCGCCTGGCGGGCGCGCGGGCCGAGATCCAGGCCCGCGAGCGGACCGAGCAACTGCGCAACGCCCTGCTCTCGTCCATCTCCCACGACCTGCGCACCCCGCTGGCCGCCATCCTCGCCTCGGCCAGCAGCCTGCGCGAATTCGGCGACCGCTTCGACCGCGAGGTCCGCGACGACCTCATCCTGACCATCCAGGAAGAGGCCGAGCGCCTGAACATCTTCGTCGGCAACCTGCTCAACATGACCAAGCTGGAATCGGGCGCGCTCAGCGTGGCGCAGGTCGCCTTCGGCATGGGCGAGGTGGTCGAACGGGTGCTGACGCGCATCCGCCGCCGCGCCGGCGCGCGCGAACTGGTCAGCCAGGCCGCCAGCGACCTCTCGGCGCTGGGCGATGCGATCCTCGCCGAACAGGCGCTGACCAACATCGTGGAAAACGCGGTGCGCTTCAGTCCGCCCCAGACGCGCATCGACGTCGTCGCCCGCCGCGAGGGCGACCGGGTGACGGTCGAGGTGATCGACGAAGGACCGGGCGCGCCCCAGGACGAACTGCCGCTGCTGTTCGACAAGTTCTACCGCTCGCCCGCCACCTCGGCGAACCAGCAGGGCGCCGGCCTTGGCCTCTCCATCACCCGCGGCCTGGTCGAGGCGATGGGCGGCGAGGTCTCGGCCCGCGCCCGCGATGACGGCCTGCCGGGCCTGGTGGTCGGCTTCTGGCTGCCGGGAGCCCGCGCATGAGCCACGCCCATCTCCTGCTGGTGGACGACGAGCAGCAGATCCTGCGCGCCCTGCGCCCGGCCCTGGTCGCCGCCGGCTACGAGGTGGCGACCGCCGAGACCGGCGGCGAGGCGCTCTCGCACCTGGCCGGCGAGGCCTGCGACGTGGTGGTGCTCGACCTCGGCCTGCCGGACATGGACGGCAAGGACGTGATCGCGCGCATCCGCGAATGGTCCGAGGTGCCGATCCTAGTGCTCTCGGCCCGCGACCTGGAGCACGAGAAGATCGCGGCCCTGGACCAGGGTGCCGACGACTTCATCAACAAGCCCTTCGGCGTCGGCGAACTGCTGGCCCGCATCCGCGCCTCCCTGCGCGGGCGCGAGCGCCGCTTCTCGGCCAATGCGGTGTTCAAGAGCGGCGACCTGCATGTCAACTTCGCCACCCGCCAGGTCGCGGTGCTGGGCGAGGAGGTGCGGCTGACCCCGCGCGAATACGATCTCCTGAAGACCCTGGCCCGCTATGGCGGCCGCGTGGTCACCCATCGCCAGCTCATCGCCGCCGTCTGGGGCCCGACCGCCCAGGTGGACGCCCAGTTCGTCCGGGTGCTGGTGGCCCAGCTCCGCCAGAAGATCGAGGAGGATCCCTCGACCCCGCGCATCCTGCTGACCGAGCCGGGGGTTGGCTACCGCCTCACGCCCGAGGACGAGCGCTGAACCGCCTCAGCGCTTGCCCGGCCAGGTCAGGAAGCCGTTGGCGTCGCGGCCGGCCGCCGGATAGGTGCAGCACGGGCCGGCCGGCGCATAGACCGGCGGCTGCTGGGTGTAGACCGGCCCAGGCGCATAGGCGGGCGGCGGCGCATAGGCCCGCGGAGGCGGCTCCGGCTGGTAATAGCGCGGCGGCGGCAAAGGCGGCGCATAACGCGGCGGCGGCGGCGGCATATAGGCTTGGGGCGGCGGGACGTAGGCCTGCGGCGGGGGCGGCGGGTATCCACGATAGGACTCGTAGATCTCTTCCTGCACGATCCGTCCGCCTTGCGCCTGCGGGGGCGGCGGGGGAGGCGGCGGCGGCGCGACCCGCGCATATTCCCGCACCTCCTCGCGGCGTTCGACCCGCGCATGCTCGCGCTTGGCCGGCGCCGGCGGCGGAGCGTGGACGACGGGCGTGCTGCGCGCCTTCGGCGGATGGCGGCGCACGATCACCGGCTTGGCCGGCGCCTTGCGGACCACCTTCGGGGGCGGACAGGCCTTGGCGATGATCTCGGCCGGATCGGGGCAGGCCTGCGCCGCGGGCGTCGGAACGGCCGCGGCTTCCGCCGGCGGCGGGGCGGTCGTCACCGGCATGGTCACCGCGCCCGGCGTGGCCGGCGGCGGCGGTCCGGCCGCGCCCACGCGCGGCGGGCCCGCGGCGTCGCAGGCGGCGAGAACCGCAAAGGCGGCGATGGAAAGTCCTGTGCGCAGGCGCATGGCGATGTCCCGGCGTCTTCTGCCAATTTCGCCGCAAGGATGCGGATCGGATTCCGTTAACGCTGTGCTTTTCACCGTGGGCGCGAAGAGGCTGGCTCGCAAGTTCGTCATCCAGGGGAAGCCGGCGCCGCTCATTTCGGCTTGAAACGCCGCGCCAACGCCCACAGCGCCAGGCCGATCGCCACCCCGACCGCATCGCCCAGGGCGTCGCGCCAGTCGCCGCTGCGCCCGAACGGCATCAGCGACTGGGCGACCTCGATGGCGATCCCCAGCCCCAGCACGGCGCCGGCCACCACCAGGCGGCGATGGGTCGACATCAGCAGCCCGACCAGGGTCAGGAGGCCGAAGGCGATGGAATGGGCGGCCTTGTCCCACAGGAGGTTCGAGCCCGGCACGTCCTCGTTCGGCGCCAGGGTCATGTAGAGGATCACCAGCACGGCTGCGCCGAACACAGCCAGGCGGATCGGTCGCGGAATGAATGAGAAGAGCGGACCCATCCCGCCTTAGTAGACGCCCGCCAGGGCGACGGCGAGCCTTTCAAAAGCCGTCCGCTGCCGTTAGCTTCCGACGAAATTCAAACGAGAGTTTAAATCCATGGCGGTCGAAGCGGTGATCTGGGATTTCGGCGGGGTCTTCACCTCCTCGCCCTTCGAGGCCTTCAACCGGTACGAGGCCGATAACGGCCTGCCCAGGGACCTGATCCGCAGGATCAACGCCACCGATCCCGACACCAACGCCTGGGCGCTGTTCGAACGCAACGAGATCGACACCGCAGGCTTCGACGAGCTGTTCCTCAAGGAATCCACCGCGCTGGGCCATCCGGTGCCGGGCCGCGAGGTGCTGCCCCTGCTGTCGGGCTCGCTGCGCCCGCGCATGGTCGCGGCGCTCAAGGCCTGCAAGCAGCACTTCAAGGTCGGCTGCATCACCAACAACATGGTCACCCACCACAGCCCCGGCGCCGATGCGCCCCAGCGCGCGGCCGGGGCCATGGGCCTGGTCATGCCGCTGTTCGACCACATCATCGAAAGCTCCAAGGCCCGCGTGCGCAAGCCGGACCCGGCGATCTACCTGATGATGTGCGAGGCGCTGTCGGTGAAGCCGGACGCCTGCGTCTACCTCGACGACCTGGGCGTCAACTGCAAGCCGGCCGCCGCGCTCGGCATGCGGGCGATCAAGGTGGTCGATGTCGACCAGACCCTCGCCGAACTGGCCGCCGCCACCGGCCTGCAGTTCGACCAAGAGGCGCTGGCGTGACCCGTCCCCCGCGCATCGGCGCCCAGGCCGCGCTCGCCGGCCTGCCCGGCTGGCGGGCCGCCGACGGCGAGCGCGAGGCGATTTCGCGCACCTATCGCTTCGCCGACTTCAACACGGCCTTCGGCTTCATGACCCGGACGGCGATCCGCGCCGAGCAGCTCGATCATCACCCCGAGTGGTTCAACGTCTACAATCGGGTCGAAGTGGTCCTCACCACCCACGACGCCGGCGGCGTCACCGAACTGGACGTGACGCTGGCGCGCTTCATGGACGCGGCCGCCCAGGCCGCCGGCGCGCAGTAGCCGCCCTCAGTTGATGAGCATGGTGCCCAGCAGCAGCTTGGCGCCCTTCTGGCGCAGGATACGGTCGGCGTCGCGCTGCATGGCCGCGCCCAGCACGTCGGGATTGGGCGGCAAGGCCGGCGTCATGCCCGCCGCATAGGTCTGAAGGGTCTGGACGAAGGCCGCGCGCAGCCGCGGCAGTTGCAGCTCGGCCTCCTTGCGCAGCTTGGCGTCCGGCACGTCCAGCCCGACCTCGACCGTCAGCACCCCGCGCCGCCCGTTGGGCCGCCGGACCGTCGCGGCCAGCGCCTGGATCTGGATATAGCTGCTCGCGCCGCCTTGCGTCTTTACGGTCTTCGCGCCCGCGGCCATGAGGCCCGGCGCGGCCAGGAGGACGGCGAGTGCGAGAAGACGGCGGCGGCGCATCGCCGCCAGCAAGCCACATCATGGTTAGAGCTCTCTTTACGAGCTTGGCCGAACAGTGCGCCGAACGATTCGAGTTTTCCGCCGAAGGAGCGCCGCCTTGGCCAGGTTCGCAGCCACCCGTCTCGACCTCGACGGCAAGGTGATCTTCGTCACCGGCGGGACCGGGTCCTTCGGGCGACGGTTCATCGAGACCGTCCTGACCCGCGCACGCCCGCGCAAGCTGATCGTCTTCTCGCGCGACGAGCTCAAGCAGCACGAGATGCAGCTCGACCTGGCCGAGCGGTTCGACCCCGAGACCCTGCGCTGCATGCGCTTCTTCCTGGGCGACGTGCGCGACCGCGAACGCCTCTCGCTCGCCATGCGCGGGGTCGACATCGTCATCCACGCCGCCGCCCTCAAGCAGGTGCCCGCCGCCGAGTACAATCCCTCGGAGTGCATCCACACCAACATCATGGGCGCCGAGAACGTGGTGCGCGCGTGCCTGGCCAACCAGGTCAGGCAGGTGATCGCCCTCTCGACCGACAAGGCCTGCAACCCGGTGAACCTCTACGGCGCCACCAAGCTGGCCTCGGACAAGACCTTCGTGGCCGCCAACAACCTCTCCGGCGACATCGGCACGCGCTTCGCCGTGGTCCGCTACGGCAATGTCGTCGGCTCGCGCGGCTCGGTCGCCCCGCTGTTCCAGCGGCTGATCGCCCGCGGCGCCGCCGAGCTGCCGATCACCGACGAGCGCATGACCCGCTTCTGGATCACCCTGAACCAGGGGGTCGACTTCGTGCTCTCCTCGCTCGACCTGATGCGCGGCGGCGAGATCTTCGTGCCCAAGATCCCCTCGATGAAGATGACCGACATCGCCGCCGCCATGGCGCCTGGCCTGCCGATCCGCATCATCGGCATCCGCCCGGGCGAGAAGCTGCACGAGATGATGATCTCCGCCGACGACGCGCGCACCACCGTCGACCTGGGCGACCGCTACGCCATCGAGCCGGCCTTCGTGGAGTTCTCGCGCGAATCCTACGCCACGACCCGGCCGCAGGTGGCCGAGGGCTTCTCCTACGCCAGCGACACCAACGACGAATGGCTGTCGGGCGAGGGCCTGCTGGCCCTGCTGGACGACGGCCAGCCCGAGCGCCGCCGCCGGGCCACCGACTGATGCTGCCCTACGGCCGTCAGACCATCGAGGACGACGACATCGCCGCCGTCGCCCAGGCGCTGCGCGGCGACTTCCTGACCACCGGCCCCACGGTCGAGGCGTTCGAGCGCGCCTTCGCCGGGACGGTCGGCGCCCGCCACGCCGTCGCCTGCGCCAACGGCACCGCGGCCCTGCACCTGGCCATGCTGGCGCTGGAGGTCGGGCCGGGCGATGCGATCGTCGCCCCCTCCATCACCTTCCTCGCCACCGCCAACTGCGCCCGCTTCGTCGGCGCCGAGGTGGTGTTCGCCGACGTCGATCCCACGACCGGCCTGATGACGCCCCAGACCCTGGCCGAAGCGCTCGCGCGCCTGGACGGCCGCCGTCTGCGCGCGGTGCTGCCGGTGCATCTGCGCGGCGACGCGGCCGACCTTCCGGGCCTGAAGGCCCTGGCCGAAGCGGCCGGCGCGGTGCTGGTCGAGGACGCGCCCCATGCGCTCGGAACGCGCACGACCTTCGGCAACGAGGCCGGGCTGATCGGCGACTGCACCCATTCGGCCATGGCCACCTTCTCCTTCCATCCGGTCAAGACCATCGCCACCGGCGAGGGCGGCATGGTGACCACGAACGATCCGGCCCTGGCCGAGCGCCTGCGCCGGCTGCGCAGCCACGGCATGGTCCGCCCCGAGGGCGCCGATCCCTGGTGGTACGAAATGCCCGAGGTCGGCTTCAACTACCGCCTGCCCGACATCCTCTGCGCCCTGGGCCTGTCGCAGCTCGCCAAGCTGGACCGCTTCGCCGCCCGCCGCCGGGCGCTGGCCGCCCGCTACGAGACGGCCCTGGCCCCGCTGGCGCGGCTTGTGCGCCCCGCCGCCCGTCCCGCCTGGAGCGATCCGGTCCTGCACCTGATGAGCGTGCTGATCGACTTCGAGGCCGCCGGCCGCAGCCGCCGCCAGGTGGTCGAGACGCTGAAGGCCAGGGGCGTCGGGACCCAGGTCCACTACATCCCCGTCCACACCCAGCCCTATTACCGCCAGCGCTATGGCGAGCTGGACCTGCCGGGCGCGCGGGCCTGGTACGAGCGCTGCCTCTCCCTGCCGTTCTATCCGGGCATGGAGGACGCCGACGTCGACCGCGTGGTTGGGGCCCTGGCTGAAGCCCTCGAGGTCTAGAACTCCTCCCAGCCCTCGTCCTGGGCCGCGCCGCG
>MEEW01000094.1 GCA_001724985.1 Phenylobacterium sp. SCN 69-14
CGCTGATCTCGTGGATGAACCGCGGCCGGCAATAGATGCGCCGGCCCTGGACGAAAAAGGGCCGCCCCTCTTCCAACGCGTCCTGCGGCTTAAAAGCCGAAGCGCGCGCCGACGGTGACGACATGCGCGCCGGTTTCGGCGCTGACCTTCACCCCCGCGTCGGTCACGTCGTAGTCGGGCGCACGCAGATAGCGATAGCCGACGTCCAGGCTGACCTTGTCGCTGACCGGATAGGCGCCGGCCACCATGACCTGCCAGGCCAGGCCGCCCTCCTTGTCGCTGCCGCCCAGCATCTCGTACTCGGCCTGGCCGTAGCCGAGGCCGGCGCCGATGCGCGCATTGATCGGCCCGACCGCGCCGAGATTGTAATAGGCGTTGGCCATGACCGCCGTGGTCTTCACGGACGCATCCAGGCTGGTCCCCAGGGCGCGGTCGATATCGGCGGTGTCGATGTCGTTCTTCGCATGCAGCACCTCGCCCTCGAGGGCGAAGTTGTTGTCGAAGTTCATGCCGAAGGCGGCGCTGACGAACAGGCCCGCGTCGAGGTCGGCGTCTTCCGAGCCCGAAAAGCCGACGGTGGAGGCGCTGACGTCGGTCTTGCCGGCGACGGCCGAGCCGAGGTTGATCTGGACATAGGGCCCGACCGGAGCCGATTGCGCCGACGCGCCGGACGCCGCCAGGACCGCCAATCCGACGACCGCGACACACAGTTGAGACTTCATGTTTTCTTCTCCCGATGAGTGTGGGCGACCATCGGCGGCGATGGTTAAGCGAGTCTCAATTTTAACGGTACCGTCCCCGGCGAATGCAATTTCCGGTACAGTCGTGCGCATCCTGCGACAGCAGCTTCGCCGCTTGAGCGGCGGGAATGTGCGGGAAGGCCCTGCAAGGGCTGGACGCCGATGGTCGGAGCGACAGGATTCGAACCTGCGACCCCTTGACCCCCAGTCAAGTGCGCTACCAGGCTGCGCCACGCTCCGACATCGGCGAGCGGCCCTTCTAACCGCTTGCGCACGGCGGGCAAGCTGAATTTCGATCTATTGACGCGATCGTCGCCCGCTCAGCGGTCGTCCGCCTTGCCCAGCAAGGAGTCCAGCCGTCGCTTGGCGCTCTGCAGGTCGTCCAGGGCCGTCAGCAGGCGCTCGCGGCCCTCCTCGGTCAGCTCTCGATCGGCCAGGCCGGCGGCCAGGGCCTCCGGGCGCGGGCCGACATCGCCGTCGGCGGCGGCGAGCAGGCGCTTCAGCCCCTGCTCCTTGTGCAGCTTCTGCACGCCCTTGATCGTATATCCGGCGTCGTGCAGCAGCACGCGCACCCCGCGCAGGACCGCGATATCCTGCGGGCGATAGAAGCGCCGCCCGCCGGCCCGCTTCATCGGTCGAATGAAGGAGAACTTGGTCTCCCAGAACCGCAGCACGTGCTGCGGAACATTCAGCTCGTCGGCTGCTTCCGAGATCGTCCTGAAAGCGTCCGGGCCCTTGGCCACGAGCCGCTCACTTGTCGGCCAAGGCGCGGTCGACTCGCGCCTTCATGACCTGCGAGGCGCGGAACCCGATCACGCGGCGCGGCTCGATGGCGGCCGGCTCGCCGGTCTTGGGATTGCGGCCCATCCGGGCGTTCTTGGAACGCACCTGGAACACGCCGAAGCCGGACAGCTTGACCTGCTCGCCCTTCTCCAGCGCCTGGACCATCAGCTCCAGCGTCCGCTCGACCAGTTCCGAGCAGTCCTGCCTGGTCAGCCCCACTTCCTCATGGACCGCCTCGCACAGGTCGGCCCGCGTAACCGTAGCGCCTCTCATGAACGCCCCTACCCCGGAAAACACCGTTACTGATTTCGTCGACACGTCGTCATGTCCTGATTATCGCATCAGGTCAAAGACTTCCAAGATTTCTTAATCGCGTCCACCCTCGCCCCTGAGCCGCTCGGATGCAAGGACTTCGCAACGCGATCAGAAGCGAACGACGCAGGCGCCCCAGGTGAGCCCGCCGCCCATGGCCTCCAGCAGCAGCAACTGGCCGGGCTTGATGCGTCCGTCCTGCACCGCCTGCCACCAGGCCAGCGGGATCGAGGCGGCGGAGGTGTTCGCGTGCTCCGACACCGTGGTCACCACCTTCGATTCATCGATGCCGACGCGACGGGCGACCCCCTCCAGAATGCGCTGGTTGGCCTGGTGCGGAATGAACCAGTCCACCTCGCCCACCTCGACGCCGGCGTCCTTGGCCGCCGCGAAAATCGCCTCGGAGATGTTGACGACCGCATGGCGGAAGACCTGGTTGCCCTGCATCCGCAGATGGCCGATCTGGCCGGTCGTGGACACCCCGCCGTCGACATAGAGCAGGTCCTGCTTGGTCCCATCCGCCCGCAGGGCGAAGCCGAGCAGGCCGCGGTCGGCGGTCGTCCCCTCGCCCGTCTGCGGCTCCAGCACCACGGCGCCGGCGCCGTCGCCGAACAGCACGCAGGTGCCGCGGTCGGTCCAGTCCATCAGCCGGGTCATGGTCTCCGCGCCGATGACCAGGGCGCACCTGGCGCGTCCGCGCGCCACGAAGCCGTCAGCGACCGACAGGGCGTAGACGAAGCCGGAGCAGACCGCCTGCAGGTCGAACGCCGTCCCGACCGGACAGCCCAGCTTGCGCTGGACGATCGTCGCGGCGGCCGGGAAGGTCAGGTCGGGCGTGGTGGTCGCCACGATGATGAGGTCGACGTCCTGCGGCGTGCGGCCGGCCGCTTCCAGCGCCTTGCGGGCCGCTTCGACCGCCAGGTCCGACACGGCCTGATCCGCGGCCGCGCGGTGGCGGCGGCGGATGCCGGTGCGCTCGATGATCCATTCGTCGGACGTGTCGACGATCTTGGCCAGGTCGTCATTGGTGACGATCTCATCGGGGAGGTATCCCCCGACCCCGGTCACGACACTACGCAGAACTTGGGTCACTCAGGCGGCTCCATCCACGGCCGGCGGCTGCTGGTCGGCCACCGCGGCGGTCAGCCGCGTCATATTCCGTTCGATTTCGGCTGCGAAGTCGCTTCGTGCAAGCTTGGCCGCCATTCTTATCGCCGAGGCGATGTCGCGCTCGGACGCGCCGCCGTGGCTCTTCACCACCACGCCGTTGAGCCCCAGCAGCGGGGCGGCGGCGTCGGGGCTCAGTTTTTCGCGGAACGCCAGCAGGCCGGACCGCGCCAGCAGCGCCCCCAGCTTGGTGATCAGCGAGCTGGTCAGGGCCGCCCGAAGTTCGCCCCCGACATATTTCGCCGTGCCTTCGGCGGTCTTGAGGGCGATGTTGCCTGTGAAGCCGTCGGTGACGATCACGTCGGTCTTGTTCTGCGAAAGCTCGTCGCCCTCGACGAAGCCGCGATAGTCCAGGTCGAACTTGCCCGAGCGCAGGATGGCGTGCGCCTGGCGCACCTCCTCGTGGCCCTTCATCTCCTCCGACCCGATATTCAGCAGGCCGACGCTCGGCCGGGCCACCCCATGGGCGGCGCGATGGAACGCCTCGCCCATGATCGCGAACTCCACCAGCCGCTCGGCGTCGCAATCGACATTGGCGCCGACGTCCAGCACCGTGCTGACGCCCTTCACCCCTGGCCAGCTCACCACCAGGCAGGGCCGCTCGACCGGCACGCTCATCCGCAAGATCAGCAGCGACATCGCCATCAGCGCGCCGGTGTTGCCGGCGGAGACCGCGGCCTGGGCCTGGCCCGCCTTCACCGCCTCGATCGCCGACCACATGGAGGTGCCCTTGCCGCGCCGCAGCGCCTGGGCCGGCTTTTCGTCCATGGCCACGACCCGGTCGGTATGGCGCACCTCCACCCGGCCCTGCAGCGACGGCTGCCGGGCCAGTTCGGCGGAGATCGTGGCCTCGTCGCCATAGAGGACGAACTGCAGGCGCGAGGATTCGGCCGCCGCCTTGGCGACGCCTGGGACCACCACGGACGGGCCGTGATCGCCGCCCATCGCATCGACGGAAATGGTGAGGGTCTCGGTCACGGCGCAGGTTCATCCCTTACAGCGGCGCGCCGCAAGCCGACCGAGGATATGGCCCAGGTCGTCCCGATGCAAACGGACAGCCTATCGCGCATCGTCGTCCTTCAGCGTCTTCAGGACGGCGAAAGGCGACTCCTCGCGCACCTCGGGCTCGTAGTCGAACTCGACGTCCGGCTTGCGCGGAAAGGGATCGATCTCCAGCGCCAGATGCTCGACCAGATAGGCGGCCAGGTCGATCTCCTCGCCCTCCAGCACGTCCGGCGGATCGGGGGCTTCCAGGTCCAGTTCGATCTCGCCGGCCGAATCGGCCGGCGCATGGGGACTGCCGGCCGGCACGGCCTGGACGGCGATCTCGCCCTCGATCTCCGATTCGAACGGATCGAGGGTGACGCCGCAGATCTGCTCGACCCGCGCCTTGAAGCGCCCAGTGATCTCCGCGCCGTCCAGCCAGGGCCGCACGGTCAGGCGGCTGGTCAGCTCCGGCAGGCTTTCCAGGCCCAGGCGCCGGGCGATCTGCGCGCGGACTTCCGCATCGGGCGCCAGCGTCATGCCGACCGGGCCTCGGGCGAGGTCCGAAAGGCGGACCACCTGGCGCCAGTCGCTCATGCCTGGCTCCAGACCGCGCGGCCGTCCAGCAGGGCGTCCAGTTTCTGCTCGGCGAGGGCCGCGCGCTGCTTCAGCACATAGTCCGCCAGCTTGCCGACATTCTCCGCGCCGCCCTGGGCGTAGACCGTGCGGGTCAGCAGGGCCTGCAGGTGGTCGGTCTGCGGCAAGGCGGCGAAGGCGGCCTCGTACGACTTCACCCGGCCATAGAAGGCCTCGCCCAGCCTGCGCATCTTCTTCCCGACCGACAGGTCGCCCACCCCCATCTCGCGCAGGGCGTCGTCCAGCGCGCCCAGATAGGTGTCGAACAGCGCCTGGGAGGTCTCGCTGGCGCGCGAGCCCTGCCCGCGCAGCCGGTCGAGCAGCAGGAAGACGTGGGCGGTGTAGAGTTCGAAGCGGCCCTCGACCGTATCGGGCACGCCATAGAGCTCGTAGAGCGCGGGCGTGCGGGCCTGCGCGACCACGCCGGCATAGAGTTTCTGCCCCATGGCGAGCGTCACGCGCGGGCGGAAGAAGCGGTCCAGGAACATCTCGGCCTCGATTTCGCCGTCAGGGGCGGCTACAGGCGGCATTGAACTAAGGGGCGGCGAGCGATAGGTCAAAGCCTCGAAGAATTGAACAGGTCCGGTTCGCACATGTTTCGACGCGTCGCCTACGCCGCATTCGCCGCCGGCCTGCTGGCCTCCGCCGCCGGTTGCGCGCCGATCACGACCTATTCCGGCTTCCAGGCCATCGAGGCCAACCCCAAGGACGTGAAGGTCGGGACCGACACCAAATCGACCGTGCGCGCCAATCTCGGCTCGCCCTCGGCCACCTCGACCTTCGATCCCAACGTCTGGTTCTATATCGACCAGGTGAAGGAACGCGTGGCTTTCCGCCGCCCGGTCGTCACCTCGCGCAACGTCGTCGCCGTGACCTTCGACAAGGACAGCGAGGTCGTGAAGACCGTCGACGTCATGACCCTGAAGGACGGCAAGGTCATCTCCTTCAACGGCCGCGAGACCCCGACCCGCGGCCGCGAGCTGACCATCCTCGAACAGCTCCTCGGCAATGTCGGCCGCGGCACCATGCTCCCCAACTCCGACGACGAAGGCGTGCCCGGCAGCCGTCCCGGCGACCGCCGCTAGGCCGCCCGCTCCACCGTAAACCGAAAAGCCCCGGAGATCGCTCTCCGGGGCTTTCTGTTCGTGGGTCTCTCCCCGCGGGCGAAGGCTACCGCATGGCCGGCTGATCTTTTCCTCCCCCGCTAAAGCAGGGGAGGAAAAGGAGCGGCGTCCCATATGCGATATCCCTCCCCGCGAGGGGGAGGGAAAACCCCTAGCCGACCGCGCCGTGCGCCAGGACCGCCAGCAGCAGCAGAGCCACGATGTTGGTGATCTTGATCATCGGGTTCACGGCCGGGCCGGCGGTGTCCTTGTAGGGGTCGCCGACGGTGTCGCCGGTGACCGCGGCCTTGTGGGCTTCGGAGCCCTTGCCGCCGTGGTGGCCTTCCTCGATCAGCTTCTTGGCGTTGTCCCAGGCGCCGCCGCCGGAGGTCATGGAGACCGCGACGAACAGGCCGGTGACGATCACGCCCATCAGCATCGCCCCCAGGCTGGCGAAGGCGTTCACCTTGCCGGCGATCATGTTGATGATGAAGAACAGCACGATCGGCGAGAACACCGGCAGCAGCGAGGGAACGATCATCTCCTTGATCGCCGCCCGGGTCAGGATGTCGACGGCGCGGCCGTATTCCGGCTTCACCTCGCCGGTCATGATGCCGGGGTTCTCCTTGAACTGCCGGCGCACCTCGGCGACGACCGATTCGGCCGCGCGGCCGACGGCGGTCATCGACAGGCCGCCGAACAGGAACGGCAGCAGGCCGCCGATCAGCAGGCCGACCACCACATAGGGGTTGGAGAGGTCGAAGGCGACCGCGCCCAGCCCGTCGAAGAACGAGCCGGGAGCCGCGTTGCTCGCAAAGTACTTCAGGTCCTCGGTATAGGCCGCGAACAGCACCAGGGCGCCGAGGCCCGCCGAGCCGATGGCGTAGCCCTTGGTCACCGCCTTGGTGGTGTTGCCGACCGCGTCGAGCGCGTCGGTGGTGACCCGAACTTCCGGCGGCAGACCGGCCATTTCGGCGATGCCGCCGGCGTTGTCGGTGACCGGGCCGAAAGCGTCCAGCGCGACGATGAAGCCCGCCAGCGACAGCATGGCCGTGGTGGCGATGGCGATGCCGAACAGGCCGGCCAGTCCATAGGTGACGATGATGCCGACCACGATGACCAGGGCCGGAGCCGCAGTCGATTCCAGCGACATGGCCAGGCCCTGGATCACGTTGGTGCCGTGGCCGGAGACCGAGGCCTTGGCCACCGATTTCACCGGGCGGAAGCCGGTGCCGGTGTAATATTCGGTGATCACCACGATCAGGGCGGTGACGATCAGGCCGGTGATTCCGCACCAGAACAGGCTCATGGCGTCGAAGGTCTTGTCGCCGACCGTGACCGGCCCGGTGACCAGGGTGGTCACCACCCAGTAGATCGCCGCCACCGACAGCACGCCGGTGACGACCAGGCCCTGGTAGAGCGCGCCCATGATGTTGTTGGACTTGCCCAGCCGCACGCCGAAGGTGCCGATGATCGACGTCACGATGCAGACGCCGCAGATGGCCAGCGGCAACAGCATCATGTTCCCCACCACGTCCGCGCCGCGGAAGAAGATCGCGGCCAGGACCATGGTGGCGACCGTGGTCACCGCATAGGTTTCGAACAGGTCGGCGGCCATGCCGGCGCAGTCGCCGACATTGTCGCCCACATTGTCGGCGATGGTCGCGGCGTTCCGGGGGTCGTCCTCAGGGATACCGGCCTCGACCTTGCCGACCATGTCGCCGCCGACATCGGCGCCCTTGGTGAAGATGCCGCCGCCGAGGCGGGCGAAGATCGAGATCAGCGAAGCGCCGAAGCCGAGCGCCACCAGCGAGTCGACGACTTCGCGGCTGGTGCTTTCATGGCCGAGCGGCCCGATCAGGATCGCGTAGTAGCCGGCCACCCCGACCAGAGCGAAGCCCGCCACCAGCATGCCGGTGATGGCGCCCGACTGGAAGGCCAGCGACAGGCCGCGGGCCAGGCCCTCGGAGGCCGCCTGGGCGGTGCGCACATTGGCGCGCACCGAGATCAGCATGCCGATGAAGCCGGCCGCGCCGGACAGCACCGCGCCGATCAGGAAGCCGACCGCCGCCAGCGGGCCGATCAGCACGGCCGCGGCGATCAGCACCACGACGCCGACGATGGCGATGGCGGTGTATTGGCGGCGCAGATAGGCCTGGGCGCCTTCCTGGATCGCCGCGGCGATCTCCTGCATTCGCGCATTGCCTGGAGAAGCCCGCAACAACTGTGCGGTTCGTACGATGCCGTAGAGCACCGCCAACAAGCCGGCGGCGATCACCAGCGTAAGCGTAAGACTCATCTTCTAAGCGCCCCTATCGATTGCACGAAGACGCCGGTCGTCGCCCACGATTGGGCGGCGCTCGACGCTCCAGGCCCCTGTCGTTTTCCCTCAAGCGGAGCGCCGTTCGTCCGGAGCCCCTTTTTGATCGATAGGACGTTGCCAGTTGTAACGGGGACGCGCAACGCCCCCTTGACCATGGTTACGCGGCGGCAGGGACGCCGAGGACGGTTTCAGGGCAGGACATTTCGCGGCGAGGCGCCCTGGCCGCCGCGCCCGGGCCGTGGCAGGCCCAGCCGCTGCTTGGGCATTTGAGCGGTGAGAGTCACCGCCTTGACGTCCTGGGCGGCGATGGCGACGGCCTCGCGCTGGAAGGCGGCGGTGAGTTTCGGCGCATCGACCGCCGCATAGTCTTTAGGGTCGGCGTGCCGATCCGCGCCAGGGCGTCGCGGAAATAGGGCTCCTTGGCGCGCCATTTCGACGCGTCCGCCATCGCCGTCAGTTGCACCCGGAAGGTGACGAAGACGTAGTTGACCAGCCGGCCGTCCGCCAGGATCGGGATCGCCACCGGCGAGACGTCCACATACTGCCCAGCCGGCCCGTCCTTGCCCGTCCCCGTCTTGGCGGACTCCGCCGCCAGGGCCGGGGCGGCGGTCATGGCGGCGAACGCAAGGAGAAGGCTGCGGCGGATCATGGTCAGAGCCTTAGCCCCTCAAGGGTTGCCGCCCCGCTAACCGTGCCGCCAGCCGCCGGCGCCGGCTTCGATGGCCAGGCCGTCGACCTCGACCCGGCGACCAGGCTCCGCGGTGAGGCTTCCGATCACGCTGAACCCGCCCAGGGGCTCGGGCGCGGCGCAGACCACCTCGTAGTCGTCGCCCCCCGAGGCCAGGGCCGCCAGGGCCGCCCGCCGGTCCGGCTGACGCGAGAGCCACGCGCGGGCGGGCTCCGACAGCGGCAGGGCGGCCAGGTCGAGCCTCAGCCCGCAGCCGCTGGCGGTCGCGATGTGCCCGGCGTCGGCGATCAGGCCGTCCGACACGTCCGCCGCGGCGCTGGCCCCGCCGCGCAGGGCGTCCCGCAGGTCGAGCCGCGGCGTGGGCAGCCGGTAGCGGCCCTCCAGCCAGCCGGCCGGATCCTCCAGCTCTCCCCTCGCCGCCAACAGGCCGAGCCAGCCGTCGCCGATCGTTCCCGACACCATCAGGAGATCGCCCGGCCGCCCGCCGCCACGCCGGACCATGCGGCCGGAGGGCGTCCAGCCCAACAGGGTCAGGGAGGCCGTCAGCGGCCCCGGCGTCGACACCGTGTCGCCGCCCAACAGGATCAGGTCGAACGCCTCCCCGTCCTGCGCCAGGCCGTCGGCGAAGCGCCGCCGCTCGGCCCAGCCCCAGGCCTTCGGCCAGGCCGTCGCCAGGAAATAGCCGTAAGGGTCGGCCCCTTTCGCCGCCAGGTCGGAAAGGTTCACCCGCAGCAGCTTGCGCGCCACCAGGTCGGGCGTCTCGCCGGGCAGGAAATGCACACCCTCGACCATGGCGTCCTTGGTCACCACCATGTCGAAGCCGGGGCGCGAGGGGATGACCGCCGCATCGTCCAGCAGCGCCAGGGCCTCGGGCGCGCCGCGCGTCAGCGGGCGATAGAGCTCGGCGATCTGGCCGAACTCGTCCGGGGCCTCGTCAGCCCCGGACATCCCTGGCCACCGCATCCAGCGCCCCGTTGACGAAGCCGCCCTCCGGCCCGTCGAAGAAGGACTTGGTCAGTTCGACATATTCGTCGATCGCCACCTCGGTCGGCACGTCGGACCGATGCGCCAGTTCGAAGACCCCGGCGCGCAGGATGGCGCGCACCGTCGCGTCCAGCCGCTCCAGCCGCCAGTTGGCCGCCAGCTTGCCGACCACAGCCGCGTCGATCTCGCGCTGATGGTCCACCACCCCGCGCACCAGGTCGGCGAAGAACGCCTCGTCGGCGGCGGCCAGCGGCGCGCCTTCGCCGTCGCCCTCGGGGCTGCGGTCGAACCTGTGGTCGGAGAACTCGCGGATCACCGCCTCGACCCCGGCCCCGGACACCTCCATCTGGTAGAGCGCCTGGACCGCGGCCAGCCGCGCCACCGAGCGTTGGCCGCGGCTCATCGCGTCTGTCCCAGCAGCCGCCGCTTCAGGGCGATCACCTCAAGAGCCGCGCGGGCGGCGGCCCCGCCCTTGTCGCCCTCGCTGGCCCTGGCGCGCGCCCAGGCCTGATCCTCGTCCTCGACGGTCAGAATCCCGTTGCCGATGGCCAGCCGCTTGCCGACCGTCAGGTCCATAATGCCGCGCGCCGACTCGTTCGAGACGATCTCGAAATGGTAGGTCTCGCCGCGGATCACCGTGCCCAGGGCGACATAGCCGTCATAGCTGCGGCCGGCCGGCCGATGGCCGCCCTCCTCGGCGATGGCGATCGCGCCGGGAATCTCCAGCGCGCCGGGCACGCTGATGACGTCGTACTCGGCGTCGTGGGCGGTGATGACGTCCGCCGCGGCCTTCAGCATCTCGTCGGCCAGGTCGTCGTAGAAGCGGGCTTCGACGATCAGGATGCGAATCTTTTCTTCGAGCATGGGGCTCCAGTCTCTGCTTGAGCCGACCCTTTAGGCCGTTTCTCGCCAGCGGGCGAGATACCGCGCGAGCATGTCGATCTCCAGATTGACCTTCGAGCCGGGCTTCAGCCGCCCCAGGGTGGTCACATCCCAGGTATGAGGGATCAGATTGACGCCGAAGACGTCGTCCTCGACCTCGTTGACGGTCAGGCTGACGCCGTCGACGGTGATCGAGCCCTTCGGGGCGATGAAGCGGTGCAGCGGCCTGGGAACCCGGATCCTGACCCGGTGCGAGCCGCCCTCGGAGTCGACCGAGATCACCTCGCCCACCCCGTCCACGTGGCCCGAGACGATGTGGCCGCCCAGCTCGTCGCCGACCCGCGCGGCGCGCTCCAGGTTGATCGGGTCACCTTCCTTCCAGCTTCCCAGGGTGGTCAGGCCCAGGGTCTCGTTCGAGATCTCGACCGCGAACCAGCCTTCGCCCTTCTCGACGATGGTCAGGCAGCATCCGGCGTGGCTGATCGAGGCGCCCATGTCGATGGTCGACAGGTCGAAGCTGGTCTCGACCTCGAAGCGCAGGTCGCGGTTGGTCTCGCGGACGGCCCGCAGGCGGCCCACATCGGTGACGATGCCGGTGAACATTCAGAACCTTTCGTAACGCTCCCACAGGTCGTCGCCGACCTGCGAAACTTCAATGCGGCGCAGCCGGGGGGCGTCGGCCAGGGCGGTCAGGGCCAGGGCGCCGATTCCCGGCCGCCCCTCCCCGCCGATCACGATCGGCGCGCGGAACCACTCCAGCCGGTCGACCAGCCCGCAGCGCAGGAAGCTTCCGGCCACCTGGCCGCCGCCCTCGACGAACAGCCGCGCCAGCCCCTGTCCTGCCAGGGTTTCCACCACGTCACGCAAATCGGGACGCTCCTCGCCCAGCGCCTCGACCTGCAGCACCTTCACGCCGGCCTCGACCAGGCGGGGCTGCGGCGGCTCGGTGGCGATCACATAGGTGGGGATTTCGCGCGCGGTGCGCACCAGCCGGCAGTCGGCGGCCAGCCTCTGGCGGCTGTCCAGCACCACCCGCGCCGGCTGGGGCCCGCTCCAGCCGTCCAGCCGCACGGTCAGGTCGGGATCGTCCGCCAGGGCGGTCTCCACCCCGACCAGCACCGCATCGTGCTCGGCCCGCAGCCGATGCACCGCCTCGCGCGCCTGCGGCCCGGTGATCCAGCGGCTCTCGCCGCTGGCGGTGGCGATGCGCCCGTCCAGCGAGGTCGCGAGCTTGAGGGTGACGCTAGCGCCCATCCTCGTCGCCGTCGTGAAGGCCCTCCTGGCCGAGGAAGGTCGCGAACTCGCCGGCCTCGCGGAAGTCGCGATAGACCGAGGCGTAGCGGACATAGGCCACGTCATCGAGCTGCTTCAGGTGCGTCATGATCAGCTCGCCGACCGCCGAGGACGGCAGTTCGGCCTCGCCCATGCTTTCCAGCTCGCGCACGATCGACGAGATCATCTTCTCGATGCGCTCGGGCTCGATCGGCCGCTTGCGGGTCGCCAGGCCGATCGAGCGGGCCATCTTGTCCCGGTCGAACGGGGCGCGGCGGCCCGAGCGCTTGACGATGACCAGCTCGCGAAGCTGCACCCGCTCGAAGGTCGTGAACCGGCCTTCGCACTCGGGACAGAACCTGCGGCGGCGGATGGCCGCGCCGTCTTCCGACGGGCGGCTGTCCTTCACCTGACTTTCAGCATGGCCGCAGAACGGGCATCGCATGATCTAGCCCCTTCCGGCCAACCCACATCAAGATACAGGGGTTAGCTGTAGATGGGGAAGCGTTTCGTCAAGGCCAGCACCTCGTCGCGCACCTTGGCTTCCACCGCGCTGTTGTCGCCGCCCGTGGCCAGGCCGTCGAGCACTTCGCCGATCCAGGTCCCGATCTGGCGGAACTCGGCCTCGCCGAAGCCGCGGGTCGTGCCGGCCGGCGTGCCCACCCGCAGGCCCGAGGTCTGCATCGGGGGCAGCGGGTCGAACGGGATGCCGTTCTTGTTGGTGGTGATGTGGGCGCGCTCCAGCGCCACCTCGGCGTCGGACCCGGACACGCCCTTGGGCGTCAGGTCCACCAGCATCAGGTGGCTGTCGGTGCCGTTGGACACGATCTTGAAGCCGGCCGCCTGCAGGCTGTCGGACAGGGCGCGGGCGTTGGCGACGATCTGGCGGGCGTATTGCTGGAACCCCGGCTGCAGGGCCTCGCCGAACGCCACGGCCTTGGCCGCGATCACATGCATCAGCGGCCCGCCCTGCAGGCCGGGGAACACCGCCGAATCGATCTTCTTGGCCAGCTTCTTGTCGTTGGTCAGGATCATGCCGCCGCGCGGGCCGCGCAGGGTCTTGTGCGTGGTGGTGGTGACGATGTGCGCGTGGGGGAACGGGTTGGGATAGACCCCCCCGGCGACCAGGCCCGCATAGTGGGCGATATCGACCATCAGCAGGGCGCCCACGCTGTCGGCGATCTCGCGGAAGCGGACGAAGTCGATGTGGCGGCTATAGGCCGAGCCGCCGGCGATGATCACCTTGGGCTTCTCGGCCTGGGCGACCTCGGCGGCCATGTCGTAGTCGATCAGGTGGTCCTGCTGGCGCACGCCATAGGCCACCGGGCGGAACCATTTGCCCGACTGGTTCACGTTCTTGCCGTGGGTCAGGTGGCCGCCCGCCGCCAGGTCCATGCCCATGAAGGTGTCGCCCGGCGTCATGGTGGCCATGAACACGGCCTGGTTCGCCTGGCTGCCCGAGTGCGGCTGCACATTGGCGAACTCGCAGCCGAAGATCTGCTTGGCGCGGTCGATGGCGATCTGCTCGGCCACGTCCACGACCTCGCAGCCGCCGTAGTAGCGCTTGCCGGGATAGCCCTCGGCGTACTTGTTGGTCAGGACCGAGCCCTGGGCCTCCATCACCGCCCGCGAGACGATGTTCTCGGAGGCGATCAGTTCGATCTGGTCCTGCTGGCGCTTCAGCTCGCCACTGAGGACGGCGGCGATCTGCGCGTCGGTTTCGGCGACGCCGGCCGTGAAGAAGGCGTCTGCGGGGGTTTGGGCGTGAACGGTCATGGGCGGGCCTTTCGGGAAATCCTGGAAGCGGATGCGGGGCGAGCGCTTCGTCGTGCGCTCTTTAGCGCCATCGGACCTTCGATCCAACGGCAGGGAACGATCTTCTGCCTGCGGCGTTGCAGACCCCACGGAGGCGAGCGCGCTCGGGCGACGCGTCCATTGGTCATCGCCTTATCAAGGGGTCCCGAATGAGTATGGAAGCCGAGCCCGAAGGTCGTTCGGGCGAGGAACTGATGCGCCTGGGCGCCGACATCGTCGCCGCGTACGTAAGCCGCAACCCCGTGAGCGCCGAGGCGGTCCCCGAGATCATACGTTCCGTCTACGGCGCGCTCGAAGGCCTCAGCAAGGCGCCGGCCGCCAGCGCCGAGGAAAAACCCAAGCCCGCCGTGCCGATCAGCCGCTCGATCCAGCACGACTTCATCGTGTGCCTGGAGGACGGCAAGAAGCTCAAAATGCTCAAGCGCTACCTGCGCTCGCGCTACGACATGAGCCCGGAGGACTATCGCCGCCGCTGGGGCCTGCCGCCGGACTATCCGATGGTCGCGCCGGCCTATGCGGCCCGTCGCTCCGATTTCGCCAAGAAGATCGGCCTGGGCCGCGGCGTGCGCCGGGGCAGCTAGAATCGAGATCGTGAAGTCAGCGAACCTGCGTCACCTCCGCCATGGGGGACGCAGGGATCGCCGCGCGGATCATGCAGAATGAAATGCTGTAGTCAGGCCGCCTGACCGCCCACGCGGGCGATGTTGCAGTGGACCCAGAGCTTTTCCAGCGCCTCGGCCAGGGCGTCCATCATCTCGTCGGTGTGGGCCGGCGAAGGGGTGAAACGCAGACGCTCTGTGCCGCGCGGCACGGTCGGATAGTTGATCGGCTGCACATAGATCCCGAAATCGGTCAGCAGCACGTCCGAGATCATCTTGCAGTGGACCGGATCGCCGACCAGCACCGGCACGATATGGCTGACCGACGGCATGACCGGCAGGCCGGCCTTGCGCAGGCGCGCCTTCAGGGCCGCGGCGCGCTCCTGATGGGCTTCGCGGACGTCGTTGTGTTCCTTCAGGTAGCGGATCGAGGCCACCGCCCCGGCCGCCAGGGCCGGCGGGATCGAGGTGGTGAAGATGAAGCCGTCGGCATAGCTGCGGATCGCATCGACGATCACCGCGTCCGCGGCGATGTAACCGCCCATCACCCCGAACGCCTTGCCCAGCGTGCCCTCGATGATGTCGATCTCGCCCATCACCCCGTCGCGCTCGGCGACACCGGCGCCGCGCGGGCCGTACATGCCGACCGCGTGGACTTCATCCAGATAGGTCATGGCGCCGTACTTCTTGGCCAGCGCCACGGTGGCCTGCATGTCGGCGATGTCGCCGTCCATCGAATAGACGCTCTCGAAGGCGATCAGCTTGGGCGCGTCGGCCGGGGCCTCGGCCAGAAGCTGCTCCAGGTGCGCCAGGTCGTTGTGGCGGAACACCCGGCGGCGCTCGCGGCCCCCGGCGCGGATGCCGGAGATCATCGAATTGTGGTTCAGCTCGTCCGAGAAGATCAGCAGGCCGGGAAGAATTTTGTAGAGCGTCGAGAGCGAGGCCTCGTTCGAGACATAGCCCGAGGTGAACAGCAGGGCCGCTTCCTTGCCGTGCAGGTCGGCCAGCTCTTCCTCGAGTTCGACGTGGTAGTGCGTGGTGCCCGAGATGTTGCGGGTGCCGCCCGAGCCTGCGCCCGCCTCGTCGATCGCCTGGTGCATGGCGTCGGTGACGATGGGGTTCTGGCCCTGGCCGAGATAGTCGTTGGAACACCAGACCACCACGTCCGACTGCGAACCGTCGGCTCGGGTCCAGGTGGCGTGCGGGAATTGGCCGCGGTGCCGCTTCAGGTCTGCGAAGACCCGATAGCGGCCTTCGGAACGGATTTGCTCCAGGGCGGTTGCGAAGGCGGCCTTGTAATCCATCGACTTGAAATCCGTCCGGCTGACGTCGGACGTTCCCCTTGCATCTGGCGGGCTTATCGCGCCGCCTCGATCGATTGTCTAGAATTCGTCACGTGCAATCGATCAGATTTCGTTAAGCGGAAGGTCGGCTCCGCGCTTCACCTTCCAGGTCTTCTAAGCGTCCGCGCAGCATCTGCAGAATTCCGGAAAAGTCCTTAGTTCCATATCCGAGGCGTTCGAATAGGGCATAGAGTCCCTCCGCCTGAGCGCCCATCGGCGCGGCCGCGCCCGCCGCCGCCGCGGCCTGCTGGGCCAGCTTCAGGTCCTTCAGCATCATGGCCGTGGCGAAGCCGCCGGCGTATCCGCGGTTCGAGGGCGCGGCCTCCACCGGCCCGGGCCAGGGATAGTAGCTGGTGATCGACCAGCACTGGCCCGAAGACTTCGAGGCGATCTCGAAGAACCGCTCGGGGTCGAGCCCCAGCTTCTCCGCCAGGGCGATCGCCTCGCACACCCCGATCATCGAGACGCCCAGGACCATGTTGTTGCAAATCTTGGCCGCCTGGCCCGCGCCATGGTCGCCGGCCCGGATCACCGCGCGCGCCATCGGCTGGAGCGCCGCCTCGACGGCCGCGAAATCGGCCTCGTCGCAACCGACCATGAAGGCCAGGGTTCCGGCGTCGGCGGCGGCCGTGCCGCCGGAGACCGGGGCGTCGGCGAAGCGGAAGCCTTGCGCCTTCGCCTGCTCGGCCACCGCGCGGGCGCTTTCGACATCGATGGTCGAGCAGTCGATCAGCAGGGCGCTTTTCGGCGCATTGGGCAGAACCTCGCCCGCATAGACCGCGCGCACATGCGGCCCGGCCGGGAGCATGGTGACCACCACGTCCGCGCCCGCCACCGCCTCGGCGACCGAGGCGGCGGGCGTGCAGCCCCCCTCCCCGGCCCGCGCCAGGGCCTGCGCCGACAGGTCGAAGGCGGCGACCTGGCGGCCGGCCTTCGCCTGGTTGACGGCCATGCCGCCGCCCATGTTTCCAAGGCCGATGAAGGCGACGCGCATGACGCTCGCCCCCTAGTTCGGCTTCTGGAACTTGTAGATGAACTGGTCGGTCTTGCCGCGGATTTCGGGGTCGAACACCTTGCCGGTCTTCGGGTCCTCGGGATTGCGGATCACGTTGCTCTCGCCGACGAACTTGAAGCCCGCCGCCTCGACCTCGCGCTTCACCACCGCCGGATCGATCCGGTGCAGGGTGTCGGCGACCTCGATCGGGGCGCCTGCGGCCGCGGCATGGTCGATGACCAGCAGCACGCCGCCCGGCTTGAGCGCATCGTAGAGGTGCTTGTTCACCTGGGCGACGTCCAGGTTCCGGCTGGCCAGGTGGAAGTCGTGATAGTTCTGGGCCGTGAAGATCAGGTCCACCGGCTCGGGCAAGTTCAGCGCCGGGGGATTCATCACCACGACCTTGACGTTGCCCTTCTCCAGCGCGGCCTTGGATTTCTCCTCGGCGCTGGCCGAGACGCCCGCATAGACCTTGCCCTGCGGCCCGACCGCGGCGCTCAGCAGGCGGGTGAAATAGCCGCCGCCGGGCAGGAGTTCGCCGACCTTCTCCCCGCTCTTCACCCCGGCGAATTCGAGCACCTCGGCGGGCTTGCGGGCCACGTCGCGCGCCTTGTCGGCGTCCGGGCGGTCCGCCGCGGCCACGGCCGCAGCGATGTTGGCGGGCGGCGCGGCGTGAGCGGCGGTCGCGCAGAGGGTCAGGGCCGCGGCGGCGGCCATCAGCAGGTGGCGGGTCATGTCTCGTCTCCTCCTCGGCGCACCTTGACGGCGCCGTTCGAACTTCAAGTTAGGGGCGACCACTCCTCGGGGGAAGGAAGCGGTGCGAAAATCGCATCCAGCATGGCCTCGGTCACGCCCTCGGGGGTCGGCGGGTCCCATTTGGGCGCTTGGTCCTTGTCGACAATCACTGCGCGCACGCCCTCGATGAAGTCGTGCCGCCGCACCACCCGCGCGCCGATCCGGTATTCCATCGTCATGTTCTCGGCGAAGGAGTCCAGCTTCCCGCCGATGCGAAGCTGGCGCAGGGCGACCTTCATGGTCTGCGGCGACTTGGTCGCCATGACCGCGAGCTGTTCGCCCGCCCAGTCCGACCCCGAGGCCCCCAGCGCCGCCAGGATGTCCTCCAGCCGGTCGTGGCCGAACGCCTGGTCGATCTCGTCCCGATGCGCCGCCAGCGGCGGGGCGCCGGCCTTCGCCTCGAACCGCGCCAGCGCCGCCTCGATCCCGTCCGGCGCCGCGACGATGGCCGCCTTCAGCGCCTCGACCTCGGCGGCGGCGACATGGTGGGTCGCGACCCCGGCCAGCTCGCAGTCGGCC
>MEEW01000095.1 GCA_001724985.1 Phenylobacterium sp. SCN 69-14
CATGGCGGCAACCAGCGTGTCGATATCCGCCTTGGGGCCGATGCGCGGCGCGATCAGCGCGGCGAGTCGAGCATTGTCCGCCTCGCGGATATAATGGCCGTTCAGGCTGAGCAGCTTCTTCATGTCGAAGCGCGAAGGGCTCTTCCCGACGCCGGAGATGTCGAACAGCGCGACCGCGTCTTCGCGGCTGAACTCCTCCTGGTCGCCATGGCCCCAGCCGAGCTTGGCCAGGTAGTTGCGCATGGCCTCGGGCAGATAGCCCATGTCGTCGAATTCGCTGACCGCCTGGGCGCCGTGGCGCTTCGACAGCTTGGTCCCGTCGGGGCCATGGATAAGCGGCAGGTGCGCCCAGACAGGGACCTCCCAGCCCATCGCCTGGTAGATCAGGGTCTGGCGGGCGGCGTTGTTCAGGTGGTCGTCGCCGCGGATGACGTGGGTGATCCCCATGTCGTGGTCGTCCACCACCACGGCGAGATTGTAGGTCGGACTGCCGTCCGAGCGCAGCAGGATCAGGTCGTCCAGAGCCCGGTTCTGGAAGGTCACCTGGCCCTTCACCTGGTCGTCGATGACGGTTTCGCCGTCCAGCGGACTCTTGAGGCGTACGACGAACGGACGGGTCTCGTCGTAGTTGCCGCCGTCGGTGCGGTCGCGCCAGGGCGAGCGGATCACCCGGCCCTCGGCGCGGGCGGCCTCGCGTTCGATTTCCAGCTCGTCCGGGGTCATGTAGCAGCGATAGGCGCCGCCGCTGGCCAGCATCTCCTCGGCGACTTCACGGTGGCGGTCGGCGCGCGAGAACTGGAACACCGGCTCGGCGTCGGGCTTCAGGCCCAGCCAGTCGAGGCCGTCGAAAATCACCTGCACCGCCGCGGCCGTGGAGCGCTCGCGGTCGGTGTCCTCGATGCGCAGGAGGAACTGGCCGCCGGTGTGCTTGGCGTAAAGCCAGTTGAAAAGCGCCGTCCGGGCCGTGCCTATGTGCATGGAGCCGGTGGGCGAGGGGGCGATCCGGGTGACGACGGGACGGTCGGACATCGAGTTGGAGTCTGTTTCTGTCGCTGGCGCGCAAAGCGAGCGCGCGGCGCCTATTAGCACGGTGTTTCCGCGGCGTCCCGGTTTTCGCCGCATCGCAACATGGCTGGCCGATCAAGCCTCCGTGCAGAGCTGGACTCTGTGGTCCCCGGTAGCGTTCGGCGCGGGGGCCGCGCTCTATCTCGCCCTGCCTGGCGAACCTTTGCCGCTGGTCGCCTATGGGTTGCTGGCCGTGGCGGCGGCGCTGGTCTGGACGGTCCGGCGCCTTGGCCTGAGCCGGCCCGCCGCCATCCTGCTGCTGCTGGCGGCGTTCGCGAGCGCCGGATTCGCCGCGGCGAAGCTGCGGACCCAGGCGGTGCGCGCGCCGATCGCGCCGCCCGGCGGCGGGGTGCGGATGATCGAAGGCTATGTGATCGACATCGCCTCGCCCGGCCAGGGCGGGCCGCGAATCCTGCTGGCGCCGATCCGCATCAGCGGGCTTTCGCCGTCGGCCACGCCGATCCGCGTGCGGGTCACCCTGCGCGGCGATCAGGCCCTGCCGTCGCCAGGGGAGGCCGTGGCCCTGAAGGGCATGGTCAATGCGCCGCCGCCGCCCGCCAGCCCTGGCTCCTACGACTTCGCGCGAGACGCCTTCTTCGACGGGGTTGGCGGAGTGGGATTCGCCCTCTCGCCGCTGGAGCCTCTGAAGGCCGAACAGGCCCCGCCCTGGCGCTTGCAGTTTGAAATGCGGATCAATGCGGTCCGTTGGGCGCTGGCCCGCCGCATCGTCGGGCAGATGGACGCCGAAAGCGGAGGTTTGGCGGCGGCCATGGTGACCGGGCACGAAGCCTTCGTGCCACGCCAGCAGGTCGAGGACCTGCGCGCCTCGGGCCTGGCGCACATCATCTCGATCTCGGGCCTGCACATGGCGATCGTCGGCGGCTTCGTCTTTGCGGCGGCGCGCCTGCTGATCGCCGCCTGGCCATGGGCGGCCTTGCGGGTGTCCTCGAAGAAGGTGGCGGCGGCCGCTGGACTGGCCGCGGTCGGCGCCTATCTGGTGCTGTCCGGCGCGCCGAGCCCGGCCGAGCGGGCGGCCATCACAGCGGGGACGGCGTTCCTGGCCATCCTTGTGGATCGCCGCGCCATCAGCCTGCACACCCTGGCGGTTGCAGCCCTGGCGATCCTGGCCCTGCAGCCGGAGGCGGTGACCCAGCCCGGCTTCCAGATGTCCTTCGCCGCCACCGCCGCCCTGGTGGCCCTGGCCGAAGCCTGGCCGCGGCCGGCGCGGGAGATCAACACGCCCCTGCCGATCCGCGCCGTACAGGCCGTGGGCGTCTGGATCGGGGCCAGCATCGGGGCGAGCTTCGTCGCCGGCCTGGCGACCGGCCCGTTCGCCATGCAGCACTTCAACCGGGTGTCGACCTTCGGCCTGCTGGCCAACCTGCTGACCGCGCCGATCTCGTCGTTCCTGATGATGCCGGCCCTGGCGCTTGGCGCGGTGCTCGCGCCGCTCGGCCTGGGCGCGGCGCCCTTGAGCGCGGCGGGCCTGGGGATCGACACCATGAACATGATCGCCGCCTGGGTGGCGAGCTTGCCCAACAGCCAGATGATCTACGCCAGCGCGCCGGCCTGGACCTTGCCGGCGGCCTTCCTCGGTGTGCTGTGGCTTTGCCTGTGGCGCGGGCCGCTGCGCTGGGTCGGCCTGCCGCTGGCCCTGGCGGTGTGGCTATGCCCGCGCCCGCCGGCGCCCGACGCATGGATCGCCGCCGACGGGTCGAGCGTAGCGGTGAGGCGGGGCGAGGAGGCTGTCCTGCTGCGGCCGGACGCCAAGCTGTTCGCCGCCGAGCTCTGGGCGCGCCGCCGCGGCCTCTCGCCGGCCCCCGAGGAAGCGCGCGAGGCGGACTACGACTGCGACCGCTGGTCCTGCGCGCCGCGGCGAAACGGGGAGGGGCCGCCCATCGCCGCGATCTTCACGCGGCGGGCCTCGACCATCGAGAAGAAGGCGCCGCTGTTCTGCGACTGGGCCGAGGTCGTGGTTATCCGCGGAGAAGCCGCGCCCTGTCCGCACGGCCTAACCTTGACGGAGGCCGACTTCGCCCGCGGCGGCTCGGCCGAACTCTACCGCACGGCCAAGGGTTGGAGGATCGTCTGGGCTCAGGACCTTCGCGGCCAGCGCCCCTGGACGCTCAGTGGTAGCGGCGGATGAGACCGACCAGCCGGCCCTGCACCTGCACCTGATCGGGCCCGAAGATGCGGGTCTCGTAGGCCGGGTTCGAGGCCTCCAGCGCGATGGAGGCGCCCTTCTTGCGCAGGCGCTTCAAGGTGGCTTCCTCGCCCATGACCAGGGCGACGACGATGTCGCCGGAATTGGCGGTGTCGGTCTTGCGGATCACCACATAGTCGCCGTCGAGAATGCCGGCGTTGATCATCGAGTCGCCGGCGATCTCCAGGACGAAATGCTCGCCCGCGCCAAGGATGGTTTCCGGCACCTGGATCCGGTCGCGTTCCTGCTGGATCGCCTCGATCGGCGTGCCGGCGGCGATGCGGCCGAGGATCGGCAGTTCGCGCGTGTCGTTGGCGATGGGCAGGTTGGGCGGCGTTTCCCCTCCTTCCACGAGTTGCGGCTTGAACGGCGCGCGGCCCTTGGGCGGGGCGGCCGTGGTCGCCTGCTGCGGCAGCTTCACCACCTCTAGCGCGCGGGCCCGGTGCGGCAGGCGGCGCAGGAACCCGCGCTCCTCCAGCGCCGTGATCAGGCGGTGGATGCCCGACTTCGACGCAAGATCCAGCGCCTCCTTCATTTCATCGAAGGAGGGGGAGACCCCGGTCTCCTTGATCCGCTCATGGATGAACATGAGAAGTTCGTGCTGCTTGCGGGTGAGCATGGCTGTCGAGCCCTTGAGAACAAAGCGCTAACGTCAGAAATGTTCTCTAGGTGTTCTTAGTTAATGTCAAGTTACCGCTGAGCCCTTGAAAAGGCTTCGCTTTTCAGCGGCTGGAGCGGCGATGGCGCGACTCAGCCGAGCAGGGCGCGGGTGGCGGCGGTCACGTCGGCCTGACGCATCAGGCTTTCGCCGACCAACATGGCCCTTGCGCCGCAGCGTTCGAGCCGGGTGACGTCCAGCGAGGTGAAGATGCCGCTCTCGGTGACCAGCAGGGCGTCGGCCGGTGCGAGCGGCGCCAGCCGTTCGGTCGTGGCCAGGTCGGTCTCGAAGGTGCGCAGGTTGCGGTTGTTGACCCCGACCAGCTTGGCGCCCAGAGCGGCGGCCCGCGCCATCTCGTCCTCGTCGTGCACCTCGACCAGGGCGTCCATGCCCAGGCGCGCGGCCTGCGCCATCAGGTCGCCGGCCAGGGCGTCGTCGACCATGGCCATGATGACCAGGATCGCGTCCGCGCCCAGGGCGCGCGCCTCGGCCACCTGCCAGGGATCGACCAGGAACTCCTTGCGCAGGGCCGGCAGGGAAACGGCCTCGCGCGCCGCGGTCAGATAGGCGTCGGCGCCCTGGAAGCTGGGACCGTCGGTCAGCACCGAAAGGCAGGCCGCGCCGCCGGCCTCGTAGGCGCGGGCCAGGGCCGGCGGGTCGAAGTCCTCGCGGATCAGGCCCTTGGAGGGCGAAGCCTTCTTGATCTCGGCGATCAGCGCCAGCTTGCCGGGGGCGTGGGCGCGCTCCAGGGCTGCTCGGAACCCGCGGGGCGGGGAGGCCGCCTGGGCCGCGGCCTCCAGCTCGGCCAGCGCGCGGGCGCGTTTGCGCCCGGCGACCTCATCGCGCTTGTAGGCGGCGATCTTGTCGAGGATGTCGCTCATGCGGTCAGCTCGACCAGCTTGTCGAGCGCGGCCTTGGCGCGGCCGTCGTCCAGGACCTGGCCGGCCAGTTCGACGCCTTCGCGCAGGGTTTCGACCTTCTCGCCGACCAGGAAGGCGGCGGCGGCGTTGAGCAGGACGATGTCGCGATAGGGGCCGGCCTTGCCGTTCATCAGGTCGCGCAGGGCGACGGCGTTCTCGGCCGGCGAACCGCCGGTGAGGTCGGCCAGGGCCGCGCGAGGCAGACCGACCGCCTCGGGCGTGACGGTGAACAGCCGGACCTGTCCGTCGCGGTACTCCGCGACGCTGGTTTCGCCGGTCGTGGTCATCTCGTCCAGGCCCGCGCCGTGTACGACCCAGGCGCGTTCGGCGCCGAGCGCGCCCAGGACCCGGGCCAGGGGCTCGACCCAGCGGTCGGCGAACACCCCCATCACCTGGCGCTGGGCGCCGGCCGGATTGGTCAGCGGTCCCAGCAGGTTGAAGATGGTGCGGAATCCGAGGTCCGTGCGGATCGGCGCCACATGGCGCATGGCGCTGTGGTGGGCCGGGGCGAAGAAGAAGGCGACATTGGCCTGGTCGAGGGCGCTGAGCTGCTGCTCGGGGCCGGCCGCGAGATTGACGCCCAGTTCGGTCAGCACGTCGGCGGCGCCCGAGCGCGAGGAAATGGCCCGGTTGCCGTGCTTGGCGATCTTCAGTCCGCCGCCGGCCGCGACGAAGGCGACCGCCGTCGAGACGTTCAGGGTGTGCAGGCCATCGCCCCCGGTGCCGCAGACGTCCATCACCTGGAACGGATGGTCCAGCTTCACCGCGGCCTTGCGCATGGCGCGGGCGCAGGCGGTGATCTCGCCGGTCGTTTCGCCGCGCATGCGCATGGCGGTGACGGCGGCGGCGACCTGGGCGGGCGTCGGCTCGCCGCGCAGGCAGGCGTCGAAGAACTCGCCCGCGTCGTCTTCGGACAGGGTGCCCCCGTCCGCGAGGCGGCCCAGCAGCGGCTTGAAAGCGTCGGACATGGTCTTAAGCGTCGGCCAGGGGCGTCGCGCCCGTGAGCTTCAGGAAGTTGGCGAGCATGGCGTGGCCGCCTTCCGTGGCGATGGATTCCGGGTGGAACTGGACGCCGTGCACCGGCTTGGTGCGATGGCTGAAGCCCATGATCTCGCCGTCGTCGGTCCAGCCGGTCACCTCCAGCACCTCCGGCAGGGTCGACTTCTCGACCGAGAGGCTGTGATAGCGGGTGGCGGTGAACGGATCGGGCAGGCCGGCGAAGAGGCCCTTGCCCTGGTGATGGATCGGGCTGGTCTTGCCATGCATGACAGCCTTGGCGCGCACCACCTGGCCGCCATAGGCTTGGCCGATCGCCTGGTGGCCCAGACAGACGCCGAGGATCGGCAGGTCGTCGGGGGCCGCCGCCAGCAGCTCGAGGCAGATGCCCGCCTCGTTCGGGGTGCAGGGGCCGGGCGACAGCAGCAAGCCGTCGGGCTTCAGGCCCAGGGCCTCTTCGACGCTCAACGCGTCGTTGCGATAGACCAGCGTCTCCGCCCCCAGTTCGTTCAGATAGTGAACCAGGTTGTAGGTGAAGCTGTCGTAGTTATCGACGACCAGGATCATGAGGGTTCTCTAGGCTGGGGCCGGCCCCGCGCCAAGCCCTGCGATTGCGCAAGGCGGGCGCTTGGGCCGATGCTGTGGTGATGACGCCGACCGATTCCGCCCTCGATCCCGACCAGTTGGCCTACGCCAGGACGCTGCTGCGTCCGCCGGTCGTGCGCGAGCGGGCCTGGCCGGCGCTGGCGGCTGCGGCGTTCGCGGCGGTGGCGGCGCTGTCGCTCGCCTTCGCCATGATCGCCGCCCCGCCGGTCTCGACCACCCATGCGGTCGAGCACGCGCCCTGAGGCGTCAGATGAATCGCCAGGATTCCTCGGCCGCGCGGCGCAGGGCGCGGGCCTTGTGCAGGGTCTCGTCGTACTCGGCGTCCGGGTCGCTGTCGGCGACCACCCCGCCGCCGGCCTGTATGTACATCTGGCCGTCCTTGAAGAGGGCGGTGCGCAGCACGATGCAGGTGTCGACCGAGCCGTCGGCGCCGAAATAGCCGACCGCCCCGGCGTAGGCGATGCCGCGCTTTTCAAGCTCGAGCTCGTCGATGATCTCCATCGCCCGCACCTTCGGCGCGCCGGAGAGGGTGCCGGCGGGCAGGGCGGCCATCAGCACGTCGACCGGGTCCAGCCCCTCGGGCGCGTCGCCCTCGACATTGGAGACCAGGTGCATGACCTGGGCGTAGCGTTCGACGAAGAACGAGCCGGTGACGCGCACCCGCGGGGCGCGGGAAGCCTGCTTGGGCGGCTCGTTGGCGCCGTGGGTCTTCAGCATCGCCACCCGGCCCACGTCGTTGCGGCCGAGGTCGAGCAGCATCAGGTGTTCGGCCCGTTCCTTCGGATCGGCGATCAGATCGGCTTCCAGCGCGCGGTCCTCTTCCGGCGTCGCGCCGCGCGGCCGGGTGCCGGCGATGGGACGGATGGTGATCTTGCCGTCGCGCAGCCGGATCAGGATCTCCGGGCTGGAGCCGGCCATCTGGAAGTCGCCGTAGTTCAGGTAGAACAGGAACGGCGAGGGGTTCATCCGCCGCAGCGAGCGGTAGAGCGCGAACGGGTCGTGCGCGAAGGGCGCGCGCAACCGATGGCTTGGCACCACCTGGAAGATGTCGCCGGCCAGGATGTAGTCCTTCGCCCGGGCGACGATGCGGTGATAGTCCTCGCGGCTCACCGGGGTGGTGAAACGGTCCGGTTCGGGCGTGGCGCTCCCGGTCAGGGGCGGGGCCGGCTTCTTCAGGTCCGCGACCACCTCGGCCAGCCGCGCCTTGGCGTTCTCGTAGGCGGCCTTGGCGCTGATTTCCGAAGGGCGGACGGTCGTGACCAGCACGATCTCCTGGGCGATGGCGTCGAAGATCGCCACCATCGAGGGGCGGATCATCAGGCCGTCGGGCAAGCCGAGCGGGTCGGGATTGATGTTCGGCAGCCGCTCGACCAGGCGGATCATGTCGTAGCCGATCGCCCCGAACACGCCGGCCGACATCGGCGGCAGGCCCGCAGGCAGGTCCAGCCGCGAGCGGGCGACGAGATCGCGCAGGGAATCGAGCGCCCCGCCGGCCTGGGCGTGGAAACGCCCGGCCTCGATGTCCGGCCCCTCGGCGATCTCGGCGGCGTCGCCGCGGCACCTCCAGACGAGGTCCGGCTTCATGGCGATCACCGAATAGCGGCCGCGATGGGCGCCGCCCTCGACGCTTTCGAACAGGAAGGCGTAGGGCCGGCCGTGGGCGATCTTCAGATAGGCCGAGACCGGGGTCTCCAGATCGTCGATCACGCGGGTCCAGACGACCTGCGGCGCGCCTTGAGAATAGGTTTCCTCAAAGTCCGCAAACGCAGGATCGATCGTCACTTCGCCGTCTCCGTCTTGGCCGCCGGAGCAGCCTCTTCCTTGCCTTTTTCCAGCGGCGGCAGGCCCAGGGCCGCGCGCGCATTGTTCGGATAGACCTTGGCCTTCAATTCCACGCGCGCCGCGCGCCGGGCCGAGGCGCCCAGGTCGCGGAAGAACGCCATGGTCATCTGCGGCCGCACCTCTTCGACGAGGCGGGCGATGGCGGCTGGCTCGGGCGCGCGCACGGCGGTCAGCTTGGCGACGACCAGGGCGAACTGGGTGTGCTCGGCGGTGAAGACGTCGCCCTGCTTGCCGTTGAACGCCTTGATCAGGCCATCGCGCGACAGGGCGGTGCTTTGGGCGGCGTTCTGGCGGTCCAGGCCCGTCACATGGACGACCCTGGCCCCGGCCGAGGCGGCCACGGCGTCCAGGCTCTCGCCCTTCTTGACGCGGGCGGCCAGGTCGTCGGCCTTGGCCTGCATCTTCTTGACCGTCTCGCGCATCATCCAGAACCGGGTCAGCTCGGGCTTGATCTCGGCCAGCGGCGGCAGGGCGGCGGGGATGATCTTGTCGACGCGGACCGCGAAATACTGGCCTTCGCCGGCGTCCTGCACGTCGCTTTCGCCGCCCGCGGGCAGGCCGTAGGCGACTTCCAGCATCTTCGGCGTCAGGCCGGCGACCGGCTGGCCCTGCTGGCCCTGGCCGCTCTGGGTGACCGGGCCGACCGTGGTGGTCGGAACGCCGGCTTTCTTGGCCGCGTCCACGAGGTTGGAGCCTTCCTGGCGCGCATCGTCATAGGCCTGGCTGAGGGCGTAGACCTTCTCGGCGGCGGCGTCCTTGCGCAGCTCGGCCTCGATCTGCGGGCGGACCTGGTCGAGCGTCACGGCCTGGCCCGGCGTGACCTTGGCCACCTTCACCACGGCCATGCCCAGTTCGCCCTGCACGGGCCCGGAGACCTGGCCCTCCTTGAGGGCGAAGGCCGCCGCGCCCACGCGCTTGTCGGGGATCGCCGACTGCGGCTTGTCGGCGTAGGTGATGGCGTTGACGCCCAGCGACTTGGCGATGGCCGCCGGGTCCTCGCCGGCGTTCAGCCGGCCGGCGACCGCCTGGGCGCCCGCGGCGTCCTTGACCGGGATCTGGACGAGGGTGCGGGTTTCCGGGCGCGACAGGGTGTCCTTGCGGAAATCGAACCGCTTTTGCACCTCGGCCTCGTCGACGGGCAGGTTGGCGGCGACCAGGGCGGGATTGAACGAGACCACGGTGACGACCCGGAACTCCGGGCGCCGGATGCGCTCGGCCAT
>MEEW01000096.1 GCA_001724985.1 Phenylobacterium sp. SCN 69-14
GTCGAGCAGTTCGCCCTTGTCCTTGAAGTGATGATAGGGGGCCGCCGGGCTGACGCCGGCCTCGCGGGCCACCGCGCGCAGCGAGAGGGCGGTGGGGCCCTCGGTCTCCAACAGGCGACGGGCCGCGTCGATCAATGCGCGGCGCAGATCGCCATGGTGGTAGGGGCGATTTTCGGCGGCTGCAGTTTCCTTCATGGCGGGCACACTAAATCTGAATCTGGACGGCGTAAAGATCATCTTGACGGCGTTCAGATGGCTGTTATCTTAGCATCGTTCAAATAGAAAACGCCCTCGCTCCCCCGAGGGTCCAACTTGAAAGGTGTGTGTCATGTCTCTCGCTCGTCTCACCCATTTCGAACGGCTTTTCGACCGTCTGGCCCCGGTGGTGCTGATCGCCCTCAGCTTCAGCCTGGCCGCCGCCACGGTCGCCGTCGGCGCGTAAGCCCGGCGTTCCCAATCTCCCAAGCCTGTTCCTGCAGGGGCCGGATTTAGTCCGGCCCCTTTTTCTTTGCGCGACAGCAGGAAGGGTGCGTGTCTCGCTATGCGTTTTTGCATGACGTACATTGTAAAATGAATCTGTACATCGTTCAGATAGCTTGCTATCTAAACATCGTCCAGATGGACGCCGGGCGGCGGAGGGCCGCGCCGGACACCTTGCGAAGGAATGACCGACATGACTGCTTTGACCCGCCTTGGCCGCCTGTTCGACGCCACCGTCGCCGTGGCCTTCGTCTTCATCAGCCTGGGCCTGGCCGGCGCGACCGCCGCCGTCGGCGCCTGATGGCCCCCCAAGGCGCCTCGTCCGGAGCGCCCCGGCTCCGGACGGGCCGTCCGGCTTCATTTCATGGAGCTGTCGCGGAAATGGGCCTATAATTCTCCCGTTGCGGGAGTCGTCCTCAAGGGGCCTTGAGTCGCCGCGCGTCCGGATCGCGAAAGGGGGCCCTGTCTTCAGTCTCTACGCGTACGACATAGGAGCTTTTGAGCTCGCCCGGAGGACCGGCCATGCAGGTGCTTAACCACCCGCCGTCCGGCTGGCCCTGCCTGGTGCTGAACGCCGATTTCCGCCCGCTCAGCTATTATCCCCTGTCGCTCTGGCCATGGCAGGAGGTGATCAAGGCGGTGTTCCTGGACCGCGTCGACGTGGTGTCGACCTATGACCAGGAAGTGCATTCGCCGTCCTTCAAGATGCGCCTGCCGAGCGTGGTGTCGCTCAAGCATTACGTGCCCCAGGACCGGCCGCCGGCCTTCACGCGCTTCAACCTGTTCCTGCGCGACGCCTTCACCTGCCAGTACTGCACGGCCGGCGAGGACCTGACTTTCGATCATGTCGTGCCCCGCTCGCGCGGCGGGCGCACGACCTGGGAGAACATCGTCACCGCCTGCGCCCGCTGCAACCTGATGAAGGGCGGGCGCACGCCGCACGAGGCGCACATGCACCCGTTCCACAAGCCGCGCCGGCCGACCGCCTACGAGCTGCAGGAACGTGGGCGCAGGTTCCCGCCGCACCACCTGCACCGGAGCTGGCTCGACTACCTCTACTGGGACATCGAGCTGGAGGCTTAGGTCTCAGCCGGCGGCGCGGCTTGCGATCAGGACGAGCGCGGCCTGCACGGCGACGATTCCCAGCAGCCAGGCCGCGAAGGGCTGCTTGCGCGTCTTGTGGCGGAACACCTGCTGGGCGGCCAGGGCGCCGAGGGACCCGCCGACCGCGGCCAGGGTCAGGAGGGTGCGCTCGGGAATCCGCTCCACGCCGCGGATGGCGCTGGACTTGTCCAGGCCCATGGCCGCGAAGGCGGCGAGATTGACGGCCAGCAGATAGAGCAGGATCACGCCGGCGCCTGGGCCGGCCGCCACATGGCCCACATCGCCGGGGCGTCGGGCTTGGCGCGCAGCACCTCGACCACCTCGAAGCCGTGGCGGCGATAGAGCGGCACATTGGCCTCGGCCGAGGATTCCAGATAGGCGGGCAGGCCCTGGGCGTCGACCTCGGCCAGGCCCGCGGCCAGCAGGCGCGAGCCGACCCCGTGGCCCTGGGCGTCCGGGCGGACGCCGAGGAACCAGAGATAGGCGTGCGGCGTCTTGGGATGATGGGCGTCCATCATGGCGCGCAGGGCCGACATGCGCCCCAGGCGCGAGAGGCCGGTGGCCGACAGCAGGGCCGGCAGGGCGCGCAGTTGCTGCAGGAAGGGCGTGGGGCCGAGGCTCTCGGACGGCAGCCAGATGGCCGCGGCCCCGCCGGTCGCCGGCCGCGAGATCCTGCCGTCGAGCAGGCCCATGGCGCTCAGCAGGTGGAAGAGCTTGAGGCGCGCGGCCTCGTGCCGGGAATCGGCGCGCAGGAACCAGTTGAAGATCGGGTCGGCGGCGAAGGCGGCGGAGAGGTCGGCGGCGATGGCGGGAACGTCGGCCATGGCGGCGCTGACCGGAGCCTCGGCGGCGCGGCGCAGGGCGGTGATCTCGTCCGGCGTCATATCTTCTCGCTGATCTTGATGGCGGCGCGGCAGCCGGCGCGGATCACCGCGGCCAGCAACGGATAGCCCGGGGCCTCGCGCGCGCCTTCCTCCAGCGCATGGTCGCGGTGGGCGATCTCTTCGTCGCGGAACTTGACCAGTTCGGCGGCGAGTTCGGGCTCGCGGCCCTCCAGCTCGGCGATCTGGCCGGCGTAGTGGCGTTCGATCACGTCCTCGACCGCCTCGGTGCAGGCATGGGCGGCCTTCTCGCCCAGGAGGGCGGTGCCCGCGCCCAGGGCGAAGCCGGCGACCCGCCAGAGCGGGGTCATGGCGGTCGGGCGGACCTTGTGGTCGTTCAGCAGCTTGTCGAAGCGCGAGAGGTGCTCGATCTCGTCGGCCTCCATCTCGGCGAGCTGGCCGGTGATGCGCTCGCGGCCCTTGGCGGCGCGCAGCACGGCGAGCTGGCCGCGATAGATGTGGACCGCGCCGAGCTCGCCGGCGTGATCGACCCGCAGAATCTCGGCCAGGCGCTGGCTGGTCGCGCCGGCGCCCGGCCTGGGGGGGATGGGTTTGCCGCTCATCGCGTCGTTCTCCGTTCATGCGCCACGGCCAGGCCGCTGAGCACGGTGAGGGCCAGGGACGCCAGGGCGTTCCAGCCGGCCATGGAGAGGCCCAGGAACACCCAGGCCGCCTCGTCGCAGGCCGGCGGCCTGATCCTGGCGCCTTGCAGAAGGTCGGTCATCTGGCTGGCGTCGACGATCGCGCCGCCGCCCGAGCAGGCGGTGGGGCCGGGCCAGAACTTCCATTCGACGCCGGCGTGATAGACCGCCAGGGCCACGCCCGCGGCGAAGACCAGGGCCAGGGCGGCGTTGAAGGCCAGGCGGAACCGCTCGCCGCCGCGCAGGCGGGTCGCCAGCATGCCGGCCAGGGCCAGGGCCGCGGCCAGCCAATAGACCTCGCGCGCCCGCAGGCAGAGGGTGCAGGGCGCCAGGCCCCCGAAGGTCTCGAAGGCATGGGCGATGGCCAGCATCGCCAGGGAGGCGACCAGGGCGCTAAGGCGCCAGCGTTGCAGCACGGGGCGGAGAAAGGCGCTCATCGTGGGCGATATGACCTCAAAACCTGCGCCGTCCCAAGGGGTCAGGTCAGCATCTTCAGGGCGACCACCAGGACCACCAGGGCGACGACGCCCAGCGAGCCGTAGAGCGCAATGCGCTTTTCGAACTCGGCCAGCATGGCCGGGCCGAAATATTTCAGGATCGCGGCCACGGCGAAGAAGCGCACGCCCCGGGTCAGGATCGAGGCCCAGACGAAGGTGACGAGCGAGAACTGCGCCAGGCCCGCGGTGATGGTCACCAGCTTGTAGGGAATGGGGGTCGCGCCCTTGATGAGGATGACCCACAGGCCCCATTCGGCGAACCATTTTTCGAAGGCGGCCTTGCCGTCCGGGTGGCCCATCAGGGTCAGCAGCCACAGACCGACCGGCTCGAGATAGAAGCCGATGGCGTAGCCCAGCAGGCCGCCGACCACCGAGGCGGCGGTGCAGATCCCGGCGTAGACGAAGGCGCGCTCGGGCCGGGCCAGCACCATCGGCGCCAGCATCACGTCGGGCGGGATGGGAAAGAACGAGCTTTCGGCGAAGGAGACCACGGCCAGGCTGGTCGGGGCGTGGCGCGATCCGGCCAAGCCCATGACCCAGTCGTACATCTTGCGAAACATGGCGCCCCGACTTGCGATTTGCGCCTTGCTATCAGGCGAGAGGGCGCTTGTCTCCGGCGACGGCGTCGGGCAATCCGAAGGCCGCCGCCCAACCCGCCAAGGAGGCCCCATGCGCGTCCTGACCCTTGCCCTTGCGATGACCGCCCTGATGACCAGCCAAGCCCTCGCCGCCCCGAAATGGGCCATCGTCGTCCACGGAGGCGCCGGGGTGATCGAGCGCAGCCAGCTCACGCCCGAGCAGGAGGCGGCCTATCGCGCGGCCATGACGCGGGCGACCGAGGCCGGCGCCAAGGTGCTGGAGGCCGGCGGCGGCGCGATGGACGCCATCGAGGCGACCATCCACCTGCTGGAGGACGACCCGCTGTTCAACGCCGGGCGCGGGGCGGTGTTCACCGCCGAGGGCCGCAACGAGCTGGACGCGGCGATGATGGACGGCAGGACGCTGAAGGCCGGCGCCGTGGCGGGGGTGACCCGCACGCGCCATCCGATCTCGCTGGCCCGCGCGGTGATGGAAAAGTCGCCGCACGTGATGCTGATCGGCGCCGGGGCGGACGCGTTCTCCAAGGCCGAGGGGCTGGAGCAGGTCGATCCCGGCTATTTCTTCACCGAGCGCCGCTGGAAGAGCCTGGAGAATTTCGCCCGCGCCAACAACCTGCCGGTCCCGGCCAGGCCCGCGGGCGCCAAGACGCCGGATTCGGCCGAGGGCCTGGCCCACGACGAGGGCAAGCACGGCACGGTCGGGGTGGTCGCCCTGGACAGCCAGGGGAATGTGGCGGCCGGCACCTCGACCGGCGGCGTCACCGGCAAGCGCTGGGGCCGGGTGGGCGACAGCCCGATCATCGGCGCGGGCACCTACGCCTCGAACGCCTCCTGCGCGGTCTCGGCGACCGGGACGGGCGAATATTTCATCCGCCTGACCGTGGCGCGCGACATCTGCGCCCTGGTCGAGCTGAAGGGCCTGAGCCTGCAGGCCGCCGCCGACGAGGTGGTGCAGAAGAAGCTGACCGCCCTGGGCGGCGACGGCGGGGTGATCGCCGTGGCGCCCGACGGCCAGATCGCCTGGAGCTACAACACCTCGGGCATGTACCGCGCCAGCATGGCCGAGGGCCGCCCGCTCAGCGTCGGCATCTACAAGGACGAGCCGTAGGGAGCGAGCACGCGCAAGGCCCCCGCGCACCAGTGTCACCCCGCGCGTGCCGCGCTTTCCGGGACGACACCGGAGTTGACGACGCGGCGGGGCGGGCGGGGTAGGGTTGCGCCCATGGCTCAAATGGACCCCCAGCTCGACCTGACCGAAGCGGCGCAAGAGGAACTGGAGCGCGCCTGCTCGCTGGGGCGGCGCGACATGGCCGCCTGCACGCCCTGGGGCGACACCTATGAGGGCTATACGCCCGCCGGCCGCGAGGTGTGTTTCGAGCGCAATTATCTGTGGGCGGGCGAGCCGGGCGGAGACATCTGCGTCGAGGTCGTGGTCTATTTCCCCGAAGCCTACGAGCAGGGCGTGCGCGTGACACGCACCGTGGGCGCGGAGGATTGAATGAAGCTCGCCTCGCTGAAGGGGGGACGTGACGGCCGGCTGGTCGTCGTCTCGCAGGATCTGGCCTGGTATGCGGACGCGGGGAGCATAGCGCCCACCTTGCAGAGCGCCCTGGACGACTGGGCGCGGGCCGAGCCGTTGCTGCGCGGGCTGGCGCAGAGCCTGGAGCATGGGGCGGTCCCGCGCGAGCGGTTCCACGAGCACGAGGCGGCCAGCCCCCTGCCGCGAGCCTATCAGTGGGCCGACGGCTCGGCCTATGTGAACCACGTGGCCCTGGTGCGCCAGGCGCGCGCCGCCGACATGCCGCAGAGCTTCTGGACCGACCCGCTGATGTACCAGGGCGGTTCGGACGGGTTCCTCGGTCCGCGCGATCCGATCCCGCTGGGGGACGAGGGGTTCGGCTGCGATATGGAGGGCGAGATCGCGGTGATCGTCGGCGACGTGCCGATGGGGGCGGGCCGGGAGGAGGGCCTGGCGGCGATCCGGCTGGTGATGCTGTGCAACGACGTCTCGCTGCGCAACCTGATCCCCGGGGAGATCGGCAAGGGGTTCGGTTTCTTCCAGTCCAAGCCGGCCTCGGCCTTCTCGCCGGTGGCGGTGACGCCGGACGCGCTGGGCGGGGCCTGGGCGGACGGCAAGCTGCACGGGGCGCTGGAGGTCGAGCTGAACGGCGCGCCGCTGGGCTGCGCCGACGCCGGGATCGACATGACCTTCGACTTCGGGACCTTGATCGCGCACGCGGCCCGCACGCGGGCGCTGGGCGCGGGCACGATCATCGGCTCGGGCACGGTGTCGAACCGCGGGCCGGACGGCGGGCCTGGCAAGACCATCGCCGAGGGCGGGGTCGGCTATTCGTGCCTGGCCGAACTGCGGACGGTGGAGACCCTGACCCAGGGCGCGCCGAAGACGCCGTTCATGCGGCATGGCGACGTGGTGCGCATCGAGATGCGCGACGCGCGGCGTCACACCCTGTTCGGCGCCATCGAGCAGACGGTCGAAGCGCCCGGCCGACTGGTCAGTGGGCGGTGACGGGCTTCAGGCCCCAGCGGTGCGAGCCTTCGCCGAACCGCAGGTGGAAGCCGTAGAGGGCGCGGCGGGCTTCGTCGCGCCAGGTCTCCTCGAACGAGAGGATGATCGCGTGCTCGAAGTCCTCGGGGATGTTCTTCACATCGACGCCGACCTCGCGCGCGACATTGGCGATCACGTCGCGGCGGTGCGCCTCGCCCCCGAAATAGACGAGGGTCTCGCGGATGCGTTCGACCAGGTTTTCCGTGGCCGGCCGTTGCGTCGCCTTGCGACGGGGTTTCTTCTGAGTTCGGTCCATTCTAGCCCCCACCCAATGGCGTCAAGCTAGGATGCTCGCCTTTAGCGAGCGTTAATCGCCGAAGTTAAACCCCGTTCACGCCGTCGGGCTCAGCCGGCGCCCAGCGCCACGGCGGTGTGGTAGACGATGAACGAGGCGGCGTAGGCGAGCGTCACCATGTAGACGAACATCACGGTCGGCCAGATCCAGCTATTGGTCTCGCGCTTCACCACCCCCAGCGTCGGGGCGCATTGCGGGGCGAAGACGTACCAGGCCAGGAACGACAGGCCTGTGGCCAGCGACCAGTGGCCGGCCAGGGTGGAGGCCAGGGCGCCGACGTTGTTCTCGGCGTCGCCCACCGCATAGACCGTGCCCAGGGTGGCGACCGCGACCTCGCGGGCGGCCATGCCCGGCACCAGGGCGATCGACATCTGCCAGTTGAAGCCGATCGGAGCCAGGACCGGCTGGATCGCATGGCCGATGATGCCGGCGAAGCTGTAGTCGATGGCCGGCGCCGTGGCGCCTTCCGGCGGATAGGGGAAGGTCGAGAGCACCCAGATCAGGATCATCAGCGGCAGGATGATCCGGCCGGCGCGGTTGATGAAGATCTTGGCGCGCAGGCCGAGGTTGCGCAGCACGTTCATCGGCTCTGGCAGCTTGTAGGTCGGCAGCTCCATCAGGAACGGCTCGACGGCGCTGCGCCAGAAGATGCGGCGGATGACGAAGGAGACGGCCAGGGCGCTGAGGATGCCGGTGGCGTAGAGGCCGAACATCACCAGCCCCTGCAGGCTGAACATGCCTCCCACCTTGGTGTTGGGAATGAAGGCCCCGATGATGAGGGTGTAGACCGGAATCCGCGCCGAGCAGGTCATCAGCGGCGCGACCAGGATGGTGGTCAGCCGGTCGCGCTTGTTGTCGATCACCCGGGTCGACATGATCCCGGGGATCGCGCAGGCGAAGGACGACAGCAGCGGGATGAAGGCGCGGCCGTGCAGGCCCGCCCCGCCCATGATCTTGTCCATCAGGAAAGCGGCCCGGGACATGTAGCCCAGGTCCTCGAGCATGATGATGAAGAAGAACAGGATCAGGATCTGCGGCAGGAACACCAGCACGCTGCCGACCCCGGCGATCAGGCCGTCGGAGATCAGGCTGTGCAGCAGCGGGTTGGGGATGTAGTCGCCGACGAAGGCGGCCAGGGCGCCGAAGGCCGCCTCGATGCCGTCCATGGCCGGGGTCGCCCAGGTGAACACCGCCTGGAACATCAGGAACAGCAGGCCGAGCAGGATGACCAGGCCGCCGACCGGATGCAGCAGGACGGAATCGATCCGCCCGGTCCAGGTGTCCGGATGCTCCGGCGGGCGGACATAGGCGCGCACCAGGCGCTGGGCCTCGGCGTGGGCCTGGCGGATCTCGGCGGCGGTGGGTTCGCGCCAGGTGTTCTCGCCGGCCAGGCGGCCCTCGGCGATCAGGGCGTCGACCTGGGCGAGCAGGTCCTCGACGCCGCGCTTGCGGGTGGCGACCGTGGTGACGATCGGGGCGCCGATCTCGCGCGAGAGGCCTTCGAGGTCGATACGCAGGCCCTGGCGCTGGGCGATGTCGTACATGTTGAGGGCCAGCACCATCGGGCGGCCGACCTGCTTCAATTCGAGCGCCAGGCGCAGAACCAGGCGCAGATTGGTGGCGTCGGCCACGCAGATGACGATCTCGGGCGGGACCTCGCCGGCCAGGCGGCCGAGCACGGCGTCGCGGGTGACGACCTCGTCCGGGCTGCGGGCGCGCAGGGAATAGGTGCCGGGCAGGTCGAGGATGGAAAAGGTGCGGCCGGCGGGCGAGACGACGGACCCCTCCTTCCGCTCGACGGTGACGCCGGCGTAGTTAGCGACCTTCTGGCGCGAGCCGGTCAGGGCGTTGAAGAGGGCGGTCTTGCCGGAATTGGGATTGCCGACCAGGGCGATCCTGGCCGGGGAAAGCACTTCACTCATGTCACGCGCGGTCCAGCAGGATGAATACGTCCTCGGCGTCGCGGCGGCGCAGGGCCACGCGCATGTCGTCCAGCCGCACGGCGATCGGGTCGCGGCCGATGGCGCCTTCGTGGATCACCTCGATGCGGGCGCCCTCGACGAAGCCGAACTCCAGCAGGCGGCGTTGAAGCTCCTCGACGTCGACGCCGTGGGCGGAAGGCTTGCTCTCGGCCCGCACGTCGACGACGACCCCGGCGTCGCCCAGGGAGGCTTCGCTGAGCCGGACGACGACGCCCTCCACTGGCGTGGCGTCGGCTTCGGGCCGGAGCGAGAGGTTGTTCATTCGGACAGGCTTCCTTGGAGAACTATTTGCGAACGATTATCAGTTCGCGCGCCGGCCGTCGAGAGCGCGGCCGTGCGTAATTTCCCCTGGACAGGCTAGGGTCCGCGAAATACCTCACCCTCTCCACGTGCGGGCGTGGTGAAACTGGTAGACGCGCCGGACTCAAAA
>MEEW01000097.1 GCA_001724985.1 Phenylobacterium sp. SCN 69-14
CCGGTCGTGCTGGTCGGCGACATCGACCGCGGCCACGTGATCGCCGCCCTGGCCGGCGCCCATGCAGTGCTGGAGCCCGACGACCGGGCGATGATCGCCGGCTTCCTGATCAACAAGTTCCGCGGCGACCCTTCGCTGTTCGACGCCGGCCGCGCCGAGATCGAGCGCCGCACCGGCTGGGCGGACCTTGGCATGGCGCCATGGCTCGCCGCCGCCCGCCGCCTGCCGGCCGAGGACGCGGTGGTGCTGGACAAGGCGCAGGCGGGAGCCGGCCGCAAGGTCCGCATCGTCGTTCCCATGCTCTCGCGCATCGCCAATTTCGACGACTTCGACCCGTTGCGCGTCGAGCCCGAGGTCGAGTTCGGCTTCGTCCCGCCCGGCTCGCCCCTGCCGGGCGACGCCGACCTCGTCATCCTGCCGGGGACCAAGGCGACCCTCGCCGACCTCGGTTTCCTGCGCGCCCAGGGCTGGGACATCGACCTGCTGGCCCATGTGCGGCGCGGCGGACGCGTGCTGGGCGTCTGCGGCGGCTATCAGATGCTGGGACGCAGCATCGCCGATCCCGACGGGGTCGAGGGGCCGCCGGGCCGCGCCGAGGGCCTCTCCCTGCTCGATGTCGAGACCGTGCTGACCGGCGACAAGGTGCTGCGCCCCGCCCGCGGGACCCTGGCCTCCGGCGAGCCCTTCGAGGGCTACGAGATCCATGTCGGCCGCACCTCGGGCGCCGGTACGGCGCGGCCTTTCCTGGTCCGCGAGGATGGCGCAGGGGAGGGGGCGACCTCTCCCGACGGCAAGATCGCCGGCGCCTATGTCCATGGCCTCTTCGACCGGGCGCCCGCCCGCGCGGCCCTGCTGAGGCCCCTGGGCGCGATCTCGGACGGCCTCGACCAGCAGGCGCGCGTCGATGCGGCCCTGGACGAGATCGCGGCGGCCCTGGAAACCCATTTCGCCATCGGCCGCCTGGCCGCCATCGCCGGGCTGGAGCTGCGTCCATGACACCCATCGCCCCGCTCGACCGCAGCGCGGAGGCCGCGTACCGCGCCCTGATCGACGGCAAGGCCAAGCCGCTGGGCGCGCTCGGCCGGATCGAGGACCTGGCCGTGCGCCTGGCCCTCATCGCCGGGCGCCCTGATCCGGGCCTGGACCGGGCGCTGCTGCTGGTCTTCGCGGGCGACCATGGGCTCAACGAGGCGGGCGTCTCGGCCTATCCCTCGACCGTGACCGCCGCCATGGTCGCCACCCTGTTGGCCGGCCGCGCCAGCGCCAACGCCTTCGCCCGCGCCGTGGGGGCGGAGGTCCGCGTCGTGGACGCCGGGGTGGCCGCCGACCTTGCGTCCCACCGGCTGCTGATCGAGGCCAAGGTGCGCAAGGGAACGCGCAACGCCGCCGCCGGCCCGGCCCTTACCGCCCAGGAGGTCGAGCTCGCCCTCACGCGCGGCGCCGCCATCGCCCGCGAGGCCCTGCAAGACTTCGACATCCTGGCGGTGGGCGAGATGGGCATCGGCAACAGCGCCAGCGCCGCCCTCGTCCTGCACCGCCTGGCGCCGGCGCCGCTGGACGACTGCATCGGCCTGGGCGCCGGCCACGACGCCGAAGGCCTGGCGCGCAAGCGGGCCGTGCTGCATCAGGCCGCCGCCCGCAGCGACGTCTCCGAGCCACGCGACGTCCTGGGAGCGTTCGGCGGGCTGGAGATCGCGATGATGGCCGGCGCCATCCTCGGCGCGGCGGCGGCGGGCAAGCCGGTTCTGGTCGACGGCTTCATCGCCTCGGTCGCGGCCCTGGCGGCGATCCGGCTCGACCCGGCCAGCGCCGACTACTGCATCTTCGCGCACCGCTCGGCCGAGCAGGGCCACGCCGTCGCCCTGGCCGCCGCCGGGGCCGAACCGCTGCTCGACCTTTCCATGCGGCTGGGCGAGGGGACCGGCGCGCTGCTCGCCCTGCCGGCGGCGCGCGCGGCGGCGGCCCTCCTCACCGAGGTCGCCAGCCTCGACGACGTGCTCTCGGGGACGCCGTGAGCTTCCTGCATCGCCAGGCCCTGCTTTTCCTCTGCGCCGTGCAGTTCCTGACCCGCATCCCGACGCCGGCGCTCGGGGCCTTCGAGCCGGACTGGATATCCCGCAGCGCCCGCTACTTCCCATTGGTCGGCCTGCTGGTCGGGCTGGTCTGCGCCGGCGTCTTCTGGAGCGCGTCCCAGGTGTGGAGCGGGGCCTTGCCCGCCATGCTCGCCATTGCGGCCGGGGTGCTGGTCACCGGCGCCTTCCATGAGGATGGCCTGGCCGACACCTTCGACGGCCTCGGCGGCGGCGGTACGCCCGAGCGCCGCCTGGAGATCATGAAGGACAGCCGCATCGGGACCTATGGCGCGCTCGGCCTCGCCCTGGCGCTGGCGTTGAAGGGCGCGGCGCTGGCGGATCTGCCGCCCGGGCTCGGCGCTTGGGCGATCGTCGCCGCCCATGCCGGCGGCCGCGGCGCCTCGGTGCTGGCCATGCGGCGGCTGGCCTATGTCGGCCATCTGGAACGGGGCAAGTGGAAGCCGGCGCCCGCCGGCCTGGCCCAGGCGGAGGTGGCGACGGCCCTGGCCTTCGCGGCGCTTCCGTTCGCGGTCCTTCCCTTCGGCCTCCTCTCCTGGGCGCCGGCCGCCGCGGGCCTCGTCTGCGGCGGCCTGCTGGCCGTGGCCCTGGCCCTGACGGCGCGCCGCCTGCTCGGCGGCTATACGGGCGACGTCCTCGGGGCCATCGAACAGGCCTTCGAGCTGGGCGCGATGCTGGGCTTCGCCGGCGCCGTCGCCCTGCTGCAAAGCCCGTCCGTGGGCGAGGTGCGCTGAATCGGCGCCTTCCGCCCTGCGGGGGACACGCCTAGTCTTCCCGGGCCGGGGCCTGAACGGACCGGGCGAGCGTGCGAAGGTCAGGGTACGGGCGGAGCATGACGGACGAGCGGGAGTACGAGGCGCGCGCAGCCGAGGTGCGCCACCGTACGGCCAACAGCTTCCAGCTCATCTCGGCGCTCGCCCGCATGCGCGGCCAGCGCTCGGGCGAACCGGAGGCGCGCCGCCAGTTGCTGTGGATCGCCGATGCGGTCGGGGCCCTGGGCGCGCTCGAACGCCACCGCTGCGAAGGCGGCGTCGATTTCACGGCCTACCTGACCGAGATGTCTCCGGTCTGGAGCCGCCGTCCGGGCGGCGAGGTCAGCCAGGTCGCGGTGGCGGCCGACCCCATGACGGCCGCCGACCAGGTCGCCTCGACCCTCGCCCTGATCGCCCATGAACTGGTCGCCAACGCCCTGGTTCACGGCTGCCAGGGCCGCCACGGCCGCGTCGAGGTGCGCCTGACCCATCTGGGCGACGGGCGCAGCGAACTGGCGGTGGCCGACGACGGGCCGGGCTTCGACCCGGCCGCGCCGCAGACGCGCGAGCGCTTTGGCCTGTGGTTCGTGCGCAGCCTGGCCCAACAGGTGCGGGGCGAACTCGACCTCAACTCCGGACCGGGCTTTTGCGCCCGCCTGGTCTTTCCGTTCGCCGACGGTCGGTAAAAGCCGCACACCTAGGTCAATGGAAGCGAAGATTGGCCTTCCCGCCCAGATGCGGTTCGTGCTTTCGCGCATTGGCCATGGCGATCTCCCAGGCGAATCTCATCGGCCCGCCGTCGGTGATCCAGAGTTCGGCCTCGCGGCAGGCCAGCCGCATCATGGTCAGCAGCGGATCGTCCTTGCCTTGCGGATGCCAGGCCGCGGCCACCGCGTTCCAGTACCTGGCGATCCGGTCCTCGTCGTGGCTGAGGGTCAGTTCGCCCGACAGGCAGGCGTAGAGGTCCTTGGCCTGGAACACGAAGATCGCCTCGTGACCCTCGCCGACGCGCCGGGCCAGGTCGGTGTCGGCGCGGGTGAAGAACCACAGGTCGTGGCCCTCCACGAAGGCGGTCATGGGCTGGGTGTGGTGGACGTCGGCGCCGACGATCCCGAGCATGCCCACCTGATGGCGCTCGATTTCATCCCAAAGCCTGCGTTCGACGGCCGTGCGGTCGTTCATATCAAGGTTCATGCGACCCTCCGGTTGAGGCGACGCCGATTCAATTCGCGTTCCGAAGGGCGGTTCCGGAGTCGCTTTCCCTTGCGTCATGCTTTCCAGCCGCGCTCGGTCTGGCATGATGCGCGAATTCTTTCGACTGCCGATTCAAACTTGAGAATTTCTATGAGCGAGATCGTGGTTCCCCGCCAGTTCCGGGGCCCCCCCTTCACGGCCAATGGCGGCTATATCTGCGGCGTGCTTTCCAACGCCGTGGGCGGACGCGGCGTGGCGATGCTGCGCTCGGGCGTGCCGCTCGACGTCGCCGTCACCCTGCAACCGGGCGAGGAGGGCGCGATCCTCCTGACCAACGCCGAGGGCGCGGTGCTCGGCTCGGCCCGGCCGGCCGACGACAGCCAGATTCCCAGTCCTCCGCCTGCGCCGCCCACCGTCGAGGAGGCGCGGGCCTTCGCCGCCGCCTCGCAGTTCGCCCAGCGTTCGTTGCATCGCGGCTGCTTCTCCTGCTGCATCGAGCGCGAGGCCGGCGAGGGGCTCGGCGTCCATGTCGGCCAGATCGACGGCGCGCCCGCCGGGCAATGCGCCGGCACCTGGACCCCGCATGCGAACTTCGCCGACGCCGACGGGACCATTCCCGACGAGATCACCTGGGGCGCCCTGGACTGCCCCGGCTCAATGGCCTGGTGGATCAAGACCGGCGCGCCGGTCGGCCTGCTGGGCACCATGGCCGGCGAGGTGCTGAAGAAGCCGAAGGCGGGGGAAACCTATGTCGTCGTCGCCTGGGCGCGCGAGGTCGAGGGCCGCAAGCACTTCGCCGGAGTGGCCTTGTTCGACGACGGCGGCGAGCTGATGGCCCGCGCGGGCCAGATCTGGATCGGCCGTCCGCCCGGCGCGCCCATGCCGGCCCCGGCCGCCGCCGGGGCGCAGCCGGCCTGACGCGGCCCCGGCCGCGCGCCGGGACTGTGTCTTCCAGGTGACTTGGGCGATGTTCGTCGAACAAAGTTCGCAGAACATGTCTCGATTTCACCGTTTGCTAACCATGCAGGCGCAGCCTTCCTCGGATCGAGACGAGGAAGGCGGCCGATGTTCAAGGTCGAGTTCCATATGCTGGGAGAGGGGCTGTGGAGCCGCGGCGCGCCGCCCATGACCCAGTTGGGGGCGGCCTATCTGGCCCGGACCCTGAAGGAGCTCGGCTTCGCCGACGAGGCCCGGGTCGTGCCGGCTCGCCCGGCGGGTCAGGCCGCCGCTGGCGAGCACGCCCTGGACATCAAGGTCTGATTTTCACCCTCGCCTTTGCGCCGCTGCTCCCAAGACGGTCGTCACGTCGCGTTTCCACTTGTTGATCGCCGCGGCGCATCCCTAATAGCGGCGTCAGTACCTGACGGAGAGTTGGAAGTGGCGCGTGATCGGTCCTACCGCAGTCTCGATTACCTCAAGAAGAGCGCCGCAACCTCACGGGTGCTCAATCTCTGGCAGATCGCCCAGACCGAGGAGGGCAAGGCCGAGTATCAGGAGAGCCCGTTCTTCCGGAACTCGCTGCTCAATCGCTGCATCCTGCTGAAGCACCGGGTCCGCGGCGGTGAAACGGACCTGTTCGATTTCCCGGTCCAGACCGCGACCAAGATCCTGCTGCCGATCGCCGAGCGCGAGCTGCGCTACGGCGCGCGTTTCCTGTTCGTCGGCCAGCGGAACTTCGAAGAGGTGGCGGCCGAATCGTTCGGCGAGGACCTTCAGATCGGCGCGCGCGACCGCCAGGTGCTCGACATCATCTCCGGCCTGCCGTCGCTCGACCCGTTCCTGATGCGCGAGAGCCTGAAGTCGAACGGCTTCACCCCCGCGGCCTGTTATTTCAACCTGTCCGACGGCGACCTGGAGCGGATGTTCAACTCCGCGCGCCAGGAGCTGGAGCCGTTGGTGCGGATATCGTTCGGCGAGGCCAACGCCTCGGGCGTGAAGGCCGCGACCCTGCTGAACAAGATTCTCTCCGACGCCGGCAGCACCGACCTGGAGCCCCTGCGCCGGGTCATGAACATGGACCCGCCCCAGTTCCGCGAGGGCGTGTTCTGCTGGAAGGCGTTCCTCTATTACAAATGGCAGCTTCAGGACCTGCTGCCCCGCATCCGTCAGGTGCTGGATGAGATCGCCGTCGTGCGCCCGCTGGGCGCCATCGACCACGACGACAAGATCTACATCGCCCGGGTGAAGGGCGATCTGCGGAGCTGGATCTTCGCGGCCCTGGGGGCGGTCACCGAGGCCCTGGCCGTGTACGACAACGCCTACGCCGCCCTGACCAAGCAGAGCGACCCGGCCTCGTTCCGCGATTTCCTGCTGCGGGCGCCGGCCATGTTCCTCAGCCTGGGCGAGCGGCTCAGCGGCGTGGAGCACGTCGCCAGCTTCTGGCGCTTCCGGTTTCCGCAACGCCAGATGCTGCGGATCGGCGTCGACGAGCTGGTCGACATCTTCATGGACTTCGAGGTCAGCCTGAACACGGTCAGCCTCGAACCGGCGGCCTGATCGGCGGGGCGGCTACAGGCGCGCGGCGTGCCACGCCACGTGTTCGGCCACGAAGCTGGCGATGAAGAAATAGGAGTGGTCGTAGCCCTCCTGCATCTGCAGAGTCAGTTTCTGGCCGGCGGCGGCGCAGGCGGCCTCCAGCCGTTCGGGCTGGAGCTGTTCGGCCAGGAAGCTGTCGGCGGTCCCCTGGTCGACCAGGATGTCGGCGAACCGGCTTTCGCCGCGCTCGATCAGCAGGCAGGCGTCGTGGTCGCTCCAGGTGCGCTGGTCGGGGCCGAGATAGGCCTCGAACGCCTTGCGGCCCCAGGCGCAGCGGGTCGGGGAGACGATCGGCGAGAAGGCCGAAACCGACCGGAAGAGATCGGGATGACGCAGGGCCAGCGTCAGGGCGCCGTGTCCGCCCATCGAATGGCCGAAGACGCCAACGCGGCCCATGTCCGCCGGCGCGCTCTGCGCCAGGGCCGCCAGCAGGTCGCGCGTGACGTATGTCTCCATCTGGAAGTGCGCCGCCCACGGGTCCTGCGTCGCATCCACATAGAAGCCGGCCCCCTGGCCGAGGTCGTAGGCCGGATCGTCGGCCACGCCCTCGCCGCGCGGGCTGGTGTCCGGGGCGACGATCACCACTCCATGCCGGGCCGCCGCGCCATAGGCGCCGGCCTTGGTGGTGAAATTGTCCTCGGTGCAGGTCAGGCCCGACAGCCAGACCAGGGCCGGGAAGGGGCCAGGGCCGTCGGGCGTGAAGACCGAGAAGCGCATCGGCGTTCCCGTCGCCGCGCTTTCATGGCGGCGATAGGTCAGCGTCCCGCCCTGGGTGCGGTGCGTGGCGAGGATTTCGACGGTCATGGCGGCGCTTCCGGTGTCAGAACACCACCACGCTGCGGATGCTCTCGCCCGCGTGCATCAGGTCGAAGGCCTTGTTGATGTCTTCCAGCGGCATGACGTGGGTGATCATCGGGTCGATCTGGATCTTCCCGTCCATGTACCAGTCGACGATCTTCGGGACGTCCGTGCGCCCGCGCGCGCCGCCGAAGGCCGAACCCTTCCAGACGCGGCCGGTCACGAGCTGGAACGGCCGGGTGGCGATCTCCTTGCCGGCCTCGGCCACGCCGATGATGACGCTCTCGCCCCAGCCGCGATGGCAGGCTTCCAGCGCCTGACGCATGACGTTGGTGTTGCCGGTGCAGTCGAAGGTGTAGTCCGCCCCGCCGTCGGTCAGGGCGACCAGGTGCGCGACGACGTCGGCGCCGCCGATGTCGTTGGGATTCACGAAATGGGTCATGCCGAACTTGCGGCCCCATTCCTCGCGATCGGGATTGATGTCGACGCCGACGATCATGTCGGCGCCCACCATCTTCAGGCCCTGGATGACGTTGAGGCCGATGCCGCCCAGGCCGAAGACGACGCAGTTGGTCCCCGGCTCGACCCCGGCGGTGTTGACCACAGCCCCGACCCCGGTGGTGACGCCGCAGCCGATGTAGCAGGCCTTGTCGAACGGCGCGTCGGGCCGGATCTTGGCGACCGCGATCTCCGGCAGCACCGTGTAGTTCGAGAAGGTCGAGCAGCCCATATAGTGGGCGATCTGCTGGCCCTTGTAGCTGAAGCGGCTGGTGCCGTCGGGCATCAGGCCCTTGCCCTGCGTGCCGCGGATGGCGGTGCAGAGGTTGGTCTTGCGCGACAGGCAGCTTTTGCACTGGCGGCACTCGGGCGTGTAGAGCGGGATCACGTGGTCGCCGGGCTTCACGCTGGTGACGCCGGGGCCGACCTCGACCACCACGCCCGCGCCCTCGTGGCCCAGGATCGAGGGGAAGATGCCCTCCGAATCCAGCCCGTCCAGGGTGTAGGCGTCGGTGTGGCAGACGCCCGTCGCCTTGATCTCGATCAGCACCTCGAACGCCTTGGGGCCTTCCAGGTCGACCTCGACGATCTCCAGCGGCTTCTTGGCTTCGAAGGCGACGGCGGCGCGGGTCTTCATGGCGTCCTCATGGGTGGCGAAGTTCGATTCGCCGCAACAGAGGCCAGAGGGCGCGCGGACGCAAGGCCGACTTTCAGCGCGAACTGCGCCTCGCATCGACCGGCCAGGTCTCGAACCCTCCGTCCTCGTCCACCACCAGCAAGGCGTCGTAGAGGTTGATGGTCGGATCGATGTGGCCCGGCTGCAGCCAGACGATGTCCCCGACCTTGGGCGCATCGGCCGGCCAGGGGATGGCGGCGTCCTCGTCGGCCGCGGTGATCGCTCCGGCGAAGTCGGCGCCGGCCGCCTTCAGCACGCCCATCATCTGCGGATGGAAGATCGCCGCGTGCTCGTCGCCCATCGGCCGCCAGCGCGCGCCCTGCGGCGCTCCGGCGACCACGCGGGCGGGCGGTCCGTCCACCGAATGGGCCTTGAGCCCGGCGTCGCAGACCACATGGGTCTTGTGCCGGGTCGAGACCACGCTCGCGGCGATGAAGAGCGCCTGTTCGAACGGCCAGGCCTGGCCGTCCACCGCGCCGCAGTCCTCGTACTCGACGTCCATGAAGACGTAGGAGCCGGCCTGGATCTCGTTGAAGACCCCGCCCGCCAGGTCCTGCTGGTAGGTGCCGGTGCCGCCGCCGGTCACCAGTTGCGGCGCCAGGCCCGCCGCGCCCAACTCCCCCACCAGGGCCGAGAGCCGCTGGGTGGCCGCCGCCAGGGCGCCGCGGCGGGCGTCGAGATCGGCCACGTGCTGGATGTGGCCCAGATAGGCCTGGATCCCGCGGTACTCGAGGCCGGGCGTCTCGGCGGTGAGGCGGGCCAGGGTCGCGACCTGCTCGGGCGGAACCCCGGTGCGATGGGTGCCCAGGTCGATGTCGACCACCAGGCCGATGATCGTCCCCGCCGCGCGCGCGGCCGCGCCCAGCCGCTCGACCTGGCCGGCGTCGTCGGC
>MEEW01000098.1 GCA_001724985.1 Phenylobacterium sp. SCN 69-14
CGGCGAGGCGGTGGCTGACCAGAAGGAGGCCTTGACCGGTGCGCGCCAGCCGCGCCGCCAGGGCCTCGACCACCGCCGCCTCCGTGGCGGGGTCCAGGCCCTCCGTCGGTTCGTCGAGCACCAGCCAGGGCGCGGGCCGGAGCAGAGCGCGGGCGAGCGCCAGGCGGCGGCGCTCGCCGCCCGACAGGATCTCGCCGCCGTCGCCCAGCCAGGCTCGCAGGCCGCCGGCCAGGCCCCGGACCCGCTCGGCCAGTTGCGCGTCCTCGAGCGCGGACCAGAGCGCAGCTTCCGGGGCGTCGGGCGCGCCGAGCCGCAGGTTCTCCTCGACGGTTCCGGTCAGGATGCGCGCGTCCTGCGGCGCCCAGGCGAGCAGCGGCCGCGCCCAGCCGGGCGGGCGGCTCTCCAGCGGCGCGCCGCTGACGGCGAGCGCGCCGGGCGCGGCGGGGCGCAGGCCGAGCAGCATCTCGACCAGGCTGGTCTTGCCGCAGCCGGAAGGGCCTGTGATCGCCAGGCGGGCGCCAGGGGGCAGGTCGTGGCCGAGGATGCGGAGCCTCGCCTCGGCCGGAGGGTCGGCGACGGGCGCCGAGGGCGCGGCGATGGCGGCGTCCAGCCGCGCGATGGCCGCATCCGCCCCGCCCTGGTCGCGCGCGGCGCGCAGGACGCCCGCGGTCGCCTCGATCGCGGCGAATGCGGCCAGGACGGCGAGGGCGCGGAGCGGCGTCGCGGCCGGCGCCGACAAGATCGCCACCGCGGCGAGGAGGGTGATCGCCGCCGCGGCCTCGATCACGTCGAGCAGCGCCTCGCGGTCGCGGCGGGTCAGGACCGCGTCCGATAGAGCCTGGTCATGGGCCATGACCGCGGCGAGCGCAGGGTCGGCAAGGCCGAAGCAGCGCAGTTCGGCGGTGGCCGGAGCATAGGCGCCGAGCGCGTCCTTCAGGCGGCCGACCTGCTGGGCCTGGGCGGCGGACGGAGGCGTCGTCAGTCGTCCCGCCAGGCGGCGCAGGACAAGCACTTCAGTCGCAAGGCCGGCCAGGAAGACCACGGCGGCGAGCGGGGAGGCCAGGGCGATGACCGCCCCCGCCGCGCCGGCGCCCGCCCAACCGGCCCAGCCCGCCGAGCGACGCACGAAAAGCGTCTCCACGGCGTCGACGTCCTGCACCAGATGGGCCGAGGCCTTCCCGCCCGAGAGCGTGAGGCTGCGCTGCGGCGGCGCGGCGGCGATGGTTGCGAAGAGGGCCGGCCGCAGCGCCGCCAGGGCCTGGAAGGCGGCGCGATGCGAGAACAGCCGCTCGCCGTAGCGGCCCGCCGTGCGGACGATGGCGAGGCCCCGGAGCCCGGCGCTGGGCAGCAGGTAGTTGAAGGCCTGGACCGTGAGCGCCCCGCCCAGGCCCGCCGCGGCCGCTCCGGCCAGGAACCATCCCGAAAGGCCGAGCATCAGGGTCGCGCCCGCGGCCGCCAGCGCGGCGGCGAGGCCGGCGACCAGCAGGTCCGCGCGGCGCCGGCGTGTCTGTTCCCGCAGGAACGCGCGGATCGGCGAAGGCGCGCTCATGCCAGCCTCACCACATGGTCGGCCATGGCGGCCAGCCGCTCGGAATGGGTCGCCGCCACTACGGTCCTGCGGCCCGCCGCCCGGGCGATGATGTCGAGCACCTGGGCTTCGGCCTTGGGATCGAGGTCCGCGGTCGGCTCGTCGAGGATCAGCAGCGGCGCGGGCTTCAGGAGCGCGCGGGCCAGGGCGAGACGGCGTCGCTCGCCTCCGGACAGCCCCGATCCGCGCTCGTCCAGCCGCGTATCGACCCCGGACGGCCGCGCGGCGAGGGCCGGTGAGAGCCCGACATGGTCCAGCATCCGCAAGGCTTCGGCCCGGCTCGCGCCTGGGGCGGCGGCAAGCAGGTTCTCCAGGATGGTCATCGGCAGGAACACCGGCGCTTGGCCCGCCCAGGCGCAGAATTGCGCCGGATCGACGGCGGCGCCCGGCGTCAGGCCGGATATCTCGACGGAGCCCGCCGACGGCGAGGAAAGGCCGGCGATCAGCGCCAGCAGCGAGGACTTGCCCGAGCCGGTGGGCCCAAGGATCGCGGTGATCTCGCCCGCCGGGATTTCCGCGTCGATCGGGCCGATGGCGAGGTCGCCGAAGTCCTGGCGCACGCCCCTCAGCCGCACCGAAGGCGCGCCGGCGAGCGCGGGCGCGGCCAGGGCCGGCGCGGGGCGGCGGTTCAGCAAGTCGGTCAGCCGCGCCGCGGCCGCTTCCCCGACCTGCCGCTCGTGATAGGCGCCTGCAAGCCGCCGCAGGGGAGCATAGAATTCCGGAGCCAGCGCCAGGGCGGCGAAGGCGGTCCTGAACTCCAGGCTTTCCAGGGCAGGGAAGGGAAGCAGGCCGAGCAGGCTGAAGCCGCAATAGACCGCCACCAGGGCGACGGCGAGCGCGGCGAAGAATTCCAGCGCCGCGCTGGAGATGAAGGCGATCCTCAGCACTCCCAGGGTGCGGCGGCTGACCTCCCCGGCCGCGAGGGCGACGCGGCGCGCCTCGCGCTCCTGCGCCTCGAACGCCAGGATCAGGGGCAGGGCGCGGATGCGGTCGACGAAGTGGCCCGACAGCCGGGCGAGGGCCTCGAACTGGCGTCTGGACGCCGCGGCGGCCGCGCTTCCCGCCAGGGCCAGGATCGCCACGAACGGGACCAGGGTCGCCAGCATGATCGCGGCCGCCACCGGGCTGGCCAGGGCCGCGAAGCCGGCGACGATGAGCGGCCCGAGCCGCGCGTCCTGCTCGGCCGGGCGATAGCGGCGGTAATAGCCGTCGAGCGCCTCGACCTCATCGACCGCCGCGGCCAGCCTTTCGCCCATGGCCCCATGCTCGCCCCGCTGGCCGCCCAGCAGGGCGCGCACCGCATCCTCCCTGACCAGGGCGACCGCGCGGCGGGCGTGTCGGGAGGCCAGGCGCGCTTCCCACCAGCTCGCGCCCGCCCGCAGCCCGAGGCCTGCGAGGGCCGCAGCGAGCGGCCAGGGCGCGGGTCGGGTGAGAAAGTCGGCCAGGCCGAAGGCGAAGGCCGCCGCGCCTCCCGCGTTCACGAGGCTCAGGATCGCAAAAGCTCGACTTGGCGTTGAAGTCTTTTGGCTCCAAGATTTCAGCGCCGCGCGCGCTGCGGCCGAACTTGTCGGATTCATGCCGGGCGTCTGCGCCGTTGCGTTTCCCAGCCTGCAGGCTTCAGGCGGAGGCGCCGCGCAGGTCGCGCCGGCCAGGTTGAGGATCGCGTCATGGACATGGGTGTCGTCGAACTCTCGCGCTTCCAGTTCGCGCTCACCGCGATGTACCACTTTCTCTTCGTGCCGCTGACGCTGGGACTGTCGTTCCTGCTGGTCATCATGGAGAGCATCTATGTGATGACCGGCCGGCCGATCTGGCGAACCATCACGCGATTCTGGGGCACGATCTTCGGCGTCAACTTCGTGCTCGGCGTCGCCACCGGCCTGACCATGGAGTTCGAGTTCGGGACCAACTGGTCCTACTATTCGCACTATGTCGGCGACATCTTCGGGGCGCCCCTGGCGATCGAAGGGCTGATGGCCTTCTTCCTGGAAGCGACCTTCGTCGGGCTGATGTTCTTCGGCTGGGACCGGCTGTCGCGGGTGGGCCACCTGTTCACGACCTTCATGGTCGCGCTCGGCTCCAACCTTTCGGCGCTGTGGATCCTGATCGCCAACGGCTGGATGCAGAACCCGGTCGGGGCGGTGTTCAATCCCGACACCATGCGCATGGAGGTGACCAGCTTCCGGGAAGTGCTCTTCAACCCGGTCGCCCAGGCCAAGTTCGTCCATACCGTCAGCGCGGGCTATGTCTGCGCCTCGGCCTTCGTGCTGGGGATCTCGGCCCTGATGCTGCTGCAGAACCGGTGGCCGCGGGTGGCCCGCCGTTCGTTTGCGGTCGCCGCCTCGTTCGGCCTGGCCTCGGCCCTCTCGGTCGTGGTGCTGGGGGACGAGAGCGGCTACGCCCTGACCGACAACCAGAAGATGAAGCTCGCCGCCCTCGAGGCGATGTGGGAGACCGAGCCGGCGCCCGCGGGCCTGACCGCCTTCGGCATCCCCAGCCTGGCCGACCGCAAGACCCATGCGGAGATCAAGATTCCCTATGTCCTGGGCCTGATCGCCACGCGCAGCATCGACAAGCCCGTGCAGGGCATCTTCGAACTGGTCGCCATCGCCGAGACCCGGGTCGAAAACGGGGTGAAGGCCTATGATGCGCTGGAGCGCGTCAAGGCCGATCCGGCCGACCTCGCCGCCCGCCGCGCCTTCGAGGAAACCAAGCACGACCTCGGCTACGGCATGCTCCTGAAGCGCTACGTCGCCGACCCCAGAACCGCCGACGCGGCCACGATCCAGAAGGCGGCCTGGGATACGGTGCCCAATGTCCCGGTGATGTTCTGGGTGTTCCGCATCATGGCGGCCATAGGCTTCCTGCAGATCGCGGTCTTCGGCGCCGCCTTCCTGCTGGTGGCCATGCGACGATACGAGACCAAGTGGCTGCTATGGACGGCGGTGGCCATCATGCCTCTGCCCTGGATCGCGATCGAATCGGGCTGGCTGCTGGCCGAGCTGGGCCGCCAGCCCTGGGCCGTGGACGGCGTCCTGCCGACCTTCCTGGGCGCGTCCAGCCTGACCGTCAGCCAGCTCTGGACCACGATCATCGGCTTCACCGTCCTCTACACCGTCCTGGCGGTGGTGGAGGTGGGCCTGATCGTCCGCATCGTCCGCCGCGGGCCCTACGCCCATCACGAAGACCCGGAACCCGAAGCCGGCGACGCCGTCCGGCTCGCAGCCCAATAGGAGGTGCGCCATGGACCTGCCTCTCGACTACGCGACGCTCCGGATCATCTGGTGGGGTCTGATGGGCGTGCTGCTCATGGCCTTCGCGGTCACCGACGGTTTCGATCTCGGCGTGGCGACCCTGCTGCCTTTCGTCGCCCGGACCGACGGCGAGCGGCGCATGGTCATCAACACCATCGGCCCGACCTGGGAAGGGAACCAAGTCTGGTTCATCCTCGGCGGCGGGGCGATCTTCGCCGCCTGGCCCTTCGTCTATGCGGTCAGCTTCTCGGGCTTCTACCTGGCGATGTTCGTCGTGCTGGCGGCGCTGATCCTGCGCCCGGTCGGGTTCAAATATCGCTCCAAGCGCCCCTCGAAGACCTGGCGCAGCGGCTGGGACTGGGCGTTGTTCGTCGGCGGTTTCGCCCCGGCTCTCGTCTTCGGCGTGGCGGTCGGCAATGTGCTTCAGGGCTTGCCCTTCCGGCTCGACGGCGACCTGCGCGCGACCTATGAGGGCGGCTTCCTCGGGCTCTTCACGCCCTTCACCCTGCTGTGCGGCCTACTGTCGGTGGCCATGCTGGTGACTCATGGCGCGGCCTGGCTGACCATGAAGGCCGAGAAGGGCGTCGTCCGCGACCGCGCGCGGGCGATCGGCACGGCGGCGGCGCTGGTTTCCATCCTGCTCTTTGCGGGCGGCTACGTGTTCACCGCCTTCGGCCCGCTGGGCTTTCGCCTGGAGGGCGCGGCCGACGCCGCTGGCCCGTCCAATCCGCTGCGATCGGCGACGGTCGCCGCGCCCGGCGCCTGGCACGACAATTTCGCCGCCTATGGATGGATGTGGATCGCGCCGGTCGCCGGCTTCCTCGGAACGGGCCTGGCCCTCTTCGGAATCCGCGCCGGCCGCGAGGCGCCGGCCTTCATCGGGTCTTCGCTGGGCGCCCTGGGGATCGTGGCCACCGTGGGGCTCTCGATGTTCCCGTTCATCCTGCCGAGCAGCATCGACCCGAAGTCCAGCCTGACGGTCTGGAACGCTTCTTCCAGCCACATGACCCTATTCGTCATGCTGGCGGTGACGGTGGTCCTGCTGCCGATCGTGCTGGCCTACACCGCCTGGGCTTTCAAGGTGATGTGGGGCCGCTCGACGGTCGACTCCCTGTCCAGCAACCCCGATCTCTACTGAGGAGCCGGCGCCATGTGGTATTTCACCTGGGTTCTCGGGCTTGGCCTGGCGGTCGCCTTCGGCATCCTCAACGGCATGTGGCACGAGTTCCACCTGCTGGAGGGCGGCGACCTGGGCGAGGACGACCCGCCGGACGCCTGAGCCGCGCCAAGTTCGGTCAGGTCAGCAACTGGGCGATGGCCTCGACCAGGCCGGCCGCCGTCACCGGCTTGGAGACATGCAGGTCCGCCCCCGCCTCCAGCGAATCGAGCTGGTGCTGGCGCATGGCGTTGGCGCTCAGCATGATGATCGGGGTGCGCGTCCCGCCGAGCGCTTCGAGACGGCGGATTTCCCGTACGGCGCTGAGCCCGTCCAGCACCGGCATCTGCATGTCCATCAGGATGAGGTCGAAGCTCCCGGCCTCCAGGGCCGCCAGCGCCGCGGCGCCGTCGTCCACCTGGGTCATCACCGCGCCCAGCGGTTGCAGGATCATCTCGACCACCAGGCGGTTGACCGGATGGTCCTCGGCCACCAGCACCCGAAGGCCCTCGAAGGAAAGCTCGGCCGCGCGGTCCGGCGCCGCCGGGGCCAGGTCTTCGGACGCGGGCTGCAGCGGAACGCGGACCGTGAACGAGCTGCCCGCGCCAGGCGTGGATTGCGCCCCGATCGTCCCGCCCATCAGTTCCACCAACGCCTTGCAGATCGCCAGCCCCAGGCCGGTGCCGCCAAAGCGGCGGGTAATCGATTCGTCGGCCTGCCGGAAGCGCCCGAAGACATCGCGCGCGAAGCCGGCCTCGAAACCGATTCCGGTGTCGCTCACCTCGATCAGCAGGTCGTAGCGCCCCGCCTCGGCCGGCAGGACGTCGATCCGCGCCCGCACCTGGCCTTGCTCGGTGAACTTGATGGCGTTGGAAACCAGGTTGCCCAGCACCTGGCGCAGACGCACCGCATCGCCGATGAAGCTTGCGCACGCGCCTTCGCCCAGTTCCATCTCGAACCCAAGGCCCTTGTCCTCGGCCCGCAGCCGGTGGACCTCGAGCAGGCCGCCCAGTTCCCGGGCCGGGTCGAACGGCGTCAGCTCGATCTCCAGGCGGCCCGCCTCGATCTTCGAAATGTCGAGAATGTCCGACAGCACCCGTTCCAGGCTCGCGCCCGAGGCCAGGATCAGTTCGGCCATGCGCCGCTGCTGGTCGGTGAGGCCCGTCCGCTCGAGCGCCGCGGCGACGCCGATCACCCCGTTCAGCGGCGTGCGGATCTCGTGGCTCATATTGGCCAGGAATTCGCTCTTGGCGCGGTTGGCCGCTTCGGCGGCCTCACGCGCCTGGGTCATGGTCTCCTGCAGGGCCAGACGCTCGGTCACGTCGCGCGCGACGGCGTAGACATAGTCGCCGATCTGCCGCGCGCGCCATTCCAGCCGCACATAGCCGCCGTCCTGGCGGCGGTATCGGTTGACGAAGCCGTCGATCTCCAGGTCGGCGGCGATCCGGGCCATGGTGGCGTGCGAAGCCGGCAGGTCGTCCGGATGAATGAACCTCGCCATCAGCTCGCCTTCGAGCTGTTCGCGCCGATAGCCCAGCAGCGGCTCCCACGCCCGGTTGACGCGGACCATGCGGCCTTCGGCGTCACGGATGACCATCAGGTCCAGCGAAACGTCGAAGAAGGTCTCGAAATCCGGCGGCCCCGAGAGTTCGGGCGACGCCGCGGCGTCGGGGCGGGCGGCTTCAGCCGAAAGAGGAAGATGAAACGCCGACATGGATACTCTGACACTCAACGTGTCGGTTCTACCGGCCGGTCCGTAGCAACTGGTTAATGTCGGGGGAGCGCTGGCGTTTCCCCAAGCCCTTGAGGGGCCTGGGGAAACATGGTGCCGCCGGGCAGGATTGAACTGCCGACCTCAGCCTTACCAAGGATGCTGGCGAGCTATGCCACCTCCTTGAATATAGTGGGTTTTTTCGCATTCTTTGTCGTGGCGTCCCCAGATTTCCCCCAAATACCCTGAATTGAGGGAGCCAAATCGTCAGGATTCACATGGGCGTAGCGGGCGACCATCTCGTGCGACTTCCATCCACCGAGGCGCATTAGGCCGAGCATATCGCGGGTCTCCGCGTAGTACCACGTCGCCCAAGTGTGACGGCAGTCATGCGGGGTGAAATCCTTGATCCCGGCGCGCTTGAGCATCGTCGCCCACGCGGTCTTAACCTGTCCGCCGCCGAGGCCATTGCGATCCGCGTAGGGCTTGCCGTCCGGGCGTCGGAACACGGCGCCTTCGGTCGCTGGACCGAGTTTCTTCAGTTCGGAGATCACGCGGCCATGGAGAGGCACGCCACGGCTTTCGCCATTCTTGGTTTCATGGAAGGCGACGCGGCCCGCCTTTAGGTCAACGTCCCGCCAATCGAGATAGAGGGCCTCGCTCAAGCGCGCACCGGTCGAAAGCAGGAAGATCACGAGCGGGCGCAGATGAGGCGCGGCCACGGCGATCAATCGTTCGGCCTCCTGCCGAGTGACGGACCGCACACGCCCGTTCGGTTGCTTGGGCCGTGCGATCACCGGCTTGGCGCACCAACCCTTCTGGGCGGCGTGGTGAAGAACCGCCGCGATGGGCGTGTAAATTTGGCGATTGAGAGTGGCGGGAGCCTTGGCCTTGCCGGTCGCCGTGCGACCGAACTTCTTCACGGCCCGGTCGATCAGGTCGGCGTCGATCTGCGCCAGCTTGGTGACGCCAAAGAAGTCGATCAACGGGGTGAGATGCTCAGCTTCCCCGCCGCCCTCCAAATAGCTGACGGCGGCGTCCGCGAAGGTCTTGATGGCGCGCGCTCCATGGATGGATTGCGTCACCAGTTCCGCTTCGCGGAGCGCGAGACATTCTTGCGCCGCTTTGCGGTCGCTAAGGCCCGTGCTTTCGTCAATGCGGAGGCCCCGGATGGAGCCGCGCAGATACCAGTAGGGCGAATGATGGCGACGGGTGAGTTTGAGGGGCAAGGTAGTTTATCCAGTAGTGATCGAATATCTGTCGGCGTGAAAATGTATTGGCGACCTACTTTTCGTCCGATCTCGTATCGTCTCGCGTAATTACGGAGGGTGTCCTCTGAGAAGGGGACAATTTTCTCCGATATAAGTTGACGGACCGTTTTGATCCGAGGCCATTCCGTGCTAATGTTCATCGTCTTACTCAACTCTATCAGGCGAACTTACGACGGTCAGGCGCCGAACTCCTAAATTAAAATGCTCGATGCTTTTGGAATATTTCGGGCGCGAGACATGAGCCGACGCCCAAAGCGCGCGCCACTTACGTGCTCCGAAGTTGTGGTTCGCGTCAGGTCGAAGGGAAGCCGCCCCGAAATGCTCGTGCGCCGTGCGCCGTGCGCCGTGCGCCGTGCGCCGTGCGCCGTGCGCCGTGCGCCGTGCGCCGTGCGCCGTGCGCCG
>MEEW01000099.1 GCA_001724985.1 Phenylobacterium sp. SCN 69-14
GCCTATGTCGACGCGGTCGAAGGCACGGGCGCGCGCATCGCCGACACTCGCAAGACCACGCCCGGCCTGCGCCATCTGGAGAAGTACGCCGTGCGCTGCGGCGGCGGCCTCAACCACCGCTTCGGCCTGGACGACGCCATCCTCATCAAGGACAACCACGTCGCCGCCTGCGGCGGGGTCGGCGAGGCCCTGAAGCGCGCCCGCGCCGCCGCCGGCCACCTGATGAAGATCGAGGTCGAGGTCGACAGCCTGGCCCAACTGGAAGAGGCCCTGCCGCACCGCCCCGACGTCATCATGCTGGACAATTTCAGCCTGGGCGACCTGGCCGCGGCGGTCCGCATCGCCGGCGGCGAGGTCACGCTCGAGGCCTCCGGCGGCGTCAACCTCCAGACCGTGCGCGGCATCGCCGAGACCGGGGTCCAGGTCGTCAGCGTCGGCGCCCTCACCCACTCGGCCACCGTGCTCGACATCGGCCTCGACGCCGCCTGAAGCGGAACCGGCCCGCTCCCATGCGGTTCATCTCCTGACACCGAAAGGAGCAGGAGATGAGCAAGGTCCCCCCGATCCCCAAGGAACAGCGCTCGTTCCGCGGCGAACGCCCCGATATCCAGGGCGGCGCCCAGGACCGGCGCGACGCCAAGACCGGCCTGCAGTCGGACCAGCCGGGCGACGCCGACGTGAACCTCAAGAGCCAGGGCCGTCAGGGCAACATCCATCAGAACGTCGACACGGTGCACGCCCGCAACCAGGACCGCTAAGGCCGCGCCGCCGCCCGGCGCGTTAAGCCAATTTTTTGCAATCCTGTGGAAATTGCCGCCGCAGTTGGGTCGGCGGCGTATGAAGTTTCCAGTTCTCGCGTTCGATGAGGGTTTCGACGGCGTCGCACGCTCGGCGCGCAGGATGACACCTTCGCGTTGGCTGACGGTCGCCGTCTACAGCGTCCTCGTGGCCCTGACGACCACGCCGCGAACCGCTCTGGCCTGGGTCTGCTGTTTCGCCGTCGCCGAAACCGTGACCCTGCTGGCCACCGCCCCGCACGGCCGCGGCGCGCCGCTCACCCGCACGCACCGGATTTTCTACCTGGCCTCGGCCCTGGCCGCCAACCTGACCTGGGTCGGGCTGGGGGTGGTCTACTGGCTGGCCGACTTTCCCGGCGCCTCCTATTTCGCCCTGCTGATCTGGTCGGCCCTTGTCGCCAACGGCATGAGCCATTCCTTCCGTTCGCCCTTGGCCTGCGTGACCTTCGGCGCGCCCAGCGCGCTCTGCATCCTGCTCGCCCCGTTCCTTTTCCCGCGCTTCGAGGGCGCCCAGCAGATCTTCGTCCTGATCGGCGTGGTCATCTATACCGGCTATGCGATGCTCTCGGCCGAGCGCGGCATGCGGGCGGCCAACGAACTGGCCGCAGCCCATCGCGACCTCGAAGCCCAGACCAAGGCCGCCCAGGCCGCCAACCAGGCCAAGTCCGCCTTCCTGGCCATGATGAGCCACGAACTGCGCACCCCCATGAACGGCGTGCTGGGCATGGCCCACGCCCTGGGCCGCACCGATCTCACTGACCAGCAGGCCCGCTTCGTCGACACCCTGCTGCGCTCCGGCGGCGGGCTGATGACCATCCTCAACGACGTGCTGGACCTCGCCAAGATCGAGGCCGGCAAGTTCGACATCGAGGCCCGCGCCTTCGATCTTCGCCAGACCCTGACGCGCACCTGCGACCTCTGGCGGCCGGCCGCCGAGGAGAAGGGCCTGGCGTTCTCCTGCGATATCGCGCCCGAGGTTCCCGACTGGGTGCGCGGCGACGACGCCCGCCTGCGCCAGATCCTGCAGAACCTGCTCTCCAACGCCGTGAAGTTCACCGCCGCCGGGGCCGTGCGCCTGGAGGTCGCCATGCGCGGGGACGCCGTGCTGTTCTCGGTGATCGACACCGGCCCCGGCCTCGACGATGAGACCCAGGGCCGGCTGTTCCAGGGGTTCACCCAGGCGGACTCCACCGTCGCCCGCCGGTTCGGCGGCACCGGGCTTGGCCTGGCCATTTCGCGCGAACTGGCGCGGCTCATGGGCGGCGACGTCGCCCTGACCAGCCGCCTGGGGCAGGGCGCGCGCTTCGACCTGCGCCTGCCGTTGGCGGCGGCGGCCCCCGAGGGCCAGGCCCGCTCCGCCGATCCCGCCGGGCTCGAACGCGATCTGCGGGTGCTGGTCGTCGACGACAACCCCACCAACCAGGAAGTCGCCCGCGCCCTGCTGGGCGCCATCGGCGTAGAGGTTGAGGCGGCCGGCGGCGGCGAAGAGGGCCTCGCCGCCCTGGCCGCCGCCAGCTTCGACCTGGTGCTGATGGACATCCACATGCCCGGCATGAACGGGGTCGAGGCCCTGGCCGCCATCCGGGCGGCCGGCCACGCCGCCCTGCCGGTCGTCGCCCTCACCGCCGACGCCATGGCCGGCGAACGCGACCGCCTGCTCGCCCTGGGCTTCGACGGCTATGTGAGCAAGCCGATCGACCCGGCCGAACTGATCTCGGCCCTAGGGGCCGCGCTCGACCCCGCTCCCGGCGACGACCGGCGCGCCTGCGCCTGAGGCGTCAAGCCTGCTCCACCGCTCCCAGCCGGGCGGCGAGCGCTTCCACCGCCGCCTTGCGCTCCTGCGCCAGCGGCGCCATCCGCGCGTTCACCGCCGCCAGGATTTCCGGCGCGGCCAGCTCCGGCCGGCCGGAGTCGAACGGCGGCGACGGCGCATATTCCAGGCCGAGTTGCACCGACTTGGCCAGGGTCTCCCCCGCCAGCTCGGCCAGCATCACGAAGGCGAAGTCCAGGCCCGCCGTCACCCCGCCGCCGGTGATGATGTTCCCGTCCCGCGCCACGCGGCTGTCGTCCACCACCGCCCCGAACGGCTCCAGCAGTTCGCGCCAGGCCCAGTGGCAAGCCGCCCGCTTGCCGCGCAGGAAGCCCGCCGCCGCCAGGATCAGCGATCCGGTGCAGACGCTGGTCAGGTACTTGGCCCCCTGGCCCAGCCGGCGGATCTCGCCCATGAACGCCTCGTCCAGCATGGCGTCGGTCGTGCCCAGCCCGCCCGGGACGCAGAGCATGTCGCATCCCTCGATCTTCGAAAGATCGGCCAGCCGCGAGAACACCAGACCCTCGGCCTCGATGGCCGCCCCGCCCATCGAGGCGACGACCACGCTGGCGCCCGGCAGGCGCGAAAGCACCTGATGCGGCCCGGTGAAGTCCAGGTGCGTGACGTTCGGATAGAGCGGAATGACGATCTGCATGGGGCGATCTCCTGATTGACGGCTGCACCATGCAGCGCTTACCGTCCGGCAGAAATGACATTCTTCCCTCGTTTCAGGCCATGACCCGCAAACTCGGCGCCCTGATCTTCCCCGGCTTCCAGATTCTCGACGCCGCGGGGCCCATCGCCGCCTTCGAGATCGCCGCCCGCTACGTCCCCGGCGCCTACGACCTGCGGGTGATGGCGCTGGAGCCCGGCCCGGTGGCCTCCTCCTCGCACGCCCTGATGATGGCCCGGCCGCTGGACGCCGAACCGCTCGACACCTTGGTCGTCGCCGGCGGCGACGGCACGCGCCCGGCGGCGCTCTGCCAGCGGACGACAGCCTGGGTGGCGCAGGCCTCGGCCCGCGCGCGCCGCACGGCCAGCGTCTGTTCGGGCGCCTATATCCTGGCGCAGGCCGGCCTGCTGGACGGCCGACGCGCCACCACCCACTGGCAGCGCTGCCCGGACTTCGCCAAGCGCTATCCGAAGGTGAAGCTGGAGCCGGACCGCATCTTCGTGCGCGACGGCGACATCTGGAGTTCGGCCGGCATCACCGCGGGCATCGACCTTGCCCTGGCCCTGATCGCCGAGGACCTCGGCGAAGAGATCGCCCGCGCCGTCGCCCAGCAGCTCGTCGTCTATCATCGCCGGCCGGGCGGCCAGTCGCAGTTCTCGGCCCTGCTGGAAATGGGCGGCCAGGGCGGCCGCTTCGCCGCCCTGCTCGACTGGATGCGCGAGCATCTGGCCGAGCCGCTGGGCGTCGAGCGCCTGGCCGACCGCGCGGCCATGAGCCCCCGGCACTTCGCCCGCGCCTTCGCCGCCGAAACCGGCATGACCCCGGCCAAGGCGGTCGAGCGCCTGCGCCTGGAAACCGCCCGCGAGCGGGTGGAGAACTCGGCCGACCCCATCGACCAGGTGGCCGCGGCCACCGGCTTCGGGGACCCCGAACGGATGCGCCGCGCCTTCCTGCGCGCCTTCGGCCAGCCGCCCCAGGCGCTGCGCCGCGCCGCCCGCGCCTAACACTCGCGGCGCAGCGCCTCGATCTCGCCGGTTAGCCGCTCGATGCGCTCGCCCTGCGCGGCCAGCTCGCTCATCAGCTCCGCCCCGCGCAGGGCGTCCAGCTTGTCGTGCAGCCGCAGGATCTCCAGCTCGGCGCGCAGGTTGACGACATAGTCGTACTCAGCGGCCTTGCGGTCGCGGGCGCTCTGGCGGTTCTGGCTCATCATGATGACCGGCGCCTGCAAGGCCGCCAGCATCGAGAGCATCAGGTTCAGGAAGATGAAGGGATAGGGATCGAAGGCCAGGTGAAGGCCCTTGCCCAGCCAGTTCCAGGCCATCCACAGCGCCAGGGCGACGCTGAACCCGACGATGAAGCCCCAAGAGCCGCCGAACGAAGCCACCCTGTCCGCCAAGCGCTCGCCGAGGCTGCGCTCGTCGAGGGCCAGCCCCGGCGAGGCGCTCGGCGCCTCGGTCACGATCAGGTCGATCACGCTCCGCTGGACCGGATTGAGGTCCTCGTAGCCGCAGTTCAGCAGGCCCTGCGCCAGTTCGTCGCGCGCAATGGTGTCGGTCATCTCGGCGTTCCGTCCGCCCGCGGCGTCATGTCCGCGGCGGCGAACATGACCCAAGCCGGGGCGGCGGAAAACCGCCGATCAGTCGTCGCCGACGATCGCCTCGGCCACCTCGCCCTGCGCCGGGGCGGCGGCGGGCTTCAGGCCGGGGTTCGCCACCGGGGTCAGCTTCACCGCCGCCTTGGGGGCGGGCTTCGCCGCCTCGGCGAGGGCCGGCTTGACCTCGGCCGCGGCGACGGCGCTCTCGGGCGCCTTCATCACCGCCGCATGCAGGTCGGGGCTGACCTCGACCTCGGGCGGCGCCGGGGTCGCCAGGCTGGCGTAGTAGACGCGCTCCTCGGCCTTGGGCGCGCTGCGGCCGAACTTGTAGAAGACGTGCATGCCGACCTCGGCCGTGCGCACCAGGCGCGGCCCCCAGTTCGGCGCGACGTTCAGGGTATGGAAGTGGGTGGAATCGCCCACCGCGCTCATCACGAAGCCGCCGAGGGCGCGCGAGGCCACCCGCCGCGCCCGGTCCCAGGCCGCGCTCTCGCGGCGCGCATGCATCGAGCCGTTGCAGGCGAAGCTGAACTGGCAGCCGACGCGCTTGCCCGAACCCTGGAACACCACCCCGCAGACGCTCTTGGGGAAGGCCGGATGGCGGACGCGGTTCAGCACCACCTGGGCGACGGCGGCCTGGCCGGCCGGCGTCTCGCCGCGAGCCTCGAAATAGACCGCCTGGGTCAGGCATTCCAGCTCGCGCGAGGTTTCCAGCGCGCCCGCCAGCTTGAACGGCGCGGCGGCGGAAAGGCCGAGGGTCTGGACGCGCAGCGGCGGAATGGCCTTGGAGACGTCCTCCAGGCGCGCGGCGACCAGGGTGGCCTGGCGGTCCGGCTCGGACGCGCCGGCGAACGCCAGCGGGTCCTGGCGACGGGCGATGCGCGCCGCGCCAGGGTCGAACACCGCCTGACGCAGCAGGACGTCCTCGGCGAAGCCGCCCTCGGCCGCCTCGGCGATGCGGGCGGCGCGCGTATGGTCCGATGCGGCGCGGGCCATGCCGCCGGCCATGTAGGCGGCGCCCAGGGCCAGGCCGACGCCCGAACCGATCAATGCGGCGCATGTGGGCGCACGCCAGTCGGCGCGAGCCTTGGATGCAAATTTCAAGAAGATCGTGTCCCGTGTGGCGAGGGCGATCATGCCCCCCGACATCGTCACCGCGGTGCGCCCCTGCTCATGCTGGCGGCGTCGCGATTGAGGGCTTGTCACGTACACGCGAGGTGACAGGCCACGGCGAAGTTGAGGCGCTTTATGACGATCGCCGAACGGATTCGCAAGGCGATATTGCGTCGCAGCATGGAATTTTTTCAGGTTTCGTTAACCGCCGCCTCAAGGCCGAGCGGGCGCGGGAACCTTGGCCGCGGATCGCCGTTCCCACTGCAACGCTTGAACGGCCTGGAGATGTCTATGCGTAAAACCCTCAGCCTGATCGCCGCCGCCGGCCTGCTCGTGACGCTTGCGGCCTGCGGTCACAATGTCGAGCAGCGCGCCGCCACCGGCGCGGTCGCAGGGGCCGTGGTCGGCGGCCCGGTCGGCGCGGCCGCAGGCGCCGCGGTCGGCACGGCGGTCAGCAAGACCGCCGACAAATAGGACAGGGTCCCTGCGGGGACCGCAAAACGCGCCATATAGTCCACTTGGACGATGCGCGCGGCCCGGCGCTCCGCCAGTCTCTCGTTCGACGAACGGGAGTCTAGCGGGGCCGCCATGGTTCATGCCACCTTCGCCGTCGTGCTGCTGGTCGCCGTCATCGCGATCGCCACGGGGGCGCCTTATTTCTGATGCGAAGCTGACGCCGATGCTGAAGCACGCCATTCTGCTCAGCCTTGCGGCAGGGCTGGCAATGCCTGTCGCGGCGCTCGCCGCGACCCCGCCGTGGCGCGTCCAGCAGGCCTGCGCCCTGCAGCGCTATCTGCGCGCCACTCCCGCTTTCCCGCAGGCCGACTGGGGCCGCAGCGCGAACGTCTCGCTGGGCGGCCAGGGCCGCGCCGCCGTCCGCCCCGAGGACGTCGCCGCCCGCGCCCGCTTCGACCACGCCATGCGCTCGGGCCGCGCCTTCGCCGACCGCGCCGCCGAACAACTCGCCCTGCGCGAGCGCATCACCCAGGACGAGGCCTATCGCCGCATCGGCGCCGACCCCGGCCCCTGGCCGGACGTCACCGCGGCCAGGTGCGAGGCGCTCGAACGCAAGGCCCTCCGCGCCGAGCGCTGACCTCGGCCTTTCCCGCCACCCTGCTGACAGTTTCTGGCGCGCCGCCAACTAGCATCGGGCCATGAACGATCCTAACTTGGCGTCCATGCCCCGTTCCGCCGCCCCCGGTCCCGGCGTCGCCGACATGTCGGCGATGTTCGACTACGACGAAGCCGCCATGCCGATGCTGTGGAAGCCGCACCGGCCCGCCCGCCCGGAGAAGTCCGAAGGCGGCAAGCGCTTCAAGCTGGTCAGCGACTACCAGCCGGCCGGCGACCAACCGACCGCCATCGCCGACCTGGTGGCCGGCGTCGAGGCGCGCGAGCAGGACCAGGTGCTGCTGGGCGTCACCGGCTCGGGCAAGACCTTCACCATGGCCCAGGTGATCGAGCGCACCCAGCGCCCGGCCCTGATCCTGGCCCCCAACAAGACCCTGGCCGCCCAGCTCTATTCGGAGTTCAAGGCCTTCTTCCCCGAGAACGCGGTCGAGTTCTTCGTCTCGTACTACGACTACTACCAGCCCGAGGCCTATGTGCCGCGGACCGACACCTACATAGAAAAAGACAGCAGCATCAACGAGCAGATCGACCGGATGCGCCACTCGGCCACCCGCGCGATCCTGGAGCGCGACGACGTCATCGTCGTGGCCAGCGTCTCCTGCATCTACGGCATCGGCTCGGTCGAGACCTACACCGCCATGACCTTCACCATCGAGCCCGGCCAGCGGCTCGACGAGAAGCAGCTCATGGCCGACCTGGTGGCCCTGCAGTACAAGCGCAACGATCAGGCCTTCGAGCGCGGCGCGTTCCGCCGCCGCGGCGACACCATCGAGGTCTTCCCCGCCCACTACGAGGACCGCGCCTGGCGCATCTCGCTGTTCGGCGACGAGGTCGAGGCGATCGCCGAGTTCGATCCCCTCACCGGCAAGAAGACCGCCGACCTGCCGGCGATCAAGATCTACGCCAACAGCCACCACGTCACCCCGCGCCCGACGCTCAACCAGGCCGTCGTGCAGATCCGCGAGGAGCTGAAGGAACGCCTCGACTGGCTGGTGGCCAACGGCAAGCTGCTGGAGGCCCAGCGCCTGGAGCAGCGCACCACCTTCGACTTGGAGATGATCCAGGCCACCGGCTCCTGCGCCGGCATCGAGAACTACAGCCGCTTCCTCTCCGGCCGCCGGCCGGGCGAGCCGCCGCCGACCTTCTTCGAGTACATCCCCGAGAACGCCCTGCTGTTCATCGACGAGAGCCACCAGGCGATCCCGCAGATCGGGGCGATGTACCGCGGCGACTACCGGCGCAAGTTCACCCTGGCCGAATACGGCTTCCGCCTGCCCTCCTGCCTCGACAACCGCCCGCTGAAGTTCGAGGAGTGGGACGCCATGCGCCCGCAGACGGTCAGCGTCTCGGCCACACCGGCGGCCTGGGAGCTGGAGCGTTCCGGCGGCGTGTTCGCCGAGCAGGTGATCCGTCCGACCGGCCTGATCGACCCGCCGGTCGAGGTGCGCCCGGTCTCCAAGGACAATCACAGCCAGGTCGACGACGTCATCGCCGAGGCCCGCGACACCATCGCCCGCGGCTATCGCACCCTCATCACCGTCCTCACCAAGAAGATGGCCGAGGACCTGACCGAATACATGCACGAGCAGGGCCTGCGCGTGCGCTACATGCACTCCGACATCGACACCATGGAGCGCATCGAGATCATCCGCGACCTGCGGCTGGGGGCCTTCGACGTACTGATCGGCATCAACCTGCTGCGCGAGGGCCTCGACATCCCCGAGGTCGGGCTGGTCGCCATCCTCGACGCCGACAAGGAAGGCTTCCTGCGCTCGGAGACCTCGCTGATCCAGACCATCGGCCGCGCCGCCCGGAACGTCGACGGCAAGGTCATCCTTTACGCCGACCACGTCACCGGCTCGATGGAACGGGCCATGGCCGAGACCCAGCGCCGCCGCGAGAAGCAGGAGGCCTACAACCTCGAGCACGGCATCACGCCCGAGAGCGTGAAGAGCCAGATCAAGGAGATCCTCGCCTCCCCCTACGAGAAGGACCGCGTCCTGGTCCCGGCGGGCGTCGCCGAGGAGGCCGGCAAGCCGTTCCTGGGCGACAACTTCAAGGCCACCCTGCGCGACCTGGAGGCGAAGATGCGCCAGGCCGCCGCCGACCTGGAGTTCGAGACCGCCGCGCGCCTGCGCGACGAGATCAAGCGCCTGAAGCTGCTGGACCTCGAATTCGCCAACGACGCCCTGACCGGCGAAGGCGAGACCGCCGACCGCGAGGTGGTGAAGAAGGTGCGCGCCGAGGCCCGGGC
>MEEW01000100.1:0-7040 GCA_001724985.1 Phenylobacterium sp. SCN 69-14
CGAACAGGACGATGACGCCCTGGTGCGACTGGCGGCCGGCCGCGAAGTTCTCCGGATAGACGCTGACGATCTTGGCGCCGAACGGCGCGCGCTCGCCCAGGGCGCCGGGCATGACCCCGAACATGCGCCCCTCGGCCAACGGCAGGATCGAGCGCAGGAGCTGGCGCGTCCGGCCGGTCGAAAAGGCGATCATCGCCTCGCGCACGATGGGGATGGCGGCTTCATAGGTCAGCCGCCGCGCCACCTCCTCCCGATCGATGAACCGCATGGCGTCAGCCGGCGCCCTGGACGACCACGGCCGGGGCGAAGGCGCCGTCCAGTGGAGCCCGGTACACCAGCCGCACGCCCTGGCCCGTCCTCTGGACCTCGACCGGCGCGCCGTCCGCCAGCCGCCGCGCGGGACCTGCGAAATCCACGCCTTCGATCTCGATCGCCGCGCCCTCGGGGCTGCTCAGCGGAATGACGCAGAGGTCGCCGCCACGGCGGGTGAAGCGCACCGCGCTTCCATCGGCCGCCACGCCATCCGCCTGCCGCCAGGGCTGGGCGCCATAGATCGCCTCGCCATTGGCCCTCAGCCAGGCGCCCATGGCCCGCAGGCGGCGCAACTGCGGCTCGGGGACCTGCGCATCCTCGCCGCGCGGGCCGATGTTGAGCAGCAGGTTGCCGCCCTTGGACACGCAGTCGATCAGTTCGCCCAGCAGGTGTTCGGCGCTTTCGTAGTCCGCCTCGGCGTCGTTGCGGTTGAAGCCGAAGGAATGGCTCATGCCGCGCGTGGCCTCCCACTTGCGGTCCTGGACGCTGTCGAAGCGGACATATTCCGGGGTGCGGAAGTCGCAGTGGGGCACGGGCGGCGGAACGACGCCGTCGGCCCCGCCGCTGCGCGCGGCCTTCTTCTCGATCTGCCGGTCGAGAACCTGGCGGGCCGGCTTGAACCTCAGCAGCTTGGCCGTCAGGGTCGGCGTCTTCCAGCGGTCGTTGACCACGCCCTCGGGAACGGCCGCGTAATAGTGGTCGAACAGCGAAAAGAGCTCGCGCTGCGTTCCTGGCCAGGAGATGTCGTTCCAGAGCACGCTGGGCTCATAGCGCTCGATCAGCTCGCGCGCCTGGGCGTCGGCATAGGCCGGGTATCCGCCGCCAGGGACCGAGCCGACGAAGTCCATCAAGGTGCGCAGCGGCTCGGGGTTGAAGCTCCAGTCGATGCCGCCCGAATAGTAGACGCCGAACCGCAGGCCCGCCCTGCGAACCGCGGCGGCCAACTCTCCGACGATGTCCCGCTCGGTTGTCCAGCCCTGGCGGTGCGGGTTGGCCACCTTCGAGGGCCAAAGGCAGAAGCCGTCGTGATGCTTGGTCACCAGCACGACATAGCGCGCGCCGGAGCCGGCGATGGCCTCGGCCCAGGCGTCCGGGTCCCATTGGCGCAATCCCGCCAGGAACGGCGCGCGGAAGTCGTCATAGGGCGCCCCGCCATAGGTCTGGCGGTGAAACGCCGCCGAGGGCGTGTCCGGCGACTTGATCGCGTTCTCGTACCACTCGGTATAGGGCGAGAGCGCCACGGCCCGGCGGTAGTCGGTCTTGAAGATGTCCGAGATCTTGCCGACGCGCGGCGCGAAGGCGGGGATCGAGAACAGGCCCCAATGGATGAAGATCCCGAACTTGGCCTCGTCGTACCAGGCGGGCGGCGTCCGCCCCATGAACGCCGCACCCTGCCCCATCGCCCCCTCCTGCCCGGCTCAGGCGGCCATGTCGCGCTGCGCGGCGGCCGGCTCGGGCCTGGAGAACACCATGGCGCCGTCCTCCAGCGAACCGAAGCGCAAGGCCATCATGTCGAGCGCGTAGTTCTGGTGCAGTTTCCAGGGCTTGCGGGTTCCCTGCTTGGGAAACTGGGCCAGGGCCCGCTGGACATAGCCGGACGAGAAGTCGAGCCAGGGCGCCTCGCCCACCGACGGGTCCGGCTTGGGCACGCAGATCGGCCGGCCCGTGCGCTCCATGTGGTTCAGCAGGCGGCAGACATATTCGCACGTCAGGTCGCACTTCAGCGTCCAGGAGGCGTTGGTGTAGCCGAAGGCCGAGGCGAGGTTCGGCACGCCGCTGTACATCATGCCCTTGTAGCTCATGGTCTCGGCCATGTTCACGCGCCGGCCGTCGACCACCACCTCGATGCCGCTGAGAAGCTGCATCTTCAGGCCGGTGGCGGTGACGACGACGTCGGCCTCCAGCTCCTGGCCCGACTTCAGCTTCAGCCCCGTCTCGGTGAAGGTTTCGATGTGATCGGTGACGACCGAGACCGCGCCGGCCTTGATCGCGTCGAACAGGTCGGCGTCCGGCACCAGGCACAGCCGCTGGTCCCAGGGGTTGTAGCGCGGCGTGAAATGGGTCTCGACGTCGTAGTCGGGGCCTAGGTGCTCGCGCACCATGCCGATGATCCGCTGCTTGGTCTTCTCCGGCTTCTTGCGCGCCAGGTTGTAGAACAGCATGCCGAACAGCACGTTGCGCCAGCGGGTGATCGCATAGGCGAGCTTGGCCGGCAGCCTGGCCCGCAGCCAGTTAGCGCCCGCATCCTCCGCCGGGCGCGAGACTACATAGGTCGGCGAGCGCTGCAGCATGGTCACGTGGGCCGCGCTCTTGGCCATTTCGGGGACCAGGGTGACGGCGGTGGCGCCGCTGCCGATCACCACGACCTTCTTGCCCGAATAGTCCAGGTCCTGCGGCCAGTTCTGCGGATGAGCGGTGACGCCCCTGAAGCGCTCGGTCCCTTCGAAGTCGGGCGTGTAGCCGCCGGCATAGTCGTAATAGCCGCTGCACATGAAAAGGAAGTTGCAGGTCAGGCTGACCGCCTGCTTGCCCGGCCCGACCTCGGCCTCGACCGTCCAGCGGGCGTCGGCCGACGACCATGAGGCGCGCGTCACGTGGTGGCCGAAGCGGATGTGCCGGTCGATGCCGTTCTCCACGGCGGTGTCGCGGACATATTTCAGGATCGAAGGGCCGTCGGCGATGGCCTTGGCCTCGCGCCACGGCTTGAAGGCGTAGCCCAGTGTGTACATGTCGCTGTCGGAGCGGATGCCCGGATAGCGGAAGAGGTCCCAGGTGCCGCCGATCGCCTCGCGTCCCTCCAGGATCGCATAGGTCTTTCGCGGACAGCCGGTCTGCAGGTGATAGGCCGCCCCGACGCCCGACAGGCCGGCGCCCACGATCAGTACGTCGAAATGCTCGTTCGCCAAGTCATGGCCTCAAGGCTGCAGGATGAATTGGCAGGCATGATGCGCCCTTGGGCCGCATTCGCCAACCGCGGGCGCATATCGCGATCAACGATACGCGAAGATCGCGCCTGGCGGGCGACGTCCGTGGCGGTCGGCTGTAGAAACGCCCGGCGTCCCGATGCAGCGTGACGCCGGGCCGGGAGTTCAAGCGTGATGGACAAAGCCGAAAAGTCGCCGCCTTCGGAGCTGAGGACCCGGGTCCGATTGCTGGGTCGGGTGCTGGGCGACGTCATCAAGTCGCAGGACGGCCAGGCCCTGTTCGACCGCATCGAGGACATCCGCAAGACCTCGGTCGCCTTCCACCGCGACGGCGGGTCGGCGAACGCGGCGCTGCTGGAGGAGCGGCTGCGCAGCCTCGACCTGCGTGAGACGGTGCGCTTCGCCCACTCGTTCGCCTGCTTCCTGCAGATCGCCAACATCGCCGAGGACTACGTCCAGCGCCTGAAGGCCGCGCCGGGCGACGTGCGCGCCGACACCCTGGCCGGCAGCGTCGAGGCCCTGGCCGCCGAGGGCGTCGACCGCGCCGCGGTGGCCCAGATGCTGCAGACCGCCGCCATCGCGCCGGTGCTGACCGCGCACCCGACCGAGGTGCGCCGCAAGAGCGTCCTCGACCGCGCCGGCGCCATCACCGCGGCCCTGGGCGCCTGGGAGCAGGCCGCCAGCGAGGCGGCGCGCCAGGACCGCGAAGTCGAACTGCTGCGCGAGGTGGCGATCTTCTGGCGCACCCGGCTGTTGCGGGACGTCCGGCTGGGCGTGATCGACGAGATCGAGACCGCCGTCTCCTATTTCGAGCGCAGCTTCCTGGCCGAACTGCCCAGGCTCTACGCCCGCTGGACGCGGCAGCTCCAGGCGGACCTGCCAAGCTTCCTGCGCATCGGCTCGTGGGTCGGCGGCGACCGCGACGGCAATCCCTTTGTCACCGACGCGGTCCAGCGCCAGGCCTTCGCGCGGCAGTCCCAGGCGGCCCTGCAGGCCTATCTCGACCGCATCCACGCCCTGGGGGCGGAGCTTTCGATCTCCAGCGCCCTCGCCAGGGTCAGCCCCCCGCTCCAGGCCCTGGCCGAGCGCAGCGGCGACACCTCCGCGCAGCGGCATGACGAGCCCTACCGGCGCGCCCTGCGCGGGATCTACGCCCGGCTGGCGGCCACCTACCCGGTCCTGACCGGCGAGGCGCCGCCCCGCCCCTCGCCTCTGGCCGCCGAGCCCTATCCGGACGCCACAGCCCTGAAGGCCGACCTGCAGGTGATCCTGGATTCCCTGGTCGAGAACCATGGCGAGATGTTCCGCGCCGGGGCCCTGGCCGACCTGATCCGCGCCGTCGACTGCTTCGAGTTCCACCTGGCGACGCTCGACCTGCGCCAGAACTCGGCGGTCCATGCGCGCACCCTCGCCGAGCTGATGGCCGTGGCCGGCGTCTGCCCCGACTACGAGGCGCTGGACGAGGCGGCCCGCTGCGAGCTGCTGCTGGCCGAGTTGGGGCACGGCCGCCTGCTCCATTCCCCCTATGCGCAGTACAGCGAGGAGACGCAGCGGGAATACGGCGTGCTGGCCCAGGCGGCCCGTTCGCGCGCGCTCTACGGCCCCCACGCGATCCGCGTCTACATCGTCTCGAACACCACCTCGGTCTCGGACCTGCTGGAGGTCTATGTCCTGCTGAAGGAGGTGGGGCTGTTCCACCCCGGCGAGACGCCGCGGACCGAGGTGTTCGCCGAACCGCTGTTCGAAACCATCGGCGACCTGCGCGCCGCCCCCGACACCATGCGCGCCTACCTCTCCCTGCCGCTGGTCCGCGCTCTGCTGGCCGAGGGCCGGTTGCAGGAGGTGATGATCGGCTATTCGGACTCCAACAAGGACGGCAGCTATCTGACCTCGACCTGGGAGCTGCACCAGGCGAGCCGCGCCCTGCTGGCGACCACCGACGAGCTGGGCTTGCGGCTGCAACTGTTCCATGGCGGGGGCGGCACGGTCGGCCGCGGCGGCGGCTCCAGCTACGAAGCCCTGCTGGCCCAGCCGGAAGGCACGGTGCGCGGCCGCATCCGCATCACCGAACAGGGCGAGATGGTCGCCAACAAGTACGCCGACCCGCAACTGGCCGACCAGAGCCTGGAGACCATCACCGCCGGCGTGGTGCTGGCCTCGCTGCGCCAAGATCCGGCCGAGCGGCTGGGCGAGCGGCATGCGCCGATCCTCGACCGGCTCTCGCAGGCCTCGATGGAGGCCTATCGCAGCCTGGTCTACGAAACGCCTGGATTCGTGGACTATTTCTACGCGGCCACGCCGCTGACCGAGATCGTCGAGCTGAACATCGGCAGCCGGCCGGCCTCGCGCCAGCCGACCCGCAGCATCGAGGGCCTGCGGGCGATTCCCTGGGTGTTCTCCTGGTCGCAGTCGCGGACCATGCTGCCCGGCTGGTACGGGTTCGGCGCGGCGGTCGCCGCCTCCGGCGTCTCGCTCGGCGAGCTCAACGACCTGCACGAGGCCTGGCCGTTCTTCGCTACCACGCTCTCGAACATGGAGATGGTGCTGGCCAAGAGCGACATGCACATCGCCCGCCGCTACGCCGGCCTGGTCGAGGACAAGGCCCTGGCCCGCTCGATCTTCGAGCGCATCGAGACCGAATGGGAGCGCACGGTGGAAGCGGTCCTGGCGATCAACGGCCAGACCGCCCTGCTGGGCCGAAACCCCGAGCTGGCCGAGGCGCTGCGGACCCGCCTGCCCTATATCGACCCGCTCAACCACCTGCAGATCGAGCTGATCCGCCGCCGGCGCGCGGGCGACGGCGCCGAGGCGGTGCGCGAAGGGATTCACCTGACGATCAACGGCGTCGCCGCGGGCCTGCGCAATAGCGGCTGAAGGAAAAATCACGAGGCTGTCGGATCGGATCGGCCGCCGGCGTCCTTTGGCTCTAACCACGAAGGAGACTGCGATGTCGTATGTGGATGGCTTCGTCCTGGCCGTGCCGAAAGGCCGCCTGGAGGACTACAAGGCCCTGGCCCGCCTGGCCGGCTCGATCTGGAAGGAGCACGGGGCACTGGCCTATGTCGAATGCACCGGGGACGACACGCCCTATGGCGAGCTGACCTCGTTCCCCCGCGCCGTCCAGGCCAAGGACGACGAGATCGTGATCTTCTCCTGGATCGTCTATCCCTCGCGCGCCGTGCGCGACGAAATCAACGCCAAGGTGATGGCCGATCCACGCCTGAAGAGCGATGCGTCCCAGGCCCCCTTCGATGGAAAGCGCATGATCTTCGGCGGCTTCGAGGCGTTCGTCGAACTTTAGCGTGGCGGCGGATCGAACGGCCAAGCTAGACGTTGAGACGCCGAAAGCCGGAGGAACCCATGAGTCTCGACAGCCTGATGATCCGCAGCGCCAACCTGCTGGGCGCGCCCCTGAAGGACGCCGCCGGCAAGAAGCTGGGCGTCATCCGGGAAATCTTCTTCGAGCGCGACACCGGCCAGGCGCGATTCGTGGTGCTGGAATTCGGCGGTCTGTTCGGGTCGAGCGGCAAGTTCCACCCGATCCCCTGGCGCGCGCTGCGCTATGACGAGGCCTCGGACAGCTACCAGACCGACCTGCCCAGGGACCTGCTGAAGAACAGCCCGGCCTACGACCGCGACCAGCTCGGCGACACCGCCTATGCCTGGAGCGAACAGGCCGAACGCTATTTCCGCACCGACCCGATCTGACTTGGGTCACGGAAAGCGTCCGGGAATCATAGCCTTGCGGGAAGAAGCTCGCGTCAGGCGCGGGCTTCGCGGTTCATCGGCGGCTGGTGTTCTTCG
>MEEW01000100.1:7092-16429 GCA_001724985.1 Phenylobacterium sp. SCN 69-14
TCTTCGATGACGTCCTCCTGCTCGGCCACGCGGACCGCGCTGCGGACGTTGAGGCGCGTGAGGACGTCGGCGTCGTCGCCGTACTGGTCGCGGGCGTGGGCGAGCTGATCGCGCCAGGCCAGGCGCGCCAGGCTGTCGGTCTCGCCGGCATAGAGGATGTCCACCCCCTTGCCGGCCGCGGGCTTGCAGATGATGTAGTTCGCGCCCGCAGGCGGCAGAATCCGATCCTCCTCGAGGGCGGTGTAACGGTAGAGGTTTCCGGACTTGCCGACGATTTCGACCTGACGGGCCAACGCACGCTCCCGACCTTCTTGCAGACGCTCCGAGGCCGGACGACCGCCCTCGCCCCCCTTGTAAGGCGGGTGACTTGGGCGAAAAAGGGGCCACGTGCTGCGACCAGACATCATCTTGCCGCAAGAAGCAAATGGCGCCGGGGGATGCCGGAACAACCTTCGCCATAAGGCGTTCGGCGTCTTGCGGTCGCTCTGCTAGGTTGTCCGCCCGGTCGTTTCGAGTCATGCGAACGCCGGCTGCCATAGGCCACGACGCGAGTTCATGAGACTTCCCGCCGACTTCGCCCTGACAGAGACGCCGGACGGCGCCAAGGCCGTTCTCTCCGGCGACTGGACCGCGACCGACGCGGGCGATGCGGCCGCGCGCCTGGCCGCCGCGGCGCGCGCCGCGCCGCTGGAGGCGGTCGACCTCACCGGGGTCGGGCGCATGGACACCGCCGGCGCCTACGCCGTGCTGCGGGCGCTGGGCCAGAGCGCCGGCGAGGACCGCATCGAGGCTCGGCCGGAGACCCGCCGCCTGCTGGAGCTGGTCCGCAACGCGGCCGCGCAGAAGCCGCAGAAGCGCCGGGAGCCGCGCGGCTTCTACGAACTGATGATCCGCATCGGCCGAGGGGTCTTTGACCTGGGCGCGGAAATCTTCGAGACCATGGTGTTCGTCGGCCACCTGCTGGTGGTCATCATGCGCACCATCGCCAATCCCGCCCGCATCCGCTGGGCCGCCTGCACCTCGCTGGCCGAGCGCGCCGGCCTGGACGCCATTCCGATCGTCACCCTGACGGCGTTCTTCATCGGCGCGGTGGTCGGGCTGCTGGGCGCCAACATGCTGCGCCAGTTCGGGGCGGAGGTGTTCGCGGTCGAGCTGATCGGCATCGCCGTGATGCGCGAGTTCAACATCCTCATCACCGCCATCCTGCTGGCCGGGCGCTCGGCCTCGTCCTTCGCCGCCGAGATCGGGTCGATGAAGATGAGCCAGGAGATCGACGCCATGAAGGTCATGGGCGTCGATCCGTTCGAGGCCCTGGTGTTCCCGCGCTTCGCCGCCCTGCTGGCGATCATTCCGCTGCTGACCTTCGTGGCCACCCTGGCGGGCCTGCTGGGCGGTCTGATGGTCACCTGGAGCGTACTGGGCCTGGGGCCGTCCTTCTTCCTGCAGCGCATCCTCGACAATGTGGGGGCGACCCACTTCTGGATCGGGCTTTCGAAAGCGCCGGTCATGGCCGCGGTGGTCGCCGGCATCGGCTGCCGCCAGGGCATGGAGGTCGGCGGCGACGTGGAATCGCTAGGTCGCCGGGTCACCTCGGCGGTGGTGCAGGCGATCTTCGCGATCATCCTGATCGATGCGGCCTTCGCCCTGCTCTACATGGAAATGGACATCTGAGGTGAGCGACGTCATCGACATCGACGACGCCGAGGGCCCTGCGATCGAGGTGCGCGGGCTGCGCACGCAGTTCGGCGACCATGTCGTGCACGAGAACCTCGACCTCGACGTGCGGCGCGGCGAGGTGCTGGGCGTGGTCGGCGGCTCGGGCAGCGGCAAGTCGGTGCTGCTGAACACCATCATCGGCCTGCGCCAGCCCGATGGCGGCTCGGTGCGGGTGCTGGGCCAGGACATCCAGCGCACCTCGCGCCGCCGCTGGTCGGACATCGAACGCTCGTGGGGCGTGCTCTTCCAGCAGGGCGCGCTCTTCTCCAACCTCACGGTCCGCGAGAACGTCGCCACGCCGATGTACGAGCATACCAACCTGCCGCGCCGCGCGGTCGAGGAACTGGCCGACCTGAAGATCGCCCTGGTCGGACTGCGCCCCGGCGCCGGCGACCTGAAGCCCTCCGAACTGTCCGGCGGCATGCGCAAGCGCGCGGCCCTGGCGCGGGCCCTGGCGCTCGATCCCCAGCTCCTGTTTCTCGACGAACCGACCGCCGGGCTCGACCCGATCGGCGCCGGCGCGTTCGATGAGCTGATCCGCGACCTTTCGGACAGCCTCGAGCTGACGGTGTTCATGATCACCCACGACCTCGACACCCTCTATACGATCACCGACCGCGTGGCCGTCCTGGCCGACAAGCGGGTGATCGCCACCGCCCCGGTCCAGGAGCTGGAACGCTCCGAGCATCCCTGGGTCCGTGAATATTTCCTTGGTCCGCGCGGCCGCGCCGCAGCGGCGGCCGCCAAGAAAGCCGGGACGACAGCCTGATGGAAAAAGACGCCAACTACGCCCTTGTCGGGTTCTCGACCCTGTTGCTGGTGACCGGCCTCATCATCTTCTCCGTCTGGCTGGCGCGCCTGCAGTTCACCCAGGACTACGATCAGTACGACATCGTCTTCCAGGGACCGGTCCGCGGCCTGAGCCAGGGGGGCGAAGTCCACTTCAACGGCATCAAGGTCGGCGAGGTGACGAAGATTCAGCTCGATCACGACGACCCCAACCGCGTCATCGCCCGCGCCCGCGTGACCTCGGACGTGCCGATCCGCGTGGATTCCTATGCGACCCTGGAGCCGCAGGGCATTACCGGCATCAACTATGTCCAGATCACCGCCGGCAGCCCCAGCAAGCCGCTGCTGAAGGACACCGTGGGCCCCGGCAAGGTCCCTAAGCTGCGCACCCAACGCAGCACGCTTTCGGACCTGCTGGAGGGCGGCGGCACGGTGCTGACGCGGACCGTGGAGGCGCTGGACCGGGTCAACCGCGTGCTCTCCGACCAGAACATCAAGGTGGTCACCGCCGCCATCGCCGACACCCAGGCGGTCACCGCCGAGCTGCGCGAGCGCAAGGCCATGATCGGCGACGCGCAGAAGGCCTTGCAGAGCATCGACCAGGCCGCCGCCCAGATCGCAGAACTCAGCAAGTCCAGCCAGAACCTCGTCGACACCGACGGGCGGCGCACGCTCAAGAACCTGGCCGACGCCTCCGAGCAGGCCCAGGCCGCGGCCAAGGACGTGCGCGTCATCGTCGGGCGGCTGGACGGCCCGACGCGCGAATTCGCCTCCAGCGGCCTGCCGCAGCTCACCGCCGCGGTCCAGACGCTGCAGCAGACCGCCGAGTCGTTGGACCGCCTGATCCGCGACGTCGAAGCCAATCCCCGCGGCCTGGCGACCAAGGCCCCCGCGGAAGAGATCAAGGTCAAGCCATGAACGCCCTGCCCCGCCTCCTGCGCCTCGCGACCCTCGGCGTGCTGGCCGCCGGCCTCGCCGGCTGCATCTCGCTGTTTCCGAACGACAAGCCCGCCCAGCTCTACCGCTTCGACGGCGCTCCGGCCGCGGCCGCCGGCCCTGGCGGGCTGGTCGAGGCGCAGTTCGGAATCGCCCGGACCGGCGGCGGCTTCGTCCAGGCCGCGTCCGGCGACCGCATCCTGACCATGACCGGCTCCAAGGCCGCCTATATCGCCGGGGCCCGCTGGGTCTCGCCCGCGGCGGTGCTGTTCCAGGAAGCGCTGTCGCGCGCCTTCGAGCGCGCCGCCGGCCCGGCGCGGCTGCTGCAACGCGGCGAAGTCGGCAAGGCCGACTACCAGCTCCGCGTGGACGTGACTCGCTTCGAGACGGTCTATGACCGTGGGGAGCACGGCGCCCCGCTGGTCGCCGTCGAGCTGCGTGCGACCCTGACCAACGCCGATCGCAGCTTCACCGCGGTCCGGCCCTTCCGCTCGGAGGTCCGCGCCTCGAGCAATCGGGTCTCGGCCATCGTGGGCGCCTACGACCAGGCTGTCGGCCAGACCCTGGGCGAGCTGACCGCCTGGGCCAACAACCGCGGGGCCGGGTAGTCAGGCGATCCCGGCGATCCGCTTGGCGGCGGTCACGGTGTTCTGCAGCAGGCAGGCGACGGTCATCAGCCCGACCCCGCCCGGAACCGGGGTGATCGCGCCGGCGACGGCCAGGGCCTCCTTGTAGGCCACGTCGCCGACCAGCTTGGTCTTGCCCTGGGCGGCCTTGACCGGGTCGCTGAACGGCACGCGGTTGATGCCGACGTCGATCACCGTGGCGCCGGGCTTGATCCAGTCGCCCTTGATCATCTGCGGCCGGCCGACCGCGGCGACCAGGATGTCGGCCTCGCGGCAGACCGCGGGCAGGTCCCGCGTCCGCGAGTGGGCGATGGTGACCGTGCAGTCGGCGGCCAGCAGCAACTGCGCCACCGGCTTGCCGACCAGGACCGAACGCCCGACGACCACCGCCCGCTTGCCGGCGAGATCGTCGCCCAGCGTCTGGCGCAACATGATCATGCATCCGAGCGGCGTGCAGGGGATCAGGGCCGGCAGGCCCTGGGCCAGGCGGCCGGCGTTGACCACGTGCAGGCCGTCGACGTCCTTGGCCGGGTCGATGGTCTCGATGACCGCCTTCTCGTCCAGGCCCTTGGGCAGCGGCAACTGGACGAGGATGCCGTGGATCTTCGGATCGGCGTTGAGCTGGCGCACCAGCGCCAGCAGGTCCGCCTGGCTCGTCTCGGCCGGCAGGCGATGGGTCTGCGAATGCATGCCGGCGGCCAGCGAATGCTCGCCCTTGGAGCGCACATAGACCTGGCTGGCCGGGTCCTCGCCCACCAGCACCACGGCCAGGCCCGGCTGCAGGCCGTGCCGGGCCTTCAGCTCGGCGACCTCCGCCGCCACCTCGGCGCGCAGGCGTTCGGCCGTGACCTTGCCGTCGATGATCTGGGCCTGGGGCATGGGCTCTCCTGCAAGGATCGGAACTGGCTCCGCCACTACTCGTTCAGCCTGCGCCGCGCAATGCGGCCAGGAGCGCTTCGATGAGCAGTTTCGCCCAGGCCTTCACCCGGTTCGCCACCGCCACCGCGCGCTGGACGGGGCGACCGCTGGTGTTCGTCGCCTGCTGCGGCCTGGTGATCCTCTGGGCGGTCTCGGGGCCGCTGTTCGGATTTTCCGACACCTGGCAGCTCGTCATCAACACCTCGACGACGATCATCACCTTCCTCATGGTGTTCCTGATTCAGAACACTCAGAACCGCGACAACAACGCCCTGCACGCCAAGCTGGACGAGCTGATCCGGGTGACCGAGGCGCATAACTCTTTCATCGGCATAGAGAATTTGGCCGACAAGGAGCTGGAGGCGATCCTGGCGGAGCTGGACGAGCAGTCGACGGAGCTGCGCGAGGCGAGCGGCGGCCGGCCACCGCCGCATCGCAAGAGCGCCTAGCGGCGCAGCCAGGCCGCGAGCGCCCAGGCCTGGGAATCGTGGCGCAGGGCGGCGAGCGCCTCATGCGGGGCCAGCCAGACCAGCCTATGGTCGTCCTCGACCTTCAGGGACGCATCTTCCCCAATCAGATCAAGCACATAGAAGCTGCTGCGATTGTTCCAGGGCACGCCCTCGGACCCGATGAAGAACTGATCCGCGAAGGTCAGGGGCTCACGCACGGCGACCTTCAGGCCCGTCTCCTCGCCGAACTCCCGGACCACCGCGAGCTCCGGAGTCTCGCCCTCGTCGACCCCGCCGCCAGGCAGGTCGAAATAGGCCGGAACGGCAGGTTTAATGATGCGAACCACAGCAACCTGCCCGTCGCGGACCAGCACGCCGAAGGCCGCGGGACGGTCGCGATAGACCTTGTCGGCGCGCCGCTCGCCGAACTGAGGAACGGCCCGCATCGCTCTAATCCTTACCGTACAAGGACTCATAGGGGTCGGCCTTGCCCGCCAGCACGTCCTCGACCTTGAGGGCCGGCCAGCCGACATTGCTGGTCGCGCTCATCTTCCAGGCGATGACGATCAGGTCGCGCAGCTCCGAAGCGCCGGCCGCGATGCGGTCGGCGGCGAAGGCCGCGCCCTGCGGGTTTCCAGCCGAAAGGCCGCCGGCCTTTTCGAGCTCATAGAGGGGGCCGACGAAAGTGCTTGTTTTCAGGAGGTATTCCGTCGTGCGCCGCTCCAGCGAGGTGTCGCGGACGTCGAGCGGCGACATGGCTTTCGTCACATCGGCAGGTTTCACATTGGCAAAGACGAATTCGCCCTCGAACGGCCCATGTATCTTGCCGATCGTGTAGCCGTTCGGGTTCGGATAGTCGCCCCAGCCGTTGTAGTGGACGGTGACGTGCAGCGGCTGGGCGCCGTCGCCGACGAAGTGCGAGAGCTCGCCGATGGTCCGCAGGATCTGCGCCTGGCGGCGGGCGAGGTCCGCAGCATACCAGGCGCGCCGCGCGCGATTGCGCTCGTGCGCACGGGCGTAGGTCAGGACGCGCCAGTAGGCGAAGTCCTTGGTGAGCTGCTGGCGGCGGTCGATGATCGAATAGGGCAGATAGCCGGCCTTCCAGCTATCGAGCCCGGCGGCCTGCAGCGCCTTCTCATAGTCGGCGCGGGTGGCCGGCAGCGGCAGGAAGGGCGGCCCGCCCAGCAGCTTGCCCTGGTCGTCGAGGTCGAGGAAGTGCGCGGAGTCGCGGTTGTGGTCGTGGACCTTGCCCGCGCCCTTGGAGCGGTCCTCCTCGCGCGAGAGTTCGCCCACGTCACGGAGCGCGGCGGGCTTGCGCAGGAAGGCCGGGACTTCGGCCGGCAGGGCGGCCATGGCCGCCTCCCCCACCATCCGGTGCCCCGACGCCCCCCAGGCGAGCGCCTGGGCCGGCAGGGCGAGCGAGACGGCGACGGCGGCGAGCAGGCGAGATTTCATGGCGCCCGGTTTAGGCGATCTTGCGCGCCGCCTCCACCCGCTTTCAAGCCGCCCCAGCCCCTTGCCCGCAAGGGATCGGCGGCCCCGACGAAGGGCGAACGGCGCGCGCCGCGTCCAAACGCCGCCGTTCGCCGAACATCACGAGGGGTTGATCCGCCGTTCTGAGTCCGGGTAGGAAAGCCGCCGCTGACAAGATCAACGACGAAGGAGCCGCCGTCATGCGACGTCGCCTCGCCGCCCTTGCCGCCCTGCCTTTGGTTCTTGGGCTCTCGCACAGCGCGCAAGCTGCGCCTCCGAAAGACCCGATCGGCGACCTGATCGTCTCGGCCCTGACCGGCGCCCTGCCCGGCACGCCGGAGTTCAGCGTCAGGGCCACCCTGTACCACGCCGGCGCCAAGGGCGTGGGCGCCCTCGACTCGCTGGGATGCCGCGTGGTGGCCCTGCGCACCGTCGCGGTCGACACCAAGGTGATCCCGCGCCGCACCCGGCTGTTCATCAAGGAAACCGTCGGCCTGCCGATGCCCGACGGCACGGCCCATGACGGCTACTGGTACGCCACCGACACCGGCGGGGCGATCAAGGGCCAGAAGATCGACCTGTTCACCGGCCACGGCTCGTCGTCCATGAAACCGCTGCTGGCGCTGAACCTCGCCAAGCTGACCGTCGCCAAGGCCGGCGAGTTCAAGGGCTGCCCGCCGGTCTAGGCGCGCTCGCCGACGAACCGCCCGCTTGTCCCCTCTTGTCGGGGCAGGTCATATGGCCACTGGATTTGACAGCGGCGGGCGGAGGGCGTGGTCGGCGAAGTAGATCTGCAGATGTCCTCGCTGTCGGCGGTGCTGACGGCGTTGAAACAGGCGCCGCTGGGGGTGGCGATCTTCGACCGCGAGATGCGCTATCTGGCGGCCTCGGAGCGTTTCCTGACCGAACAGGGCCTGCCCGGCGACACGCCGCTGGTCGGGCGGCTGCACTACGAGGTCTTCCCCGAGGTTCCGCAGCGCTGGCGCGACATCCATGCCCGCGCCCTGCTGGACGGGGCCGAGCAGAGCCACGAGGCCGACCCCTACACCCGCCCAGACGGCCGCCAGGAATGGGTGCGGTGGTCGCTGCGCCCCTGGCGGGCGGACGACGGCCAGATCGGCGGGCTGGTCCTCTACACCGAATACGTCACCTCCTCGGTGGAGGCGCGGGTGCGACTGGAGGCGGCCGAGGCGCGCTATCGGGCGGTGTTCGACCAGGCGGCGGTAGGCGTGGCCCGGGTCTCGCCGACAGGTCAGCTCCTCGAGATCAACGACCGCTTCTGCGCGATGATGGGTTATGGGCGCGAGGAGCTGAGCGCCCTGACGTTCCACACCATCACCCATCCGGACGACATCGAGGGGAACCTCGCCTATACGCGGGCGCTGCTGGCCGGGGAGATCGACACCTACGCGCTCGAAAAGCGCTATGTGACCAAGCTGGGCGAGGTGCTGTGGATCAGCCTCACCGTCTCGCTGGTGCGCGACGGCGCCGGGCGGCCCGACTATTTCGTCTCGATCGTCGAGGACATCGGCGCGCGCAAGCGGGCCGAGGCCGAGCAGGCCCGCCACCAGGACCAGATGCGCCTGCTGGTCAACGAGCTGAACCATCGGGTGAAGAACACCCTGGCCACGGTGCAGTCGATGGCCTCGCAGACCCTGCGCGGCGCCACCGACCCGGCCCAGGTCTACGAGAAGCTGGAGGCGCGGCTCCTGGGCCTGTCGCAGGCTCATGACGTGCTGACCCGCGAGCGCTGGCACGGGGCGGACCTGCGCGAAGTGGCCGAACGGGCGCTGGCGCCGTTCGATTCCACCCCCGGGACGGTGCGGGTGTCGGGGCCGAAGGTCTGGCTGCCGCCGGCCCCGGCCCTGACCATGGCGCTGATCTTCCACGAGCTGGCGACCAATGCGGTGAAGTATGGAGCGCTGTCGCGGGCCGGCGGCCATGTGGACCTGGCCTGGTCGCTGACCGAGGACGGCCAGGCCTGGACGCTGATCTGGGCCGAGTCCGGCGGCCCGCCGACCGAGCCCCCGACCCGCAAGGGCTTCGGCACGCGTCTGATCGAACGGGGCCTGAGCGGCGAGCTGCGCGGTTCGGCCAGCGTCGCCTATCGGCCAAACGGCCTGGCCTGGACCCTGCACGCCCGGACGGCGGCGCGCGGCGATGCGGCCGGGGGTCTGCGATACGTTCCCGCCCTGGGAGCGCTGTCGGCCGAGGGGGAATTCTAACGCCGCACGCGACTCAGCGCCCTGCGTGTTCGGCTGCGCCGAAGACCGGGAACATGACGGGATACGGCTTGCGCGGCGCTCTTCAGTCCAAGATCAGGTGTTCATAGGTCCCGGTCTTCGGCTTCGCCGAAACCGGGATTGTCTGTTTGAAGTGGTGCAATGTTGTTGAGCCGGAAGCAGATCCGGGGCTGGCCAGCCCCGGATC
>MEEW01000101.1 GCA_001724985.1 Phenylobacterium sp. SCN 69-14
GGCGGCGGCCAGCATATGGGTGATCGCCAAGGAACTGTCGGCCGCCAAGGCCGATGTCGGCCTGCTCAAGGCGCTGCGCGTGGCCCTGGTCTTCGGCACGGTCGCGGCCTCCTGGTTCATGGTCCAGCTCGTCTTCGCCCTACACTACGCTCACGAATACTATGCGCCGGGGAACAAGCCAGGCGCCGACGCCGGCGGCCTGCTGTTTCCCGGCGGCGAGCCGCCCGACTACTGGGATTTCCTGCATTTCTCGATCGTCATCGGCGTCGCCAGCCAGACCGCCGACATCGCCTTCACCGCCAAGGGCCTCCGGCGGGTCGGCGCCGTCCACGGCGTCACCGCCTTCACCTTCAACACCGTGGTCCTGGCCCTGACGATCAACCTGCTGGCCGGGCTGTTCTGAGGCCTGGTCACGCGACCCGCGGCGTGCGCCTCATGATCTGCAGCGCCAGCCAGGTCGCCGGCACGATCAGCACCGCCGTCACCACGAAGGCCGCGCCGGGATCGACCAGCGAGAAGAGCTGGCCCGCATAGATCGGGCCGCCGATCCGGGCCAGGGCCATGTTCGACATGTTGAGGCCCAGGGTCTCGCCCTGCCGGTCCGGTGGCGTCGACTGCGAGATCAGCGCCGTCAGGCAGGGAAAGCAGATCGACTGGCCGAAGCAGACGAAGGCGAAGCCGACCATCGCCACATGCCAGTTGGGCGAGGCGAACTGGAAGATCATGCCGACCCACATCGCCGCCAGCCCGGCGGTCAGCACCCGCGTCTCGCCGTACCGGCGCACCAGCGAGCCAGTCACCACGCCCTGGCAGAAGGCGCCCAGCACTCCGATGGCCATGAAGGCGAAGCCGATCTGCCGCGGCCCCCAGCCGAACCTCTGCTCGGTCCACAGGCCGTAGGTCGCCTCGATGCCGGCGAACCCGGCCACGGTGATGAAGCTGATGATCATCACCCGGGCGATGATCGGATGGGCCATGACCTCGCGCAGCACCTCGATCTGCCGCGGGCGCGGGCCGGTCTTCGGCTCGGGGCGGCTCTCGCGCACGAAGACCAGCACCGCCAGGGCCGACATCAGCCCGAAGGCCGCGGCCGCGAACAGCGGGATCTGGAAGCCGAAACGGCCCAGCTCCGGATGGGCCAGCAGCCCGCCCAGCGCCGGCCCGACCATGAAGCCCAGGGAGAAGGCCGAACCCATCAGCCCCATCTTCGCCGCCCGCTCCTCGGGCTTGGTGATGTCGGCGAGGCTGCCTTGCAGGGTCGAGATGTTGCCCGAGAGGAACCCGCCCACGAACCGCGCCAGGAAGGCCAGCCAGATGGTCGGGGCGAAGGCCAGCGCCACATAGGACAGCGCCCCGCCGGCGATGGTGAGCATCAGCACCCGGCGCCGGCCGGTGCGGTCCGACATCCGGCCCCAGAACGGCTCGCCCAGGAACTGACCGAACGAGAAGGCCGAGAACAGCAGCGCCACTTCCCAGGCGTCCGCCTGCAGCGACTTTCCGAAGAACGGCAGCAGCGGGATCACCAGGCCGAACCCGGCGATGTTGAGGAAGATGACCGAGAGCAGGACGATCAGGGCCCGGTTGTCGCCCCCGGGCTCCGTCGTCGCGGGGGCGTGGGCCATCTTAAGCCTCGCTTCCCTGTTCGGCGTCTCGCGCCGCGCGCATCGCCCGCACCCGCCGGCTGGCCGCCAGGGCCAGGAAGATGGCCGGCGTCACCACCGCCGCCCCCAGCCAGAACGGTCCGTCCAGCACCACCGGGAAGATCAGCCCCGCGCAGAACGGCCCCACCACCCGCGCCAGGGCGCCGGTGGCGTTGTTGAGGCCGAGAATCTGGCCCTGGCGATGCGGATCGGCGGTCTGCGAGATCATCGCCCCCACGTTGGGGAAGGCCACCGACTGGCCGACCGCCGTCAGGCACATCAGGGCGATGACCATCGGCATGTTGACCGAGAACGGCTGTCCCGCCGCGGCGATCACCGTCAGGGTCATGCCGATCGCCAGCATCCTACCCTCGCCATAGCGCTCCGACAGCCGCCCGGTCAGGAAGGTCTGGGTCAGGGCCGCGCAGACGCCGGTGAAGGCGAAGACCACGCCGATCTCGCGCGGGCCCCAGTTGAACTTCGCCAGGGCCCACAGGCCGAAGGTGCTCTCGATGCCGGTGAAGGCGAAGCCGACCATGAAGGTCAGCAGCATCAGCCGCCCGATGATCGGATGGCCGACCGCCTCGCTGATCGCGCCCCAGCGGCTGGGCCGATGGGTGATGGCTTGGTCGCGGGTCTTGCTCTCGCGGATGAACAGCGTGATGGCCAGCACGCACAGGCCCGCCAGGCCCGAGGCGATGAACAGCGGCACCTGGAAACCGATGGGGCCGGCGTTCGGATGGGCGAAGATGCCGCCGATCGACGGGCCGACGATCAGGCCCACGTTCCACGCCGCGCCCTGGTAGGAGAGCTGGCGCGCGCGCTTCTCCGGCGGGGTCACGTCCGAGATGTAGCCCTGCACCACCGCCCCGTTGCCGGCGGCCAGCCCGCCGATCAGGCGGATGAAGAACGCCGCCCAGATGTTCGGCGCGAACGCCAACGCCAGGTAGCACAGGCAGTTGCCGGTGATGGTCGAGATCAGCAGCGGCTTGCGGCCGTACTTGTCCGACAGCCGCCCCCAGAACGGCTCGCCGAAGAACGCCCCGACCGAATAGGCCGAGAAGATCAGCGCGATCTGCCAGGCCGGCGCATCGAACGACTTGGCGTAGAACGGCAGCAACGGGACGATGATCCCGAAGCCCAGCATGTTGATGAAGATCACGGCGATCAGCGCCGGCGCCGCCAGCGGCGACGGTGCGGCCGCACGCCTCTCGGAGTCGGACATGTGAACGCTGTTAAGCGGACCTGCTCTGCGCCGCAAGCTCGGACGCGAGCCGAATTCGCCGGACCGAACCCAGTGCGGCTTCAAGGCCTCAGTATGGACGAAAGGCGGCCCGCCGAACCCTCGCTTTCAGGGCTCGGCGGCCGCCTCGCCGCGCCAGGCGCGCGCCAGTTCGGCGACCGTGGCGAACCGCTCGCCGGGCGAGGCCGCGCAGGCCCTGACCATGGCCGCGTGCTGATCGTCGGCCCCGCGAAAGCCGGCGCGCTCCAGCCCGCCGTCGCCGAGATATTCGGCCATGGCGCGGCCCAGGTTGAAGACCGTGGTGCGCTCGTCGATCGCCGCGCCGCGCTCGAACTCCTCGGGCGCCATGAACCGGGTCGAGCCGAACATCCGGCCCATCTCGTTCACCGTCGGCCCCCGGTGATAGCTGTCCAGGTCGATCAGATGCAGCCGGCGGGCCTCGAAGTCGTAGAGGATCGAGCCGTCATAGAAATCGCCGGCGATCCATCCCGCGCCGCAGAGCTCGACATGCGCCTCCAGGATGGCGTCGATCGCCGCCGTGGCCTGGGCGGGCGGCAGGCTGCGGAACCGGCGAAAGGCGCTGGCCGGATCGTCCCGCCGCTCGGCCGGCGCATGGACCAGCTCGCCCGCGGCCCATTCATAGACCAGCATCGGACCCCAGGCCGACCGGGCCGTCCCGGCCAGGGCGGGCAGGGCCGGGCTGCGCACCGAGCGCGCCAGCGCCTGGGCGTTTTCCAGCAGGGCGACACGCGCGGCGTGGGAGAGGAACGGCGAGCGGTCCTGCGGATCGCCCGCGCTCTTGACGAACCACCGCCGCCCGCCCGCCTCGACCCCGAACGAGACATTGCCGGAATCCTGCGTCCGCGAATCGAACCGCGCGAACACCGTCCCGACGCCGGCGAGATAGTCGGCGGGGGCGAGGCCCGGCCGGTCGGCGAACGGATGATCGATCAAGGCGTCGCTCCGGCGTTCGGCTCTCCCCGATATTCGAACTCCACCAGATAGACCCGCTCGCCGGGGCCATGCTTGGCGACCTTCAGCAGGTCGACGACGCCGGCGAAGCCCGAACGGCGGGCGAGATCGGGCGTGACGTCCGCCAGGGTGATCTCGCGCAAGCCGGTCACGTGGACGGCGCCTGGCCCCAGGGCGTAGCGGCCGCCGACCTTCACGCGCGGCTTTTGCCAGATGCGGACGCTGCAGGTGACCTCGCCGCGCATCACCGGCTCGCGCAGCCGCTTGGTGAACATCATGGCGGGGCCTCCCGCGGCGAGGTTCGGCCGGGCTGGCGGCGGGCGCAAACGAAAACGGCCGCCCGAGGGCGGCCGTTCGCGGGGTCTTTCGACGATCCTAGCGCGGGGCCAGGATCATGATCATCTGCCGGCCTTCCATGCGCGGCTCGTATTCGACCTTGGCGACCTCGTCGAAGTCGGCCTTGACCTTCTGGAGCAGCTTCATGCCGAGTTCCGGGTGCGCCAGTTCGCGGCCGCGGAAGCGCAGGGTGACCTTCACCTTGTCGCCTTCGTCGAAGAACCGGTGCATCGCCTTGGTCTTCACTTCGTAGTCGTGAATGTCGATGTTCGGGCGGAGTTTGATCTCCTTGATCTCGACGACCTTCTGGCGTTTGCGCGCTTCGTTCTTCTTCTTCTGCTCCTGGAACTTGAACTTGCCATAGTCCAGGATCTTGCAGACCGGCGGATCGGCGTTGGGCACGATCTCGACCAGGTCGAGGCCGGCTTCCTCAGCGGCCTCCAGGGCGGCCGACGTCGGCATCACGCCCTGCTTCTCGCCATGCTGGTCGATAAGCAGAACCTTGGGGACGCGGATCTCATCATTGATGCGCGGTCCGTCTTTGACGGGCGGCGCCTGCATCGGGCGGCGAATAGGCTTTCGCTCCTAGAGCTGTTGAAACACGTACGGCCGGCAGCGGGGGCGCTCCGGTCGGGCAGCCATATATGACGAAGGCCATGCCCTCGATCAAGCGGCGCTACACCGGCGGCAGCAGCGCGTTCGCCGCCTGTAGGACCTCGGCCACAGATAGATCGCCAAGGTTTCCGGATCGTAGCACCGTCACATGACCGCGCGGCGCGGCCAGTTCGGGGTCGGATGCGCTGGAGAACAGCACCACGGTCGGCGAGCCGGTGGCCGCGGCCAGGTGCAGCGGCCCGGTGTCGTTGCCGACCACCAGGGCGGCCTTGGCGCCCAGCACCGCGATCTTGGCGAAGTCGGTGCGGCCGGTCAGGTCGCGCGCCTGGCCCACCTCGCGCTGGATCTGGCGGGCCAGCGCGCTTTCCTGCAGCCCGCCGATGACCACGATGTCGTAGCCCCGCTCGGCCAGGATCTTGCCGAGCTGGCCATAGCGCTCGGCCGGCCAGCGCTTGTCCAGCCGGTGCGCCGATCCGCCCGGCACGAAGAGGACATAGGGCCGTGGCCCGCCCGGCCCGGGCCGGCCTTGCGGCGACCGGCTCAGCACCCACGACAGGTCCGGCCCCGGCGCGCTGCCCGGCTCGGTCGGGGCGTCGGGCCAGATGCCGGCGTATTTGAGCTGGTCGGCCTGCCGCTCCAGGGTGTGCATGCGGTTCCGGTTCGGGTTCCTGTGCGGCAGGGCGCAACCGGCCGCGATCCCCGACCACTCCGGCGGAAAGGGCGCCAGCATATGGAAGATGCGCGCCGACTGGGCCGAGGTCTGCAGATCGTAGACCCGATCGTACTTCGCCGCCTTCAGCCGCCCCCGCAGGGCCAGCCATTCGCCCAGCCCCTGCGGCCGGCCGTCGGTCTCCACGGCGTTGAAATAGGGGCTGGCCTTGGCCAGGGCCTCGAAGGGCGGGGTGGTCAGCAGGGTGATGTGCGCGCGCTTGTGCGCCTCGCGGATCTTCTTCATCGCCGCCAGCGCCAGGACGAAGTCGCCCAGGGCCGACAGCTTGATCACCAGGATCTTCCGGATCTCGCGGCTCATGGGCGGGCGAAGCCCGAATTGCGCGCCGCCAGCACCTGGGCGTAGGCGTCCAGCGTCGCCTCGCACATCGCATCCACCGAATATAGCCGCCGCGCGCGGTTGGCGGCGGCCTGGCCCATGGCCGCCAGCCGGGCCGGGCCCATCTCGATGGCCTTGGTCATGGCGCTCGCCCAGGCCTCGGCGTCGTCCACCTTGACCAGCCAGCCGGTCTCGCCGTGCAGCACCGTCTCGGTGGTGCCGCCGTGGTCGCTGGCCAGGACCGGCTTGCCCATCACCTGCGGCTCGACCGCCGTGCGGCCGAAGGATTCCGGCTTGGTGGTCGGCAGCATGGCGATGTCGCAGATCTGGTAGGCGGCCGGCATGTCGTCGCAATGGCCGACCAGTGAGACCTGGCCCGACAGCCCCGCCGCGGCGATCGCGCCCTCGACCTCCTCGCGATAGCCGGTGCGCCCCTGATCGTCGCCGGCGAAGATGATGAGGAAATCCTCGCGCCCCTGGGCCCTCATCAGCCGGGCCGCCTCCACGATCATCAGGTGGCCCTTGATCCGCGTCAGCCGCCCGGCCAGCAGCAGCTTCACCCGCCGGTCCTTGGGATCGAGGCCCCAGGCTTCGCGCAGGGCCTGGACGCGCTCGGCGCCCACCCAGCTCGGGTTGAACCGCTCCAGGTCCACCCCGCGCGGGATCGAGACGATCCGGGCCGGGTCGATCCCGTGCTCGGCCAGCACGTGGCCGCGCGTGTAGTCGGAATTGGCGATCACCAGGTCGCCGCGGGTCATCACCGCATTGTACCAGCGCTTGAGGCCGTTCCTGGCGTTGTAGACGCCGTGATAGGTGGCCACGAACGGCGTGCCCGTCGCCTGGGCCGCCCACAGCGCCGAGAAGGCCGGCGCCCGGCTGCGGGCGTGGACGATCGAGACCTTCTCCTTGCGGATCAGGTCGACCAGCCGCGCGGCGTTGCCCAGCATCACCAGCGGGTTCTTGGTCTGCACCGGCATCTGGGCCAGCCGCCCGCCGTCGGCCTCCAGCCGCGCGGCCATGCGCCCGCCGCGCGTGGCGACCAGGGCCTTGCCGCCGGCGCGCACGACGGCGTGGGCCACGTCGATGGTGGTCTGCTCGGCCCCGCCGGTCTCAAGCTCCGGCACGACCTGCAGAAGGGTGAAGTCTGGGGGAAGCGTCACGTCGCCCTGCATAGCGCAAGCCTTCGTTTGGTAAACCCCGGCGGTGCGCTAAACCCCGTCACACTTGCGCGTTATGAGGCCCGAAATGACCGAGACCAGCGGATTCCTCCCCCGGCCGGACGGCTGCCGCCTCGCCTGGCGCAAGGTCGAAGGCGCCGGCCCCGCCGTGGTCTGGCTGGGCGGCTTCCGCTCCGACATGGCCGGGACCAAGGCCCAGGCCCTGGCCGACTGGGCCAAGGCGCGCGGCCGCGCCTATGTCCGCTTCGACTATTTCGGCCACGGCGAGTCGGACGGCGATTTCGCAAACGGCACGGTCACCCGCTGGCGCGAGGACGCCCTTGCGGTGCTGGAGCATCTCACGCGCGGCCCCGTCGTCCTGGTCGGCTCGTCCATGGGCGGCTGGCTTTCCTGCCTCGTCGCGGGCGCGGCTCCCGATCGCGTCCAGGCCATGGTGCTGATCGCTCCGGCGCCCGACTTCACCGAAAAGCTGATGGCGCCGGAGATGACCCCCGCCGACCGCGCGCAGATGGCCGCCAGCGGCGTCTGGCTGCGCCCGTCCGACTACGGCGATCCCTATCCCATCACCCGCGAACTGCTGGAGGACGGCGCCCGCTGGTCGATCCTGCCGGGGCCGGTGAACATCGACGTCCCGGTCCGTATCCTGCAGGGCGGCGCCGATCCCGATGTGCCCTGGCGCCACGCCCTCGACCTCGCCAACGCCATCCGCGGCCAGGACGTGGTCTTCACCCTCGTCAAGGACGGCGACCACCGCCTCTCCCGCCCCCAGGACCTCGCCCGCCTGACCGCGGCGCTGGACGAACTCTGAGGGACGACTGAGACCGAAGCGCACTGCCCGATGTCCTCCCGGTTTGCGAAGCAAGACAGGCGACTGTGTTTGGTCAAGAGGCCTTGATCCAAGGCTGGTTTGATTTGAGCATGCTGTTTGCGGCGACGACGATCTTCCTGGCGATGGCGACGAGGGCGACCTTTGCGGGCTTTCCGGCTTGTCGCATGGCTTGGTATTCGGCCTTGAAGCCCTTGTCGGTCCGAGCTGCGCTGACGGCGGCCATGTAGAGGGCGGCTCGCACGCAGGGTCGGCCGCCGGCGATGCGGGCCTGCGCGGTGCGTGTCCCGCTCTGGTTGGGATGAGGCGCCAGGCCGGCGAGACTGGCGATGGCCTTGCGGTCGAGGCGGCCCAGTTCGGGCAAGTCGGCCAGCAGGGTCATGCTGACGGCCGGCCCGACCCCGGGGATGGTCTGCAACAGCTTTGCATGGCCGGCTCGCTCGGCGGTGGCGAGCAGCTCGGCCTGGAGCCTGCCTTCCACCCTGGCCCGCTCCTCCGACAGGATCGCGATCATCTGCCGGCAACTGTCGGCGACGGCCTCGTCGAGGGTCTGCTTGAGGCGGACCTTCTCCATCGCGGCCATTTCCACCAACTGCCGGCGGCGGGTGGACAAGGCCCTGATCTCGAAAGCCTTGGCGTCGGGCACGGGGCGGGCGGCGTCTTGCATGATCAGAGCGAAGCGCGCGATCAGCTTGGCGTCCAGCCTGTCGGTCTTGGCGCGTTTGCCTTCCGCGATCCGCAGCGCCCGGATCCGCTTGGGATCTATGACCCCGACTTCGAAGCCGGCCTCGGCCAGGGCCCGAACCAGTCGCGCCGCGTAGCCCCCGATCGATTCCAGGACCACCTTGCTCACCCCGGCCCGCTTGAGCCGCTCCACCAGCGCCAAGACCCCGCCAGGACCGTTGGCCGTGCGGAACACCTGGCCCGAAGGCGCCAGGCCCACGTCGAAGAAATCGCGGCCCACGTCCACACCCGCCGCACATGCATGCGTCATCGCTCCGCTCCTGTGTTCGAGCTCGGGCGACAAGCGCCCCGCCCCTGCGACTGTTCGGAAAAGCTGACTGGCGAACGCGCCCTGGCCGGAACCACGATCTCAGCGATCAGGGACCCAACGAGCTACGTCCGCCACCAATCAAGCCAAGGCATGATCAACACCGCAATACACAGGGACCCATGCACGCCTGATCGTGGAGAATGGATCATGGTCGCATTCTGATCCATCCAGTGTTCATGGATCCCGGTCTTGCTTCGCAAACCGGGACGACACCGATCAG
>MEEW01000102.1 GCA_001724985.1 Phenylobacterium sp. SCN 69-14
CGCCCGCTCCGCTCGCGCCGAGCTTCGAGGACGGCCGTCGCTGGCCTGCGCCGCCCGCCCATCCGCCGGCGACGGTCTGGCGGGCGATGATCTCCTATTGGCGGATCGGCGGCGCGCCTCTGGTCCACGCCGGTGACAGCCAGGCGCGCCAGGCCCGGCGCAAGGGCGGGGAGGGGATGGACGCGGAATCGGTCCGCGCCCTCACGCGCCAGCCGCTGCGGCCGGTCAAGCCGCAGCAGCCGCTGGACATCGGGCTTTTCGAGGCGAGGCTGCCGGAAGCTCCCCATATAATCGTGCCTGATGAGTAAGCCCTATGCCGGGACGGCCCCGTCCCTCGACGATCTCGCCGCCCTCGCCGAGGCCGCCTTCGCCGCCTTGCCCGAGGATTTCCGACGCCTGACCGGCGACGTGGTCTTCCGCGTCGACGATTTCGCCAGCGACGAGGTGCTGGACGAACTGGGTATCGAGGACCCGTTCGAGCTGACCGGCCTCTACAGCGGCGTGCACATCGGCCACCGCTCGGTGCTCGACCCGTCTCCGGGGCCCAGCCGCATCTTCCTCTATCGCCGCGCCATCCTCGACGAATGGGCGGCGCGCGGCGACGTCAGCCTGGCCGACCTGGTCGGCCACGTCCTGGTGCACGAGATCGGCCACCATTTCGGCCTCTCCGACGACGACATCCACGCCATCGAGGACGCGGCGGAGTAGTTTACGCGCGTTCACGAAAGTGACGCTGGCGTCATTTTCCTTGACTGATCGCTGTTCTGTTGAGAGGCTTTCCCCAACGAGGAAACTGCGGGCGCCTTCGCGCGCCCGCATGGCAGGAGGAAGAGCCCATGGCCGCCGACGGCAACATCACCAAGGACATCATCTACGACGCCGTCGCGCCGGACGATTTCGAGTCCATGTTGGAGCTGGACCGCTACAACGCCCGCTCCACCGCCTTCGACAAGATCATCTCGGCCACCCACGACCACTTCTGGGACCCGCTCGACAAGAAGTACATCGACTTCGACGAGCCCTTCGACATGGAAAACGAGATGCTCCTCCCCGAGGACATGATCATCTCGCTGTCGACCGACTATGTGTCGAACCACCTGTCGGACTGGAAGACCCGCGTGCGCTTCGCCAACCAGTCGGCCCTGCGCTCGTTCTCCTCGATCCTGCACGGCGAGCAGGGCGCGCTGAACCTCTCGGCCAGCCTGTGCCACGTGCTGAAGGACCAGGGCGCCCAGGAATACGCCGCCAACCAGACCCGCGAGGAGGCGCGCCACGTCACCGCCTTCGCCAAGTACATCAAGGCCCGCTGGGGCCGCCCGGTCGAGTGCGGCCCGACCTTGAAGACCCTGCTGGTCGAGATCATCGGCAGCCCGGAAGTCTACAAGAAGATCATCGGCATGCAGATGCTGGTCGAGGGTCTGGCCATGGGCGCCTTCGCCACCTTCTTCAACAATATCAACGACCCGATGGGGAAGAAGCTTCTCCAGCTCGTGATGACCGACGAGGCGTTCCACCATAAGTTCGGGAAGATCTGGGCCGACCGCACCATCCCGCACCTGACCGAGGCCGAGCACGAGATCATCGAGACCTGGGCCGCGCACTGCTTCCAGACCCTGCTGTTCAACCTGGTCTCCCCCAGCCAGCAGCGCGACCTCTACGAGGAATTCGGCCTCGATCCCGACCGCGTGATCGCCGAGATGGCCGAAATGGTCACCGACGAGACCCGCCGCGAGAACATGAAGGAGCAGACCAACATCTTCCGGGTGCTGGTGAAGACCCTGCTCAACGCCGGCATCATCACCGACCGCACCAAGGCCTTCTACGCCATGTACGTCGATCTCGACGAACTGAAGGGCGAAGGCGACCGCATGGTCGGCGACGACATCGCCGAGGAGGGGATCAAGTACCTCCAGGAGATCAACTTCAAGGACCGCCTGGCGACGACGATTTCGATCGCCGCGGAATAGAACCTCTAATTCCTCCCCCGCCGGGGAGGTGGATCGGCGCAGAGCGCCGAGACGGAGGGGGCCTGCCGGGCCGGTGGTCCCCCTCGGTCAGCCATTCGGCTGACGGCTCCCAAACGGGAGCAACTATTGCCTCTGACGCATTGCTGCGGCTTGGTGCTCCCATGACCGCCATCGTCTATGTCGCCGCCGCCCTGGCCGAGATCGCCGGGTGCTTTTCGTTCTGGATGTGGCTGCGTCAGGACAGGCCGGTCTGGTGGATCGTTCCGGGCATCGCCAGCCTATGCCTGTTCGCCTGGCTGCTGACCCTGGTGGACAGCGACGCGGCCGGGCGCGCCTATGCGGCCTATGGCGGGGTCTATGTGGCCGCGTCCCTCGCCTGGCTGTGGGCGGTGGAGGGCGCGCGGCCCGACCGCTGGGACCTCATCGGCGCGGCGGTCTGCCTGGCCGGAGCGGCCATCGTTCTGCTGGGGCCGCGCTCAGCCTGACCGTTCGTTACAAATCTGACGGATGCGTCATTTTCCTTTGACGCTGGGAAACATCGGGTGTGCAGTCCGCTCCAACGACATAGGGAGCAGAGCCATGGCCGCCGACGGCAACATCACCAAGGACCTGATCTACGACGCCGTCGCGCCGGACGACTTCGAGTCGATGCTGGAGCTGGACCGCTACAACAACCGCTCCAGCGCCTTCGACAAGATCATCTCGGCCACCCACGACCACTTCTGGGACCCGCTCGACCCCAAATACATCGACTTCTCCGCCCCCTGGGACATGGAGAGGGAGCCGCTGATCGGCGAGGACCTCGTGGTCGCCCTGCACACCGACTACGTGAAGGAGAAGCTGAACACGCCCGAGCTGCGCGCCCAGTTCGCCAACAAGTCGCTGCTCTATTCCTTCTCCTCGATCCTGCATGGCGAGCAGGGCGCCCTGAACCTCTCGGCCAGCCTCTGCCATGTGCTGCTCGACCAGGGCGCTCAGGAATACGCCGCCAACCAGACGCGCGAGGAAGCGCGCCACGTCACCGCCTTCGCCAAGTACATCAAGGCCCGCTGGGGCCGGCCGATCGAGTGCAGCAAGGTGTTGCAGGACCTGCTGGTCGACATCATCGGTTCGCCCGAGGTCTACAAGAAGATCATCGGCATGCAGATGCTGGTCGAGGGCTTGGCCATGGGCGCCTTCGCCACCTTCTACCAGAAGCTCAACGACCCGCTCGGCCGCCAGCTCATGCAGCTCGTGATGACCGACGAGGCCTTCCACCACAAATTCGGGAAGATCTGGGCCGACCGCACCATTCCCAAGCTCACCGAGGCCGAGCACAACATCGTCGAGGACTGGGCCGCGCACTGCTTCCAGATCCTGCTGTTCAACCTGGTCTCGCCCAGCGAACAGACCGCGCTCTACGAGGAATTCGGCCTCGACCCGGCCAGGGTGCTGGAGGAGATCCAGGCCATCGCCACCGACGAGGTGCGCCGCGAGGACATGAAGGAAAGCAGCAACATCTTCCGCGTGCTCATCAAGACCCTGCTGAACGCCGGCATCATCACCGACCGCACGCGGGCCTTCTACGGCATGTATGTCGACATGGAGGAGCTGAGGAGCGAGGGCGACCGCATGGTCGGCGACGACATCGCCGAGGAGGGGATCAAGTACCTCCAGAAGATCAACTTCAAGGACCGCATCGCCGCCAACGTCACCCTGGCGGCCGAGTAGCCGGGTCCCTCAAGGCCAAGCTGCCGCCGAACGGACAAAATTTGCATTGAAATTCCCGAAGCGCCCGCAGAGAGAGTCTGTGGGCGTTTTCAATTCCATCGAACTTCCATAGTCCGTCTCCCATGCGCGCACTCGCCTCCACGATCCTCGCCGCCGCCGTCCTGCTGGCCGGGCCCGCGTTCGCCGTGCCGCCGGCCCCGACCGAGAAGATCGAACTGACCAAGATGATGGGCCGCTGGTACGAGGTGGCCCGCCTGCCCAACAAGGTCCAGAACGGCTGCCAGGGCGGCACCTCTACCTGGCAAAGGGTTTCCGACGGCTTTTCGGTGGTCCAGGCCTGCCACAAGGGCTCGCTGACCGCGCCGGTGACCGAGTGGAAGGCCAAGGCCAAGGTCCTCGACCCCTCGACCAACGCCAAGCTGCAGATGACCTTCTTCAACGGGCTGGTGAAGCAGGAATACTGGGTGCTGGAACACCGCCCCGACCAGGGCTGGCTGATCCTGGGCACGCCGGGCGGCCGCGCGGTCTGGCTGATGTCCCAGCGCCCGACCCTGCCGGCCGGGGTCAAGACCCAGGCGCTCGCGCGCCTTCGCCAGCTCGGCTACGATGTCGGCCGTCTGGAATTCCCGCTGCCCGCCAAGAACTGACGGGGCCGGCGGGCGCGGCCCTTGCGCCTCGAACGAAACCGGAACATGGTGACGGCATGGACGTCACCGTCGTCACCATCACCCGGCCGGAGATCACCGCCGGCGTCACCCGCGGGGCGGCGCGCCTGCTGGTCGACCTGGGCTATGCGCCGCTGGCGGAGGTGACCTTGCCCAACGGCCGCCGCGCCGACCTGATGGCCCTGTCGCCGCGCGGCGAAATCGCCATCGTCGAGGTGAAGTCGGGGCTGGAGGACTATCGCGTCGACCGCAAGTGGCACGAATACCTGCCCTATTGCGACCGCTTCGCCTTCGCCGTGGCGCCGGAGTTTCCCCAGGAGATCCTGCCCCTGGAGCCTGGCCTGATCGTCTGCGACGGTTTCGGCGGCGCGGTGCTGCGCGAAGCCCCGTCCAGCGCCCTGGCGCCGGCCCGCCGCAAGGCCCTGACCATCGCCTTCGCCCGCCTGGCCGCGATGCGCGCGGCCGGCGTGGCGATCACCGACCTCGCGGTTTGATCTGATTGTTATCCCGGCTTTTCCTCCCCCGCTGACGCAGGGGAGGAAAAGGTCGCCTTGCCGGCCCTCGCCGCTACCGCGGCGCGCGCTTGGCCAGGATGCGCTGCAGGGTGCGGCGGTGCATGTTCAGCCGCCGGGCGGTTTCCGAGACATTGTGGCCGCAGAGCTCGTAGACCCGCTGGATATGCTCCCAGCGCACGCGGTCGGCGCTCATCGGGTTTTCCGGCGGGGCGGGCGTCTCGTCCTTGCGGGCCAGCAGGGCGCGGGCCACGTCGTCGGCGTCGGCCGGCTTGGAAAGATAGTCGATGGCGCCCGACTTCACCGCCGCCACGGCGGTGGCGATGTTGCCATAGCCGGTCAGCATGACGACCTTGGCGTCGGGCCGGGCTTCGCGCACCGCCTCCACCACCTTCAGCCCGCTGCCGTCCTCCAGCCGCATGTCGAGCACCGCATAGGCGGGCGGGTGCGACTTCACCGAGGCCAGGGCTTCGGCGACGCTGCCGACCAGCGTCGTTTCGAAGCCGCGCTGCTCCAGGGCCCGGCCCAGGCGGGTGCGCAGAGGCGCGTCGTCGTCGAGAACCAGCAGGGTCCTGTCCGGCAAGGCGGCGATATCGGCGGAGAGATCGGTCATGCGCAACCTCCGATAGGGGCGTTCTGGTCGTACGCGCCCCGCGGCATCATGTCGCTGCTTGTCCACGATCCGCAAGGGACTTCAGCCATTTGGCGAAGAGCCCCTCACCTCGATGCGGGCCCGCGGCCAGCGCGCGCCCACGACGGCGCCGCGGGGCTTGCCATTCTGAAAAGTCACGATCGCCCCCGTCCGTTCCAGCAGGGTCTTGGCGATGAAGAAGCCCAGGCCCATGCCGACATGGCCCGTGCGGCCGCCGGCCACGCCCGGCCGGCTGGTCACATAGGGCTCGCCCAGCTTGCCCAGCACCTCCGGGGCGAAGCCAGGCCCGTCGTCGCGCACCTCCACCGACACCTGCTCGGCGTCGAAGCGGACGGTGACCAGAACCTCGGACCCGGCGAAGTCGACGGCGTTCTCCACCAGCGAGGTCATAGCGTGCAGCACCTCGGGCATCCGCCAGATGTCGGGCGCGCTGGCCCCCGGCGCGCCGGAGACGATGGCCTCGACCCGCACGCCCTTCACCTCGGTATGCGGCTCGATCACCTCGTTGACGAACTGCAGCAGGCTCATCCGCTCGTGCACCTCGTCGGAGGCTGCGGCCGGAGCGTCGGTCAGCCGCCGCAGGATCTCGCGGCAGCGCTCGGCCTGGGCGATCAGCAGGTCGGCGTCGTCCTTCACGCTCGGCGTCGGCGCCTCGCGCGCCAGTTCCTTCGAGACGATCGAGATCGTCGCCAGCGGCGTGCCCAGTTCGTGGGCGGCGGCGGCGGCCAGGGCGCCCAGGGCCGACAGGCGCTGCTCGCGGGCCAGCACCGCCTGGGTGAGGTCGAGCGCCAGGGCCATCCGCGCCGATTCCTCGGCCGCCTGCCGGACCGCGCCGGCGATGATGACCACCCCCGTCGCGATGGCCCCCGCATAGGCCAGGTGCAGGACCAGCGGCGGCTCGATCGCCTGGCCGGGCCAGGCGGGCAGGGGCATGTGGAAGAAGGCCAGCAGGCCCGCTAGGGCGGCGGCCAGCATCGACAGGATCGCCACCCAGCGCGAAGAGAGCGTCGCCGCCCCCAGCGTCACCGGCGCCAGAATCATCAGGGCGAACGGATTGATGACGCCGCCGGTCAGGAACAGCAGGGCCGCCATCCGGCAGAGGTCGAAGGAAAGCTGCGCCGTCGCCTCCCAGCCGCCGATCAGCCTTTGGCCGAGCGAGGCGAAGCCGGTGAACAGATTGGCCCCCGCCCCGACCGCGATCACCGCGAAGCTTAGCAGGTAGGGCGCCTCCAGCCCGGCCGTCAGGGCGGTCAGGAACACCAGCACCTCGCCGGTGAGCAGCATCCAGCGGAGATTGACCAGGGTGCGCTGGCGCAGCCGGTCGCCCCGCGCGTCGGCGAGCTTGGAATCCTCCACCCCCCAGCCGGCGCTCAGCGCGCCGACGCCTTGCGCCAGGTCGGGGGTTTGCCTATCGAAGCCTCGCGCCGGCTGCGGCGGCGGAGGGTTCCGGACGGACGCCTTCATGCCGCGAGCATTGCGCCGAAAGCCGCGCCTGACGAGCCCAAAAGGACGATTCGATGTCCCGCCGAAACCTGATCCTCATCGCCGCCTGCGTCATCGGGCTGGTCTTCATGGGCGCGGTGGCCTGGAAGGCCGGCGTCTTCGCCCCGGCGGACCAGGGGCGCGGGACGGCCCTGGTCGGCGGCCCGTTCCAACTGGTCGACCAGGACGGCCGGCCCGTCGACGAGAAGATCCTGAACGGCAAGTGGAGCGCGGTGTTCTTCGGCTTCACCTACTGTCCCGACGTCTGCCCCACCACGATGCAGGCGCTCGGCGCGGCCAAGCGGCAGCTCGGGCCCAAGGGCGACAAGCTGCAGGTCGTGTTCATCACCGTCGATCCCGAGCGCGACACCCCCGCCCAGCTCAAGACCTATCTCTCCAACGAGGTGTTCCCGCAGGGGACCATCGGCCTGACCGGCTCGCCCGAACAGGTCGCCGCCGCCGCCAAGGCCTATCGCGTCTATTACAAGAAGAACGGCGAGGGCGAGGGCTATCTGGTGGACCATTCCACAGCCGCCTACCTGATGAATCCGAAGGGCCGGTTCGACCGCGTTCTTCCCTTCGGCATCGGCCCCGAAGAGATCGCGCGCCAGATTTCCGAGGCCATGCGCTAGAATTATTCCGCCCGAGTCTGTTCCGGTTCGGCGAAGAACATGCTCCGCATTCGGAGAATCCTAGGCCAGCTTCACCTTGCCGCAGGACGGTGAAGGTTCTCTCTGGACTCTCTTAACATACCGCGTGCTATGCTGCGTCGCAGCAAGAGGACGTGGCCATGCTCTACACGCTCTACGAGGCCGGATACTATGCCTCCACCCCGCTGCGCTGGACCGCGCGGCTGACGCGGGATTTCTGGTCCTCGTCCCTCAATCCGGCGAAGGACACCGAGGTCGGGCGGCGGCTGTTCGCCAGTTCCGACCTGTTCGCCAACCTCACCCGGCGATACGGCCGCCCGGCCTGGAACATCGACTCCGTCGAGATCGACGGCCATGCGGTGCGCGTGCGCCCGACCGAGGTCTGGTCGACGCCCTGGGTGAAGCTGGTCCATTTCAACCGCGACATGGCCGACCTACGCCGCGCCGGCCGGCGCGAGCTGGAGCCGGCGGTGCTGATCGTCGCCCCGCTGTCGGGCCACTACGCCACCCTGCTGCGCGGCACGGTCGAGGCCTTCCTGCAGGACCATGAGGTGTTCATCACCGACTGGTCGAACGCCCGCGACGTGCCGGTGATGGAAGGCCGCTTCGACTTCCACGACTATGTCGACCACATCCGCGACATGCTGCGCCAGCTCGGGCCGCGCCCGCATGTGGTCGCCGTCTGCCAGCCGGGCCCCGCCGTGCTCGCCGCCGCCTCGCTGATGGCCGAGGACGACGAGGAGTGCCGCCCCGGAACCATGACCATCATGGGCTCGCCCATCGATGCGCGCATGTCGCCGACCGTCACCAACAAGCTGGCCGAGGAAAAGCCCTTCGCCTGGTTCAAGTCGAACATGATCGACACCGTGCCCGCGCCCTATCCGGGCATGGGGCGGCGCGTCTATCCGGGCTTCGTCCAGCTCTATTCCTTCATGTCGATGAACATCGAGAAGCACCAGGACGCCCACCTGCGCTATCTCGAGGACCTGATGAAGGGCGACGGCGACGCGGCCGAAAAGCACCTGGAATTCTACGACGAGTACCTGTCGGTCCTCGACCTGACCGAGGAGTTCTATCTCCAGACGGTCGACTATGTGTTCCAGCAGTACCTGTTGCCCAAGGGCGAGCTGAACCACCGCGGCCGCCCGGTGCAGCCGGGCTCGATCCGCGACATCGGCCTGCTGACCGTCGAGGGCGAGAACGACGACATCTCCGGCATCGGTCAGACCCAGGCGGCGCACACCCTCTGCACCGGCCTCTCGGACGACTTCAAGGAAGACTACGTCCAGCCGCATGTCGGCCACTATGGCGTGTTCAACGGCCGCCGCTTCCGCGAGGAGATCTATCCGCGCGTGCGGGCGTTCATTCGCCGCATGGAAGGCGCTCTCGAAAAGGCCCGCGACGCGGCCTAGTGTCGGGCCATGAGTCTCTTCGGCCGTTCGCTCGCGGATGGCGACCGGCTTGAAGTCGCCGGCGCC
>MEEW01000103.1 GCA_001724985.1 Phenylobacterium sp. SCN 69-14
CCTCCCCCATCAGGATGGGGGAGGAAAAGGCCATCTCCGTCTTCTAGTTCGGCGGGAACGGGGCGCGCTGGCCGCCGATCCTGGCGACGGTTCCGCGGTGCATGACGAAGGTCGGGTGCTCCAGTTGGGTGACGTCGGCCAGCGGGCTCGAGGCCACGGCGATGATGTCGGCGTCCTTGCCGGGCTCCAGCGTGCCGATGCTGGCCGAACGGCCCAGCAGGTCGGCGGCGTTCACCGTCGCGGCCTTGATCGCCTCGGCCGGGGTCATGCCGACGCTGACCATCAGGGCGAATTCCTTGCCGTTGTCGCCGTGAGCCGAGACGCCGGTGTCGGTGCCGAAGGCGATCTTCACGCCCGAGGCGATGGCCCGCCGGTGGTTCTCCATCGCCGCCTTGGCGGCGATCTCGGCCTTGTCGAGCGAGGCCTTCGAGCGCGCCCCGGCGCGGGCCTGCTCCAGCGCGGTCTGGGGCGCCAGCATGGTCGGCACGAAATAGGCGCCGGTCTTCTTGAACAGGGCGTCGGTCTGCGGCGTGCCGAAGGTGCCGTGCTCGATCGAATCGACCCCGGCGTTCAGCGCCGCCAGGATGCCGTCGGTCCCATGGGCGTGGGCGGCGACCTTGCGGCCGAACATGTGGGCGGTCTCGACCACGGCCTTCATCTCGTCGTCGAACATCTGGGCGCCCAGGCCGCCGGCCACGTTCGACAGCACCCCGCCGGTGGCGGTGAACTTGATGACGTCGGCGCCCTGGCCGATCTGGCTGCGCACCGCGCGGCGGCAGTCTTCGGGGCCGTTGCAGACGTTCTCGGCGTGGCGGTGGGCGAGGTCCGCCAGGTCGCGGTTCAGGTTGTTGGACCCGTCCCCGTGGCCGCCGGTGACCGAGATGGCGCGGCCGGCCGCCACGATGGTCGGGCCGCTGACCAAGCCCTTGTCGATGCCGTCGCGCAGGGCGGTGACGCCGTGGATGTCGCTGCCCAGGTCGCGGATGGTGGTGAAGCCGGCCTCCAGGGTGCGGCGGGCGTTGTCGATCGCGATCACCATGTTGTCTTCGATGTCGCGGCTATAGCCCTCCATCCGGGCCTTCACCTTGTCGTCGTCGCTGAAGATGTGGACGTGGCTGTCGATCAGGCCGGGCAGCACGAACTGGTCGCGCAGGTCCAGCACCTGGGCGCCGGGCGCGCCCACCGTCTCGGGCGCGGCGAAGCCGTCGCGCACCGCCTCGATCCTGCCGCCGCGCACCACCAGCGTGCTGGCCCCGCGCGGCGCCTGGCCGGGCTTGTCCAGCAGGGCGCCGGCATGGATCACCACGGCCTTGGCGGCGGCGGGCTGGCCCTGCGCGCCCGCATGGCCGGCCAGTCCCAGCCCCAGTCCCAGCCCCAGCAGCATGGCGACGACGGGCGTGGCGACTCTACGCATGGATGTTCCCCCTTTGTGACGCTCGCACTCTAGCTTCCGCGCCGCCGCCGTCCAGGCGGCTCGGGCCCAGGTTGGAGCGGAACGGACTGGCCTCGCCGCCGCGCCCGTAGTTTCATCGCTCCCACGGGCCTGCGGTCCGGTTCTCGATAAGACCAAAGACATTTTTCATTAGGAGATTTCGAACATGGCTGTCATCAATCCCAACGGGTCGCTGAAGGGCCGCGTGGCCCTGGTCACCGGCGCCAGCCGCGGCATCGGCGAGGCGATCTGCGCGCGCCTGGCCCAGGAGGGCGCCAAGGTCATCGCCACGGCCCGCACCGCCGAGAGCGGCGAGAGCCGCCTGCCAGGCGCCTTGCACGACACGGTCGACCGCATCCGCAAGGCCGGCGGCGAGGCCGCCTTCATCAAGGCCGACCTGGCCCAGGCCGTCGAGCGCGAGCGCCTGGTGGAGGAGGCTTCGGCCCTCTACGGCTCGATCGACATCCTCATCAACAACGCCGCCATCACCTATTTCATCCCGGTCGAGGAGTTCCCCGAAAAGCGCTTCAAACTGATGATGGAGGTGCAGGTCTACGCCCCCTTCCACCTCTCGCAACTCGTCATTCCCGGCATGCGCGAGAAGGGCGGCGGCTGGATCGTCAACATCTCCTCGCCGGCCGGCATCCATCCGAAACAGCCCTATGGCGCGGCCCGCGGCGGCACGGTCTATGGCATGTGCAAGGCCGCGCTGGAGCGGTTCTCCACCGGCCTGGCCTCGGAGGTCTATCAGGACGGCATCGCGGTCAACGTGGTCTCTCCGGGCCTGGTCGACACCCCCGGCGTGGCGGTCCACGGCCTCATCAACGAGGCGACCAAGGACCGCGTCCAGCCGATCGAATACATCGCCGAGGCCGTCTACCGCCTGGCCAGCGGCGACCCGAAGACGGTGACCGGCCGCGTGGACTACGCCGAACCCTTGCTGAAGGAGCTGGGCGTCACCCCGGCCGAACTGGTCTAGCCGCCGACGATCAGACTTTTTCCTCCCCAGTGAAGCCAGGGGTGTCATCCCGGTTTGCGAAGCAAGACCGGGACCCATGAACACGAACGGATCAAAGCGTCACCTTCAGTAAACTACTGAAAAGTCAGGTGTTCATGGGTCCCGGACAAGCGCTGCGCGCTTTCCGGGACGACACCGCGCGCATGCGCTACGGCCGATGGTCTGAGTCACATGCGATAGCCCTGCCTGCGTAGCGGGGGAGGGGAGGAAGATCATGCGCGCGCGCCCGCGGGAATCTTTCGCGCGCCCATACGGCTCCTTAACCAACCCGCGTCAGAAACGGGCTGGAAGGGAGGCGTTCCACTTGAAGACCTGCCTGGTCGTCGACGACAGCCGCGTGATCCGCAAGGTCGCGCGCCGCATCCTGGAGGACATCGGCTTCGACATCGCCGAGGCGTCCGATGGGCTGGAGGCGCTCGCCTGGTGCCGGGCCGCCATGCCCGATGCGGTGCTGCTCGACTGGAACATGCCGGTGATGACGGGGATCGAGTTCCTGAAGATCCTGCGCGCCGAGCCGGGGGGCGAGCGTCCCACCGTCGTCTTCTGCACGGTCGAGAACGACGTGGACCGCATCCGCGAGGCGCTGGACTGCGGCGCCGACGAATACATCATGAAGCCGTTCGACGGCGACATCATCGCCGTCAAGTTCGCCGAGGCGGGCCTGACATGAGCCCCCAGGACCGCGAACTCGTCGCCCAGCTCTGCGCCGCCAGGGCGGGCCTGCATGTCGATCCCGACAAGAGCTATCTGATCGAGAGCCGGCTGGGCTCGGTGGCGCGGCGCGAAGGCTTCGGCTCGCTGGAGGACCTGATGGCCGCCCTGCGCCAGAAGCGCGAGGACCGCCTGGCCTGGGGCATCGTCGAGGCCATGGCCCCGACCGAAAGCGCCTTCTTCCGCGACCGCACGCCCTTTGCGCTGTTCCGCGAGGAGGTCCTGCCCGCCGTCGCCGCCTTGCGCGGCGGCGAGCCGGTGCGCATCTGGTCGGCCGCCTGCGCGGCGGGCCAGGAGGCCTATTCCCTGGCGATGATCGTCGAGGACGAGCGGAGCAAGCTGCCGGGCCTGAAGGTCGAGCTGTTCGGGTCCGACATCGGCGAGCGCCAGCTCGAAAAGGCCCAGAGCGGCTTCTACACCCAGTTCGAAGTGCAGCGCGGCCTGCCCATCCGCCTGCTCATCCGCCATTTCGAGCGGGACGGCGAGATGTGGGCCATCTCGCCCCGCATCCGCCAGATGGTGCGCTGGCGGCGCGTGAACCTCGTCGCCGACCTCAGCACGGCGGGGCGATTCGACGTGATCTTCTGCCGTTACGTGATTTCGGCCCTGGTCGAGCCGATGCGGGTGCGGCTGCTGGAGAACCTCGCCCGGGCGCTGGCGCCCGAGGGTTTCCTGTTCCTGGGCCAGGACGAGGACGTCGCCGGGCTCCAGGGAGCCTTCCAGCCGGTCGGCGGAAGGCCCGGCCTCTATGCGAGGAACCCGGCCTTCCGCATCGCGGCCTGACGGCCCTTCCGGTAGAGCGCCTACTTCTTGGCGTCTTCGGCCGTGTTGGTGACGGCCTGGCCGGCGGCCTTCACGTCCCGGCCGGCGCCGGAGATCGTGTTGCAGGCGGTGACGGCCAGGCTGGCGGCCAGAACGGCCAGGACCACAAACTTGCGCATGGAGTTGCCTCTTTCGGGGAGTGAAGTGTGCGAGGCAAGAACGGTCAAGCTGCGGCCTGGTTCCCCCTCGGCGCGCTCCGCCGATTGCCGTGATCCTCGGTCGGAGTGGGGAAGATCAGGCGCGCGGTGACGCCGCCCGCCGCATTGCGCACCACCTCCGAACGGCCGCGCAACTGGCGGCCGAAAGCGGTCATCAGGGTGCGGCCGACGCCGGACGAGGTCAGGGCGTCCTCGGGCGGTTCGCCGTCGTCGCTGATCTCCAGCTCGGCCTCCTCGCCGCGGACGATGAAGTTGACGGTCAGGGCGCCGCCGCGGCCGGCGAAGGCGTGCTTCTGGGCGTTGGTCACCGCCTCCACCGCGAACAGGGCGAGCGGCGCCAGGCGGTCGGGGTCGATCACCAGGTCGTCGACATGGATGTCGGTCCGCACCTGCGCGCCCTGCGGCCCGTCGGCGGCGATGAGCTGGGCGGTCAGCTCCTCCAGGAAGGCCCGCAGGTCGACCCGCTTCAGGTCCGGCCCCTGGTAGAGCGCGCGGTAGATCAGGGCCAGAGCGGTGATCCGCTGGCGGGTGTCGGACATCGCCGCCCGCGCCGCCGGGTCCGACAGCGCCCTTTGCTGCATGTTGAGCAACGAGGAGATGACCTGCAGGTTGTTCTTCACCCGATGGTGGATCTCGCGCATCAGGTCGTCCTTCTGCGCCAGGGAGTCGCGCAGCGAGGCGTCGCGCCCGACGATGGCGTCGGCCATGTCCTCCAGGGTCTCGGCCAGGTCGCGGATCTCCGGCGGCGCCTGCTCGGCCTGCACCGGCCGCACGGTCAGGCGGCCGCGGGCGTAGAGGGCGGCGATGCGCTGCAGATAGGCGATCCAGCGGATCACCACCCGCTCGGTCACCACCGACACCGCCACCAGGGCCAGGATGAAGGTCAGGATCGGGAAGACGATGCTGGTCAGCGGGTTGAGCGTCGCCCAGGTGAAGAGGCCGCCCGACCGCGCCGACAGCACCACGAACAGCTCGTCCCCCACCAGGGGCGCGGCCGAATAGACCCGCCGGTCGCCGCGCTCGTCGCGGGCGTACCAGACCAGCGAGCCCTGCTTCAGCGCCTTGGCCCGCCAGTCGGCCGGCAGGACGGGGAAGGCTTCCTTGTCGGTGGCGTTGATGTACTTGCCCTCGCCGTCGGCCAGGGCGACCTCGGCCTCTTCCGGCAGGGAGCGGTCGGCGGTGCGGGGGGCCAGGCTCTCCAGGGTGATGACCGCCACCAGGGCGCCGTCGAAGCCCACGCCCCGATCCCGCGCGGGCACCGCGGCCAGCAGGGCGGGGACCGTGGCGTAGGCCGCCCCGGCGTCGCGGGTGATGACCAGGCTGTCGCCCGCCGCCAGCCGCTGGAACCACGGCCGCGTCTGGCGCAGCGGGTCGGCCGGCGTCGTGCCGCCGGCGCAGGCCACCCGGCCGATGCGGTCGAAGCGGATCAGGTTCTGATAGCCGGGGATGCGCTGGCTGACCTCGGCCAGCCGCTGGGCGCAGTTGAAGCCGACCGAGCCGGGGGCCAGGGTCTCCAGCAGGATGTCGGCCGCTTCCATCCGCGCCCGCGCCGTGGCCGCGCTGCGTTCGGAGGCGGCCGCCAGCTCCTCGCGGAGCTGCACCGCCTCGCGGCGGAAGGCGATCGCCGATTGCAGCACGCCCAGGATCATCACCGGCAACAGGGCGGCCGCCAGCGCCGCGGTCAGCCGGACCCGTATGGTTGAGAGAGACCCCCAGGGCGCGCTGTCCATCCTCCTCGTCCTGTCAGCGAGCGCTGCTCAGGCGCTCCGCATCCGCAAGGATGGCGCCCATGGCGTCGCTGGCGGCGCTTCCATCGCGTTCGTAGGAGCCGTCCTCCAGAATGGCGTGCAGGGCCTTGCGCGCCCGGCTCACCCGGCTCTTCACCGTCCCGACCGCGCAGCCGCAGATCTCGGCCGCCTCCTCGTAGGCGAAGCCGCCGGCCCCGACCAGGATCAGGGCCTCGCGCTGCTCGGCCGGCAGGGCGGCCAGGCTCAGCCGCAGTTCGTCCAGCGCCACCGGCGCCTCGGGGTCGTCCACGGCCACCAGCGTCCGTTCGGCCGCCTCCTGGTCGAGCTGGCTCTGGCGCCAGGACCGGCGCTTCTCGGAATAGAACTGGTTGCGCAGGATCATGAAGGTCCAGGCCTTCATGTTGGTGCCCATCTGGAAGCTGGCGCGCGCGTCCCAGGCCTTCATCATCGCGTCCTGCGCCAGGTCGTCGGCGCTGGCCGGATCGCCCGCCAGGGTGCGGGCGAAGGCGCGCAGGTGGGGGATCAGCCCCACCAGTTCGCGCTTGAAGGCCTCGTCAGCCCTGGAGTCGCCGCTCGGGCCGGCGTTGCTGGCGGCGGCCATCAGTCATTCTCCGCCGTCTTCTTGTCCGCCTGGCGAAGGATGGCCAGGAACTCCTCGGGCACCGGCTCGCTGACCACCTCGTCGAACATCTGCCGCAGGCGCACGCCGATCGCCTGCTGGCGCAGGCGCGCCTCGTCCAGCGCGGCAGGCGCGCGTCGACGGTCCTCTGATGCACTGTGTTCGATCATGTCACCGGCGCCCGGCTTGCGCAGGGCTTGCCCCCTCGGTTCCTTCTGGTCGCCCGTCAACGCCTCACCCTACCCAGGGTTCCACAAAGTAAAGTTCATACCATGCAGAAAACCGGGTTCTGAGGGAACCGGTTCCCAAGGGCCGCGTTTGGGGCGAATGTCGGCTCCCGCCCGGGGAGTGTTTCCCTGTGGCCGGGACATGATCTTCAAAGGGAGGGGTTTGATTTGAGTCTGCTTGCCCGGTTGGCTCCCCATCTGCCGTATGTGCGCCGCTACGCCCGCGCCCTGACCGGCGACCAGACGACGGGCGATCACTATGTCCGGGTGGCGCTGGAGGCCCTCGCTGCGGGCGACAGGGTGCTGGAGGCCAGCCTCACGCCCCGCGTCGCCCTCTATCACGTGTTCCACGCCATCTGGCTCAGCAGCGGCGCCCAGCTCGAAGGGCCGCGCGACGAGCAGGCGGGCGACGACGCCAGCCGCCGGCTGATGCGCATCGCCCCGCGCTCGCGCCAGGCGTTCCTGCTCACCGCCCTGGAAGGGTTCACCCCCTCCGAGGCGGCCCAGATCCTCGGCGTCGAGTTCCCGGAGATCGAGCGGCTGATCGCCGAGGCCCAGGCCGAGATCGACGCCGAACTGGCCACCGACGTCCTCATCATCGAGGACGAGCCGGTGATCGCCGCCGACATCGAGGCCCTGGTGACCGAGATCGGCCATACGGTGGTCGATATCGCCGCCACCCGCACCGAGGCGGTCGACGCCGTCGCCCGCAAGACGCCGGGCCTGGTCCTGGCCGACATCCAGCTCGCCGACGGCTCGTCGGGCATCGATGCGGTGAAGGACATCCTCGCCCGCCTCGACGTGCCGGTGATCTTCATCACCGCCTTCCCCGAGCGGCTGCTGACCGGCGAGCGCCCCGAGCCGACCTTCCTCATCACCAAGCCGTTCCAGCCGGAGACGGTGAAGGCGGCCATCGGCCAGGCGCTGTTCTTCCACCCGCGCAATACGCGTCAGGCGGCTTAGGAACGGCCGCCCCGACCTCGCGTTTCCGAAACGCCGCGCCTCTCATCGGCGCGGCGTTTTGCATTTAGAGGAGACGCCAATGCTCGGTTGGGCCCTTGTCTTCGCCCTGCTCGCGGTGGTCGCGGGCGTACTCGGCTTCACCACGCTCGCCGGGTTCGCCGCGAGCGTGGCCAAGATCCTGTTCGTGGTTTTCCTCGTGCTGCTGGTGGCGACCTTCGCCGTGCGGGCGTTCCGCGGGCGCTCTGTGCTCTGAAGTCCAGCTAGTCCTGAGCGTGCGCCGGCCCCGGATGTCCGGTCCGGGGCCGGCCGCCGCCTATTGGGTCGGCTGGGTGGGCGAGGGCGTGGTCTGCAGGGCCGCCGGCTCGCCCATGTCGAAGTGCTGGGCGGTCCGCGCCGCGCCGGCCTTGCTCGGCACGGTCGAGTTCAGATCGTCGGCCCGCCAGGACCAGGCGCCGAACAGCGCCAGCGCCGCCAGGGCGGTCGAGATCGCCAGCACCCAGAACATGTGGATTCCAAAGCGCCCCTGTCGGGCGCGGGTGGCGTTCAGGCCGCGGCTGATAGCCATGTGCTTCCTCCGTTACAACGTCAGGGCGTCAGCGGTCCGGGAGGCGTCGGGCGCAGGGCTCGCGCCGCACCCTCGACATCCGGTCCGGAAGGGCGCCGGCGCACCGGAGACCCGCGGGCCGTCGTCCGCCCTCGAACCCTGCGGGACCGCTCGCCCGCATCTGGCAAACGTCCCGGCGGCGGCTCACGTTCCCGTGGGTTGCGCGCGCCCGGTGTCGCAGGGGGCTTCGCGAAGCGGGCCGGGGCCCCTATCTATCGGCGCATGAACATCACCAGGACCGCGGCCGGGATCCTCATCGCCGGCCTCATGCTGACCGGCGCGGCCTCCGCCCCCGCCTTCGCCCAGACGGCGCCGGCCGCCGCCTCCGCCCTCGAGGGCAAGCTGGTGCGCGGGCAGAAGGGCGTCGTGCTGGGCGTCGTCGAGCGCGTCATCCTGCGTCCCAACGGCACGCCGGCCCAGGTGCTGGTGCGGCCCAAGGGCCCGCCGACCGCCGGCCCGCGCAGCATCGCCTATGCGGCGCTGAAGCTGGAGGGCGACAGCCTGATCGCCCCCCTGACCCAGGCGGAGTTCAACGCCATGCCGCCGGTGGCGGTCGACTGAGGGCAGGCGAAAAATTTTCCCGCCCCGCGGGAACGAACCCCCTGGCGGCGGGTTTAGGATTTGCGGAGGCGGCGACGCCCCCCCCGACTTGAGGCCGGCGACCATGCCGGTCTGCCGCCTCCGCACCCCTTTTCTCGATGATGCGCACTTAAGAGGCGGGCCCATGGCCCGCCTTCTTTGTATCCGCAGCCCTACGGCGCGCTCAGCTCGATGGTGACGTCGGCGCGGCGGCGCAGGGGGC
>MEEW01000104.1 GCA_001724985.1 Phenylobacterium sp. SCN 69-14
GCCGCAGAAGGCCGGGGTCGCGCCCGCCGACGCCGACGCCTTCATCGCCGCCTGCAAGGCGACCTATGACCTAGCGGTCGAGGGGTTGATGTGCATTCCGCCGGCCGCCGAGCCGCCGGGGCCGCATTTCGCCCTGCTGGCCAAGATCGCCGCGCGCAACGGCCTTTCGAAGCTTTCCATGGGCATGAGCGACGACTTCGAGACCGCCATCCGCTTCGGCGCGACCAGCGTGCGGGTCGGCTCGGCCTTGTTCGGGGCCCGCTGACGAGCATACTCAGGCCCGCTCGATCGCCACCGCGTCGCCGATCTGCGCCTGGGCCAGCAGGTCCAGCAGGTCCTCGCGCGAGAGGGCGACGCAGCCCTCGGTGGGCCCGCCGTCGGGCCGGGCCAGGTGCATGAAGATCGCCGAGCCGCGGCCGGGAACCGGCGGGTCGTCGTTATGGGCCAGCACGCAGACCAGATCGTAGAGATCGTCCTGCCGCCACATCTGCTCGGCGCTGGCCGGATGGGGCAGCTTGACCGCGCGGTTGTAGGCCGGATCGAGCGGGTCGTCGCACCATCCGTCGTCGCGTTCCAGCGCCTTGGCCGGCAGGCGCGTCTGCGGCGGGTCGCCCTTGTCGGGCCGATAGAGCACGCGGCGGATCGTCCAGGTTCCGAGCGGCGAGCGACCGTCGCCCTCGCGCTTTTCGGCGGCTTTGACGACGCCGTTTTTCCCTAGCGCGCAACGGGTCGTGCGCTCGCCCAGCAGGAAGCGTCCATCTGACAACGCCGTGAAGATCATGGGTTAGCCTGGCTCCAGCGGTTGGCTCTTTGGGGCGTTACGGTGCATGGTCCGGCCCATGGCTCAACGCAAGACCCTGCTCGTCGTAGACGACAACGAAGAACTCCGCGGCGCGATCGCCGAACAGCTCCAGCTCTCCGAGGAATTCAACGCCGTCGAGGCGGCCACGGCGGGCGAGGGCGTGAAGGCGGCGGTCGAGACGCGGCCGGACCTGATCCTGCTGGACGTCGACCTGCCCGACATGAACGGCCGCGAAGCCTGCCGCCAGATGCGCGAAAAGGGCGTGGTCGCCCCCATCATCATGCTGACCGCCGCCGACACCGACGACGATCAGATCCAGGGCCTGGACGCCGGCGCCAACGACTATGTGACCAAGCCCTTCAAGTTCCAGGTGCTGCTGGCGCGCATCCGCGCCCAGCTCCGCAGCCACGAGCAGTCGGAAGGGGCGGTGTTCCACCTGGGCGCCTACGAGTTCCGGCCCTCGGCCAAGATGCTGGTCGACGCCAACCAGAAGAAGATCCGGCTGACGGAAAAGGAAACCAACATCCTGAAGTACCTCTACCGGGCCGGCGAGAAGCCGGTCTCGCGCGAGGAGCTGCTGGCCGAGGTCTGGGGCTACAACGCCGGCGTCACCACCCACACCCTCGAAACCCACGTCTATCGCCTGCGCCAGAAGATCGAGCCCGATCCCGGCAACGCTCGGCTGCTGCTGACCGAGGCCGGCGGCTACCGCCTGGCGCCCTAAACCGCCATGGCCAGGAAGATAACCCTGGCGCGGGCCTTCCCGCTGATGCTGGGCGCGGCCATCGTGGTCGGCATGGTCGCGACGGGGATCGCCGCGCACCTGCGCCGGGCCAATGCGATCGCCGCCTCGGCGGCCTCGGTCGATCCGGCGGTCCTGGCGGGCGACCCTTGCCCGACCCTGACCAAGGCCGACTACGAGGCGCGCGGCGCCAAGGCCAAGCAGGTCTTCATCACCAACGACATCCGCTACGAGCGGCGTTTCGGCCATGCCGACTGCAACGTGGTGGCCGACGGCGGCGGTTTTGCGCCGGTCTGCCAGTTCAGCGGCCCGGCGCTGCTGGTGGTGACGACGCCGAAGGGCGCCTTCTATTTCGTGCCGGGGACCGGCCGCGCGGCCACGGTCGTCACCCGCGACGGCACGCCAAGCTGCGTGCTGCCCAAGGCGTCCTAGATTGCAAGGTCGGCCGTGACCGGCGCGTGGTCGCTGGGCCGGGTCCATTCGCGCACATCGTCGTGCACGCGCGAGGAGACCGCGCCGGTGCGGAAGGCCGCCTCGCGCAGGCCCGGCGTCACCAGGATGTGATCGAGCCGCAGGCCGCGGTTCGACTTGCGGAAGTCGGCGGCGCGGTAGCTCCACCAGGAGAACAGCTTTTCCGGCTCGGGCACGGCCTCGCGCGGCAGGTCGATGAAGTCCAGGCTAGCCTTCAAGGCGGCGAAGGCCTCCAGCTCGACCGGGGTGTGGCTGACGATCTTCGACATCTGCCTGTGGCTCCAGACATCGAACTCGCCCGGTGCGACGTTCAGGTCGCCCACCACCGCCAGCGGCGCCTTGGGGTCGCGGCGGGCGAAGTCGGCGGTCAGTTTCTCGAAGAAGTCGAGCTTGTGGTCGAACTTCGGATTGACCTCGCGGTCGGGAATGTCGCCGCCGGCGGGAATATAGAAGTTCTGGACCTCGATCCCGGCGATCTTGCCGCCCACGCACCGCGCGTGCTTCTCGCGGCAGACGTCCAGCGGGGCTGCGTCCTCGATCGGCAGGCGCGAGGCGATGGCCACGCCATGCCAGCCCTTCTGCCCGGCGATCTTCAGATAGGGCAGGCCGACAGCCGCGAAGGCCTCGCGCGGGAACTCGCCCTCCTGGCACTTGATCTCCTGCATGCACAGGACGTCCGGGGCCTGTTCGTCGACCAGGCGGGCGATCTGTTCCACGCGCAGGCGGACGGAATTGACGTTCCAGGTGCAGAGGCGAAGGCGCATGCGATGCTCATTAAGCGGCTTTGCACAAAAAGAAACGCCCGGGCACTGGAGAAGCCCGGGCGTTAAGTGTGTCTCTCATGCCGCCGCCGGGAGGGGATAGGTTCCGGCACGGAAAGAGCTCGCGATCGCGCGAACTCAATGTGTCATTAATGCCACGAGGCCCGGAAAAAAGTCAAGCGAGATTCATGCTTCAGCTTGCCTGTTGTGAATGTGTCACATCTTGCCGCGGCCGACATTCTTCGGCCGCGGGTCCTTGAGGACGAACAGCGAGGGCGCCAGGCCGCTGGTCTTCGTCAGGCTGGTCAGCCGGATGCGGGTCGAGCCGCCTTGGGCGTCGGTCACCGTCCAGCCGATCAGGGCCAGCGGCGTGTCCGAGAAGGTCAGGGTGATCTGGCCTTCGGCCTCCTTGCGCCCGTCGCGCGCGGTGATGGAGAAACCGTCGGCCATGCGGGTCACGCGGGTGATGTTGATCGCCTTGTCCAGCTTGATCTGGCGCGCCAGGAACAGCGACAGCGGCGTGGCCATCAGCGGATAGGCCTCGAAGGTCTTCAGCCGGGAATCGGCGATCGAGACGTTGCCGCCGTCCGACACCACCAGCAGGCCGGAGGGCTTGTCGTACTCGAAACGCGCCTTGCCCGGACGCTTCAGATAGAGCGCGCCCTGGGTCGTCGCCCCGCGCGCGTCGGTCTGCACGAACCGCCCCTTGGCCTCGGTCAGCCCCTGCAGATAGGCCGCGGCCCGGTCGACCACGGCCCGGTCGGCTGGCGACAGCGGCGCGGCCGCGGTCTTCTGGGCGAGGGCGGGGAGGGGCAGGGCGGCCAGGCCCAGCGCCACTGTGCGGCGGGAGAGGGCGCGGCGGGTCAGTCGTGTCATTAAGGGCTCCGTTCGCCGGAAGGTCGCAAGGGCTGGTCGTACAGCCGGCCAGGGGCGTCAATAGGGCGCAACAACGGCGCAGCCGGTCCGTCGTTCCATGAAGCCTGGCCGTGGGAAGGCCCGATGCGCGCCGGTCAAATCTTCGTTTGCGCCGCAAGACGGCCCCTTTGAAACGGCTGCTTGGGCGTTGTCGGCTTGTGTGCGTCAAAATTCGTCCATATCACCGACATCGCCGGTCATGGACCGGGTCCGTTAGAGACGCGGCCGCCGGCGACGAACGCGTGGGTAAACAAAAGGGGCGCAGCCTGATGGGCTTGGCCATTCCGGGTCTCGACGAGGCCCCGACCAAACATGCAAGACTGCTGGCCTGGGTGCGCGAGGTCGCCGAGCTGACCCAGCCCGACCGGGTCCACTGGTGCGACGGCTCCGATGCGGAGTGGAACCTCCTCACCGCCGAGCTGGTGAAGTCCGGCACCCTGAAGGCCCTGAACCCGGCCAAGCGTCCCAACAGCTTCTACGCCGCGTCCGACCCCAGCGACGTGGCGAGGGTCGAGAGCCGGACCTTCATCTGCTCGCAGGACCCGGCCGACGCCGGCCCGACCAACAACTGGCTCGATCCCGAGGAGATGCGGGCCGACCTGAAGCAGCTCTTCAAGGGCTGCATGCGTGGCCGCACCATGTACGTCGTGCCGTTCTGCATGGGGCCGCTGGGTTCGAAGATCTCCGCCCTGGGCGTCGAGATCACCGACAGCGCCTATGTCGCCATCTCGATGCGGGTGATGACCCGGATGGGCCAGGGCGCCCTCGACATGCTGGGCGAGGACGGGTTCTTCGTCCCGGCCCTGCACTCGGTCGGCGCGCCGCTGGAGCCGGGCCAGGCCGACGTGCCGTGGCCCTGCAACGACATCAAATACATCGTCCACTTCCCCGAGAGCCGCGAGATCTGGTCTTACGGCTCGGGCTATGGCGGCAACGCCCTCCTGGGCAAGAAGTGCTACGCCCTGCGCATCGCCTCGGTGATGGCCAGGGACGAGGGCTGGCTGGCCGAACACATGCTGATCCTGAAGCTGACCTCGCCGCAGGGCGTGGTCAGCTATGTGGCCGCCGCCTTCCCCAGCGCCTGCGGCAAGACCAACATGGCTATGCTGCAGCCGACCATCCCCGGCTGGAAGGCCGAGACGATCGGCGACGACATCTGCTGGATGCGTTTCGGCGACGATGGCCGGCTCTATGCGATCAATCCGGAAGCCGGCTTCTTCGGCGTGGCGCCGGGCACCGGCGTGGCGACCAACAAGAACGCGGTCGACGCCCTGCACGCCAACACCGTCTTCACCAACGTCGCCCTCACCGCCGACGGCGACGTCTGGTGGGAAGGCCTGACCGACACTCCGCCGGACGGCCTCACCGACTGGAAGGGCCGCGCCTGGACGCCCGAGCTGGGCGAGCCCGCCGCCCATCCCAACGCCCGCTTCGCCGTCCCGGCCGACCAGTGCCCGGTCATTGCGAACGAGTGGGACGACCCGGCCGGCGTGCCGATCTCCGCGATCCTGTTCGGCGGCCGCCGCGCCAGCGCCGTGCCGTTGGTGACCGAGGCCTTCGACTGGGCGCACGGCGTCTTCCTGGCGGCCAATGTCGCCTCGGAAGGCACCGCGGCGGCCGAGAACAAGGTCGGCGAGCTGCGCCGCGATCCCTTCGCCATGCTGCCGTTCTGCGGCTACAACATGGGCGACTATTTCGGCCACTGGCTGAAGGTCGGCGCCGGGGCCGATCCGGCCAAGCTGCCGCGCATCTATTTCGTCAACTGGTTCCGCAAGGGCGCCGACGGCAAGTTCCTCTGGCCGGGTTATGGCGACAACAGCCGCGTGCTGAAATGGATCGCCGGCCGCCTGGACGGGACCGCCGAAGCGCTCGACACCCCCATCGGCCGCGTGCCGACCAAGGAGTCGCTGGACCTGTCGGGCCTCTCCCTCGCCGATGCGGCGCTGGAAACCCTGCTGTCCGTCGATCCCGAGGTCTGGGCCGAGGAAGCCGCCCTGATCCCCGACTTCTATAGGAAGTTCGGCGACCGCCTGCCGGCCCAGCTCTGGGACCAGCACGCCGCCCTGACCCGGCGCCTGGGCGTGCGCGAAGCGGCGGAATAGCTAGGCGTTTCCTTCCTCGTCGTGGGGGGCATATGGCTTCAAGCGCTCGGGGGTCTCAAGCGGATGTCCTCCAGGTCTTGCTTCGCAAACCGGGATGATATCGATCATGGGCGATCGCCCTTCCCATGAAGGGCAGGGAAACTGCGTCCTACCCCAACGTCACCCTTGGCGCCGCCTGCGGCTGTGGTCATGTGAGGCTTCGCCGAATGGAGAGCCCGCATGACCACCCTCGACGCCGCCCTCGATGACGTCATCGACCGCGCCCTCGCCGAAACCCGCATCGTCGGCGCGGTGGTGCTGGTCGCGCGCGACGGGCAGGTCGCCTATAGCCGCGCCGCCGGTCAGGCCGACCGCGAGGCGGGCAGGGCCATGACCGCCGATGCGGCGTTCCGGCTCTCCTCGGTCACCAAGCCGATCGTGGCGGCGACGGCCCTGGCCCTGGTCGACCGCGGCGTGCTCGCCCTCGATGCGCCGGTCTCGCGCTGGCTGCCGGATTTCCAGCCGAAGCTCGCGGATGGATCGGCGCCGCCGATCACCATCGCCCAGTTGCTCACCCACACCAGCGGCCTCGGCTACGGCTTCCTGCAACCGGAAGGCGGGCCCTATCTGGCGGCCGGCGTCTCGGACGGCTTGGCCGATCCGGACCTGCCGATGGCCGAGGAGCTGAAGCGCCTGGCGTCGGTCCCGCTGTTCTTCCCGCCGGGCGCGGCCTGGCTCTATTCGCTCAGCCTCGACGTGCTGGGCGCGGCGATCGAGAAGGCCGCGGGCAAGCCGCTGCCCCAGGCGGTCGAAGACCTGGTGCTGAAGCCGCTCGGCATGGCCTCCAGCGGCTTCTATGTGAGCGATGCGGCCAGCCTCGTCACCCCGTACATGGACGGCGCCCCGCCGCGTCCGATGGCCGAGCCGGACGTCTCGCCGTTCATGGAGCTGTCGGGCATCCGCTATTCGCCGGCCCGCGCCACGCGTCCGGCCTCGTTCCCTTCGGGCGGGGCGGGCATGGTGGGCAGCGCGCCCGACGTGCTGAAACTTCTGGAGGCGGTGCGCACCGGCGGCGGCGGTGTGCTGTCGGCGGCCTCGGCCCAGTCCATGCTGACCAATCAGATCGGCGACCTCGCCGTCGTCACCCACGGCCCCGGCTGGGGGTTCTCGTTCGGCGGCGCGGTGCTGAAGGACCCGGCCGAGGCGTCCTCGCCGCTGATCGCCGGCACGGTGAGCTGGGGCGGCGTCTATGGCCATTCCTGGCAGATCATCCCCGCCCGCGCGACCACCGTGGTCGCCCTGACCAACACCGCCGTCGAAGGCATGAACGGGACCTTCCCGGCCGAACTCGGCGCGGCGGTGGCGAAGGCGGTGGGGTAAGACCTCTAGATTGCTCCTCCTCTGGGGGAGGATCGAGCGGTCTAAGGCGCCGCCGACACCAGCACTTCGCGCTTACCGGCGTGGTTGGCGGGGCTGACCACGCCTTCGTTCTCCATCCGCTCGATCAGCGAGGCGGCCCGGTTGTAGCCGATCTGCAGGCGGCGCTGGACGTAGCTGGTCGAGGCCTTGCGGTCGCGGGTCACCACGGCCACGGCGCGGTCGTAGAGGTCGTCACCCGAGCCGCCGCCCTCGTCGCCATAGCCGTCGCCGCCGTCCCCGTCCTCGTCGCCGCCGGCGGTGACGTCCTCGAGATATTGCGGCTCGCCCTGGTCGCGCAGGAACTTGGCCACCGCCTCGACCTCCTGGTCGGAGACGAACGGGCCGTGCAGGCGGGTGATGCGCCCACCGCCGGCCATGTAGAGCATGTCGCCCTGGCCCAGGAGCTGCTCGGCGCCCTGTTCGCCCAGGATGGTGCGGCTGTCGATCTTCGAGGTGACCTGGAAGGATATCCGGGTCGGAAAGTTGGCCTTGATGGTGCCGGTGATGACGTCGACCGACGGCCGCTGGGTCGCCATGACCAGATGGATGCCGGCGGCGCGGGCCATCTGGGCCAGGCGCTGCACCGCGCCTTCCACGTCCTTGCCGGCGACCAGCATCAGGTCGGCCACCTCGTCGATCACCACCACCAGATAGGGCATGGCCTTCGGGTCGATGCGCTCGCTCTCGTAGATCGGCCGGCCGTTGTCGTCGAAGCCGGTCTGGACGGTGCGCTCGAAATGCTCGCCCTTGGCCGCGGCCTCCTTGGCGCGCTCGTTGTAGGAGGCGACGTTGCGCACCCCGATCTTCGACATCAGCCGATAGCGGTCCTCCATCTCGCGCACGGTCCACTTCAGCGCGACGATGGCCTTCTTCGGGTCGGTGACCACGGGGGCCAGCAGGTGCGGGATGCCGTCATAGACGGAGAGTTCCAGCATCTTCGGGTCGATCATGATGAACCGGCACTGCTCGGGCGGCAGCCGGTAGAGGATCGACAGGATCATGGCGTTGACGCCGACCGACTTGCCCGAGCCGGTGGTGCCGGCGATCAGCAGGTGGGGCATCTTCGACAGGTCGGCGATATAGGGCTCGCCGCCGATGTTCTCGCCCAGCGCCATGGGCAGGGCCTGGGTCGAGCGCTCGTATTCGGCGCTGGCCAGCAGGTCGCGCAGATAGACCGTCTCGCGCCGCGCATTGGGCAGCTCGATCCCGATGGCGTTGCGGCCCGGCACGACCGAGACGCGGCAGGCGGTCACCGACATCGAGCGGGCGATGTCGTCGGCCAGGGCCACCACGCGGGCCGACTTCACCCCGGCGGCGGGGACCAGCTCGTAGAGGGTGACGACCGGGCCGGGGCGGATCTGGTCGATATTGCCGCGCACCCCGAACTCGGCCAGCACGCTTTCCAGCAGCTGGGCGTTCTGGCGCAGGGCGCCCTCGTCGAACATCGAGGCCCGCGGCTTGGGCTTGGCCAGCATGGCCAGCTCCGGCAGGGCGAAACCGCTGGTCTTGACGAAATCGAACGCGCCCTGGGCTTCGCGCTGCTCGCGGCCGGATTCCTTGGGCGCGGTCTTGGGCTGGCGGATGGCCACCGAGTTGGCGGCGGGGGCGTCGGGCTCGGCGTCGGCGTCGAAAACCTCCGGCGCGGCGGGCGCTTCGGCTGGTGGGGGCGGGGCGGTCGCCGCCTCGGCGGCTTTGGCGCGGCGGGCGACGGAGGCGCGGACCGGCTTCTGCGGGGCCGGCGGCGCGGCGGGGGCCTTCTGCAGCGCGTGACGCAGCCAGTCGATGCTGGCGGTCAGCTCGGCGCGGCGTACGCCGATGGCGAAGCCGATGCCGGCGGCGGC
>MEEW01000105.1 GCA_001724985.1 Phenylobacterium sp. SCN 69-14
CTCTACCAACTCCACCGCCTTCGCCAACTGGGGTTCTCGGTGCGGCTGTTTGAGGCCGGCGCCGACCTCGGTGGCATATGGTACTGGAACTGCTACCCCGGCGCTCGTGTGGACACCCACGTGCCGATGTACGAGTTTTCCAGCGAGGATCTCTGGCGCGACTGGACCTGGACCGAGCGCTTCCCAGCCTGGGACGAGCTGCGTCACTACTTCCATTACGTCGATCAGAAGCTCGATCTGAGCCGCGACATCCGATTCAACGCCCGCGTCGAAGGCGCCGAGTTCGACGAGGACAGCCGCCGGTGGGTGGTTCGGACGCAGGACGGCGGCCTTGTCAGCCCGCGGTTCCTGGTGCTCTGCACGGGGTTCGCCGCCAAGCCGTACATCCCGGACCTCAAGGGCCTGGACCGGTTCGAAGGCGTCAAACATCACACCGCGTGGTGGCCGCAGGACGGCCTCGACATGACGGACAAGCGCGTCGGCGTGATCGGCACCGGCGCCAGCGGCGTGCAGGTCGTGCAGGAGGCCGCACGCGTGGCCGCCCAGCTGACCGTCTTTCAGCGTACGCCGATCCTTGCCCTTGCCATGCAACAGTGCAGCCTGGACGAGGCAACCCAACGCGACATGAAGAGAGATTATCCCGCGCGGTTCGCGCGCCGGGCAGAGAGCTTCGGCGGTTTCGATTTCCACGCCAGCGGGAAGGCGGCGCTGGAAGTCTCCCCGGAGGAGCGGAGGGCCGTCTACGAGGCGAGCTGGGCGGCCGGGGGCTTCAGCTTCTGGGCCTCGACCTTCTACGATGTGATGATGAACCTGGAGGCCAATCGCACGGCCTACGATTTCTGGCGCGGGAAGGTCCAGGCGCGGATCCGCGACCCGAAGCTGGCGGAGCAGCTGGCCCCCAAGGAGCCGCCGCACCCCTTCGGCGTCAAGCGCCCGTCCCTAGAGCAGACCTATTACGACGTGTTCAACCAGGACAACGTACGCTTGGTGAATCTGAAGGCCACCCCGATCCTGGAGATCACCCCGAGTGGCGTGAGGACCGCGGAAGGGGAGTGTGAACTCGACATCCTTGTCCTGGCCACGGGCTTCGATGCGGTCACCGGCGGCCTGACGCAAATCGACATACGTGGCGTGGAGGGGCTCACGCTCAAGGAGAAGTGGGCCAAGGGCGCGCGAACTCACCTGGGCATGGCGAGCGCTGGCTTTCCCAATCTGCTGTTCCTCTACGGGCCGCAGAGCCCCTCGGGGTTCTGCAATGGCCCGACCTGCGCCGAACTGCAGGGCGACTGGGTGGTCGAATTCCTGGGACGCATGCGCGATGCGCGCGTTAGCCGGTTCGAGGCGACCGCCGCCGCCGAACAGACCTGGAAGGACCATGTCGAGGCTGTGGGCGCCATGACACTCTTTCCCCTGGCGGACTCCTGGTACATGGGCGCTAATATTCCGGGTAAGCCACGGGAGTTATTGAATTATCCGGGCGGCGTTCCGCTGTACCTGCAGATGTGTCAGGCAAGCGCCGACAAGGGTTATGAAGGGTTCGTCCTAGGGACCTGAGCGCGCGTCATCTTGATTGACGGTATTAGCAAGAGAGGGAGAATTCAATGAGCGACGGCGCGACTGATCTGAGGGCCGAGGCCCGCGCAAAGGCCTACGCAATGCCGTTGCAGGACATCAACCTCGCCGACACCGAGCTCTGGCGGACCGACACGGTGTGGCCATACTTGGAGCGGTTGCGCAAGGAGGACCCGGTTCATCTGCACCCGGCGCATCACCACCCGGATGGCGCCTTCTGGTCCATCACAAAGTACGCCGACATCATGGCTGTCGATATCAATCACGAGGTGTTCTCGTCGGAGCCATCGATCACGATCTTCGACCCAAAGGAAGACTTCACGCTTCCGATGTTCATCGCGATGGATCCGCCCAAGCACGACGTCCAGCGCAAGACCGTCAGCCCCATCGTCTCGCCGGCCAACCTCCACCTGATGGAGCCGTTGATCCGCAGCCGCATCACCAAGACCCTGGACGAACTGCCGATCGGCGAGCCTTCGACTGGGTCGATCGGGTCTCCATCGAACTCACCACCCAGATGCTGGCCACCCTGTTCGACTTCCCCTGGGATGAACGGCGCAAGCTGACCCGCTGGTCCGACATCGCCACCGCGGGCCCCGAATCCGGCCTGTTCCTCACGGATGACTACGAGACCGAGCGCAGGATGGAGCTGTTCGGCTGCGTGGACTATTTCACGCGGCTCTGGAACGAGCGGGTCAACGCCCCACCGAAGGGCGATCTAGTCTCCCTGCTGGCGCATGGCGAGGCCACGCGAAACATGGACCGGATGGAGTACCTCGGGAATCTGCTGCTGCTGATCATCGGTGGCAATGACACCACCCGTAATACAATGACGGGCTCGATCCTGGCGATGAACCAGAACCCCGATCAGCTGCGAAAGCTGCGCGAGAATCCCAGCCTGATTCCCTCAATGGTTTCCGAGACCATCCGCTGGCAGACCCCGCTCTCCAACATGCGGCGCACCGCCACCCAGGATTTCAAGCTTGGCGGCAAGCTCATCAGGAAAGGCGACAAGGTGCTGATCTGGTACGCTTCGGGCAACCGGGACGAGAAGGCGATCGAGAACCCCGAAGCCTACATCATCCACCGAGAGCGACCGCGCAACCACCTGTCCTTCGGTTTCGGAATCCACCGCTGCGTCGGGAACCGTCTGGCCGAACTGCAGCTGCGGATCCTCTGGGAGGAGATCCTGCCACGGTTCCCGGAGATCCGCGTCCTGGAGGAGCCCCGTCGGGTGCCATCGGTCTTGATCCGGGGCTATGCCTCGATGCCGGTCGTCATACCCAGCCGGAATGCCATGCGAGCGCGTTGAGCACGGATCGGCCCCGGCAGTTCATCTTTAACGTCTGAATAGAGGCTGCTTGGCGAAGGACCGGCGGAAGCATGCAAGTGCCCAAAGTCACATACATCGAGCACCATGGCTCCGAACACGTCATCGAACTGAAGAACGGCATGAGCGTCAGGGAGGGCGCCGTGAAGAACGGCGTTCCGGGCATCGACGCCGACTGCGGGGGTGCCTGCGCGTGCGCCACCTGCCACGTCTATGTTGAGGACGGCTGGCTGGAGTTAACCGGCGCCAAGACGGCCATGGAGACTTCCATGCTGGACTTCGCCGAGAACGCGCAGGCCAACAGCCGGCTTTCCTGTCAAATCAAGATTACGGACGATCTGGATGGTCTGGTCGTCAGAATGCCGGAAAGCCAGCATTAGTCTAGGTCGCCGCGTCGCCCTCGGTAATCAACGCGGCGAAGATCGCCGTCACCCGCGTCAAGTATTCCTCCCTTTCTCGGCCCAGCAGCGGCGCGCCGCGGATCAGGCGTTCGACAAGGAACCCAACATAGGTCGCCGCGAGGATACGAGCGCGCGCGCCGGCACCTGTCCCGCCTAGCCACTCCCGGATCGGCCCCAAGAGCCGATCCTGGACGAGCATATTCAGGAGCGGCGCGGTCGTCGGCGATGTCGCGGCGCGGAGCAAAAACTGAAATCTGTGGGTCCTGGCCTCGTTGATATGGGGGCTACCCGCCAACACGGCGGCGACCTCATGGGCGAACGTCGCGCGATCCCACCCCCGCACGTCATCCGTCCCGAATGACGCCTTCAACGCCTCTAGGAACAAAGCCTCCTTGCCCCCGAAGTAGCGCTTCACCAGGGCCACATCGACGCCGGCTTCGCGGGCTATGTCCCGCAGCACGGTGCAATCGTACCCCTGAAGGGCGAACTGGGTCTTTGCCGCCTCGAGGATCGCCCCGCGGGTCGCCTCTGCGTCGCGCTTGCGGGAACCAGCCGCCAGATCAACGAGCGCCACAGTGTCATTCATCCGAAAAAGCCCGCTCGAACCAAGTTGGCGCTCAGTCTGGTCCTCTACGTCAAGCCGACGCCGGAGAACAGGCTGAGCATCAGGGAAATGGCCGCGACCGACCAAAGTCAATGATCGTTGACTTGGTTGTGAGCGGGCGTCAAACTGCCTTGTCAGGGTCGCCGCCGCGGGTTGCGGGCAGGCCTGCTGTTCGGCCGATAGCTAGAACGGGGATGGAAGACATGAACATTGCGACGAAGATCAAAGCATCTGACGCGGCGGCCGAAGTCGCGGCCACGCCGCTGGAGGAACTGAACCCTGCCCGGGTGGACCGCTTCTACAATGACACTATCTGGCCGGTGTTTGAACGCCTGCGCCGGGAAGACCCTGTCCACTTCACGCCGGACAGCGAATACGGCCCTTACTGGTCGATAACCAAGTGGAACGACATCATGGCGGTGGACACCGACCATGAGGCGTTCTCCTCGGCCGAGGGCATTGGCTTGCCAAACCTCGAGGCCCAGATCGAGCAGGAGAAGATCATGGGCAAGCGGCGGCGCGGCGCCGCGGGATTCATTACGATGGACGAGCCGGAACATAGTAGGGGCCGCAAGGCGGTCAGCCCCACCCTCGCGCCCAGCAACCTGCACGCCATGTCGCCCCAGGTGCGCGAGCGGGCGGGCCAGATCCTGGACAGCCTGCCCATCGGCAAGGAGTTCGATTGGGTCGATCTAGTGTCCAAGGAGCTGACGGCCATGACGCTGGCCACCCTGTTCGACTTCCCGTTCGAACAGCGCCGAAAGCTGACCTGGTGGTCGGATATGTTCACCAATATGCCGGGCCACGGGCCGGTGGAGAGCTGGGAGCACAAGGGCGCTGCGATCTTCGAGTGCTTTGGCACCTTCCAGGAATTGTGGAACCAGCGGGTCAATGCCACTCCCGGCAATGACCTAATCTCGATGCTGGCGCACAATCCGGCCACCCGGGACATGCCCATGGATGCTTATCAGGGCAACGTCGTCCTGCTGATCGTCGGGGGCAACGACACCACCCGCAACACCATCTCGGGCAGCGTCTTCGCCCTGAACAAAAACCCCGACCAGTACGCCAAGCTACGGGCCAATCCCGACCTGATCCTGTCGATGGTCTCCGAGACCATCCGCTGGCAGACGCCGCTGGCCCACATGAGCCGGGTGGCGACGCGTGACGTTGTGATGCACGGAAAAACCATCAAGAAGGGCGACCGGGTCGTCATGTGGTATATTTCGGGCAATCGCGATGAGACCGTGGTCGACCGGCCCAACGAATTCATCATCGACCGTGAGCGGCCCAGACAGCACATGTCGTTCGGCTTCGGCATCCACCGCTGTGTCGGCAACCGCGTGGCCGAGATGCAGCTGACCATCATCTGGGAAGAGATCCTCAAGCGCTTCCCGGAGATCAAGGTGGTCGGCGATCCCGTGCTAAACTACTCCGCCTTCGTTCACGGCTACGAGAGCCTGCCGGTAATCATACCTGCGCGGAACTGAGTGACGCGCCAAAGTGCGGTGCGCGACCGAAAAATGGGGTCATCTCCCCAAACTGATCGCTTGACGATCACCTTTCGCTGCCCGCAGGCGCTGGATGGCCTGCTGCCGCAAACGGTCCAAGGCTGCGCCGCCCGACCGCTACCGCCGGGGCTGCAGATCAGCTATTAACCCTCTGGGCCCTCACAATAGACGAGCGGCCGGCAGGGGACAGGTCGGCGACGTCCAAATGCGCCACGGGACGCGGCGAATCATCGGCTTAAATTGGCTGTGATCAGAGCGGCACGTCTGTTAAAGACGATAATTATCGCCCGACATCGGCCATAGGGGAAGCGATCACTACATATGGACCCATCGCAGCAATCGCCTCCGAACAGCGAGGCGGGACCGGAGACCGGGCCGATGAGCTTGGGCTTCCTGCTTTCTGATGTCACTCGCCTGCTGCGAACGACGTTCGACGCGAAGATGCAAGAGATCGGCCTCACCTCGTCGTCTTGGCGTGTTCTGGTCTTCCTCAGCCGCGGGGACAACATGTCGCAGGCCGAGCTTGCGCGCAAGTTAGAGGTAGGCCGCGCCTCTCTCGGACAGATGATCGATCGTCTGGAAGAGAGCGGATATGTGGAGCGAGCGGCGCACCCAGACGACCGGCGGGTCTGGCGGGTGCGTCTGACAGGCAAATCCCATAGCATCATACAGGAGATGATCAAGAAGGCCCAGATCGTCCATCGTGAGACCCTCGGCAAGCTGTCAGCGGATGATTACAAGGCGCTGAACAGACTCCTGCTCGAATTGCGGTCGATCCTCGTCGAACGCTAGCCTTCATCGGCTCGCCACTTCAATTTGGCCTCAGGACGGAGCAGTGGGGGCGGCACACCCAGTGCGCCGCCCCCGTTTCAAGCCGTCCTACTGGGAGCCGGGCCGGCAAACTCGGCGCCCAATCTCCAACAAGGCACTCCGCATTATTAAGCCACCTTGAATGGCAGCCCGGTGCCTTGAGCCGCTTGTCGCCTCCGCTAGAAAGCGCTTTGATTGCCTCGTACGACTCCATACGGTATGAGTCCATTGCACTGGCCAAGTGAGCCAGACGAACAAAGGGGGGAAGAATGCGTAGACAAATCCTGCTGAGCGCGGTCGCGTTGGGAGCGATAATCGGCTGTGCACGGAGCGCCGCTGCACAGGATGCCGCAAGCCCGACAGTTATCGAAGAGCGGGTGGTGACGGCGGAAAAGCGCGAACAGAGCCTTCAAGACATCCCGCTCGCGGTGTCCGCATATACAAGCGAGCGTCGCGATGTGCTCGGCGTGAACACAGTCGAAGATCTTGCTTGCGTGACGCCGAGCATGAGCTACACCAACAACGATCGAATGTCGATAAGAGGGCTGGGCCGGCTCACGAATTCAATCGGCACAGATCCTTCCGTCGCACTCTATTCTGACGGCATCTTCACCAATTCTATGTTCGACGCGTCGACACCGTCGCTTTTCATCGAGCGGACGGAGGTCCTTCGCGGACCGCAAGGCACCCTCTACGGCCGCAACTCCGTTGGCGGCTCCATGAACATCATCTCCAAGCGCCCGACCACGGACTATACGGGAGAGGTTCGGCTGACAGCAGGCAACTATGATTATGGCCGGGCTGACGCGATGGTTTCCGGACCGATCGCTCCCGGTCTGAGATTCCTGCTCGGCGGATCGATGGAAGTCCGTGACAAGGGGTTCATCAAGAACATCGGGCCCGGTGGCGACGCCGCAGACTCGAAACGCTACCTGATCGAGGCCCAGATCGAGGCCGACCTGGGAGAGCACACGACGGCGCGGCTCCGCTACACTAAGTTCGACTGGGATGACGGTTACGGTGTCGGCAACACGCTCGCGAACGGAATTTCGCCGCTGGACACCACATCCCTGACCGGCGTCGGCACCTCAGCGCTCTACTACAACACGGCGTACGCCTACACTGGAACCAACCCGGCTGTGCGCAATCCGTACCGGATCGACCAGAACGCTTCGCCCTATGGCTCCCTCGATGATCATCACCGTGTCCACCTCGACGTGACGAGCGACCTTGGCTGGGCGAAACTGAAGTACCTGGCTGGCTATCAGCAGTATGACTACAACACATCGACGGACTCCGACCGGACGCCGCGCAGGGGACCGCAAAATATCACCCTGCCAGATCTCGATGGACCTGGCCCGCTAACGCCTTTCACGGCGCTGAATGTGTCCACGGACGCAAGGACGTTCTACCGAGAGAAACAATCCTGGCTCTCCAATGAACTCAATCTGTCGTCGGAAAGTGACGGTCCGTTCAACTGGATCGTCGGACTTTACCAGTACTACCAAGAGTACGATCAGCCGCAGGGTATCCGCGTTGTCGGTGATCCGTCGATTTTCAATCCTATTGGTCTGACCGGTGCGCCATCAGCACCCAACCCACGCGGCGCGTTCCTCTTCGTAAACGGTCACCTGGAGACGAACTCTTACGCGGCCTTCGCACAAACTGACTGGAAGTTCGCGCCGCATTGGACCCTCACGACGGGTATTCGCTACACCTACGATAAAAAGACGGGTACGGACTCCGCTCGCTACGTGGCTCGGTCACCTGCCATTACTGCAGCCCTCGCCGCGGCTGGCATTCCCGCGACCGTGGGACAAGGCCTCGCCGTCGATATTACGGCGCTTCAGGTTTGCGGCGGCGCCACGATCACCTCATGCGCGGCCACCGCAGCCACGGCAGACCTGCGCCCCGATCCCGCCGGCGGGCTCATGCGTGACCTGTCGGGTGATTGGGACGCAGTGACGGGAACGGTCGCGCTTCAGTGGGAGCCAGATCCGGACACCCACCTGTATGCGCGCTACAGCCGCGGCTACAAGTCCGGGGGCTGGATCGGATCGAATGGCTTGAGCCCGGACCCCTTCGCTGACCCCGAGTACGTTAACTCCTACGAGATTGGCGCGAAGAAGAATATCGGCCGGCGATTCCAGGCTAACATCGCCGGCTACTACACGGACTACAATGGCTTTCAGGCCCCGTTGACAGCTCCGCTGGGCACAATCACCGCTACTCAGTTCTTGAATTTGGACGCTACGATCTGGGGTGTCGAAGTCGAGGCGCAATGGGTGCCGATCGACCAACTCAACCTGGGTGTCAGCTACGCCTATCTGAACACCGAGCTCGATTCAGGCTGCTGCTTTGTCGATACTACCGACCCGCTAGCGAAGCAGCCGGGGGCAAAGCCGGCAGGCACGCTCGGCGGCTTTGTCACCCAGTCCGTCGAAGGCGATTGGTTGCCGATCTCGCCGCGCAACAAGGTCACCGCATATGCGACCTACACGTGGGATCTTAGCCGAGGAACGCTGACCGCCACCGGCAGCTACACCTATACGGGCAAGACCCAGACGACGATCTTCGCCAATCCGACCTACACCTCCCCTTCCTTCCAGACAGCCGACTTCCGCCTGATGTGGCGTGGGGAGGCGAAGAAATACACGATCATTGGCTTCGTGAAGAACGCGTTCGACGAGACGGGTTATACAAGCTCGACCGGAACACCGCCTTCAGCGGCCGGCGTGCAGCGCACGGTCACTCTCATCTTCCCGCGAACCTACGGTGTTGAGCTGCAATATC
>MEEW01000106.1 GCA_001724985.1 Phenylobacterium sp. SCN 69-14
ATGCAAGGTCAGGTCGCCGGTGATCTTGGCGGTCTGGCCGCTCACCACCACCGAGGTCGACTCGAACTTCGCGGTCGGGAACTTCTCGACGCCGAAGAAGTCGGCGCTCGACAGGTGCTTGGTGAAGCCCGCCGACGTGGTGGTCAGGCCCGACATCGGGATCTCGATGGAGACCTTCGCCGCCTCCGGCTTGGCCGGATCGAGGGTCAGCGTGCCGCTCATCGAGCCGAACATGCCGTAGAGGATCGAGAAGCCCATGTGGTCCACCGACCAGACGGCTTGGGTGTGGTTCGCATCGACCTTGTAGGTGGCCGCGGCGACGCGGCTGACGTCCGGAGCGCCCGGCGTCTGGGCCAGGACAGGGGTGGCGATCATCACGGCGGCGACGCCGGCGGCGGCCAAGAGCTTCTTCATCTTGAGGTTCTCCAAGTTTTTCACGAGCCCAGTTGCTCTAGATCAAGCCGAGCCAGGCGAACGTCAAGGAGCGGCCTGAAACTCGTTCGCAGCTTCAAGGGTGGCGCCCGCCTGGCGGAACGCGGTATTGCCGGTCGGCCGTCGGGCGCGCGCAAGCCCTTCACGGTCGTGGTCAAGCTTTCCGAAGGGACGCCGCATGAGCGCTCAAGACGGGATCGTCATCTATCACAACCCTTCCTGCGGAACGTCTCGCAACACCCTCGCCCTGTTGCGCGAGAAGGGGATCGAGCCCCAGGTGGTCGAGTACCTGAAGGCCGGCTGGACCCGCGAGCAGCTCGAGGATCTGGTCGCCAGGATGGGCGTTTCGCCCCGCGAAATTCTCCGTGAACGCGGCACCCGCGCCGACGAACTCGGGCTCACCGACCCCGCCGCCTCGGGCGAGGCGATCATCGCCGCCATGATCCTCGATCCCATCCTGGTGAATCGGCCTATCGTCGTGACCCCTAAGGGTGCGGCGCTGTGCCGTCCTGCCGAGCTGGTGCTGGGTCTGCTCTAAAGGCGGCCGGACGTCGGAAAAGCTTACCGGCGGTTAACCATGTCGGGTGGACAAGGCGAAAGCCGTTCGCCAGCTAGTTTACGCCAGACCACGGTGCGGACGGACGCCCGTGGGCATCGCCAGTACGGGGGCACGATGCAAGAGTTCGATCCGCGACGCCCGACCTTCCGCGTGACCCCGCGGCTGGCCATCGGCCTGGCCGGCCTCGCCGCCCTGGCGGTCGGCTGGAAACTGGCCGCCGACAATCCGCCGGCCCAGGCCAGGGCGCCGCTCGACCCGGCGGCCATCACCGCCCTGCAGCACGCCGCCTTCACCCAGTCCGAGGCCCAGCCCGGCTTCGCCCGCCCGCAGAGCGTGCCAGTCAAGGTCATGCCCGGCGAGACGCTGGAATCGGCGGTCGAGCGCGCCGGCGTCCCGCGCGAGGAGGCCCGCCGCGCGGTCGAGATGCTGGGCGAGGCGATGGACACCGTCCACATCAAGGCCGGCATGGCCTTCGACGCCGCGGTCGCCCGCCCGCGCGGCGAGCGCGGCCCGGCCCGGCTGATCGGCCTGTCGCTGCGCACGGGCCCGGCCCAGTCCATCACCCTGTCGCGCACCTTCGACGGCGCCCTGCGCCTGCGCGAGATGGAAGAGAATATCCGCGACGAGCGGACGGTCGCCAGCGGCGAGATCGCCGGATCGCTCTACGAGAGCGCCTCGCGCCTGGGCGCCAATCCCCGCATCGTCGGCGAGATGGTGAAGCTGTTCTCGCACAAGATCGACTTCGACCGCGACTTGAAGCCCGGCGACGCCTTCACCATGGTCTTCGACCGCAAGATCACCGAAAGCGGCCGCACCATCGAGACCGGCGCCCTGGAATACGCCGCCATCAAGGGCGTGAAGTTCTATCGCTTCGAGCGGCCCGGCGGCGAGGTCCAGTACTTCGACGAAACCGGCAAGAACATCAAAGGCTTCCTGCTGCGCACCCCGGTCGACAACGCCCGCATGACCAGCCGCTTCGGCATGCGCCGCCATCCGATCCTCGGCTACAACCGCATGCACCAGGGCATCGACTTCGGGGCCGGCAGCGGCACCCCGGTCTTCGCCGCCGGCGACGGCGTGGTGGTCGAGGCCCGCCGCTGGGGCGGCTATGGCAACTGGGTTCGCATCCGTCACACCGGCGGTTTCGAGACCGGCTATGCTCACCTGTCGCGCTTCGCAAAGGGCCTGCGTCCCGGCCAGCGGGTCGCCCAGGGCCAGGTCGTGGCCTATGTCGGCTCGACCGGCGCCTCGACCGGGCCGCACCTGCACTACGAGATCTGGCTGAACGGGAAGCGGATGAACCCGGTCGGCGCCAAGGCGCCGCAAGGCACGGTGCTGGCCGGCGGCGAACTGGCCGCCTTCCGCGCCCAGAAGGCCCGCATCGACGCCATGATCAAGGACCAGGGCGAGGCGCCCGCCGCCCGCCTGGCCCTCGCCCAGGACGAGGCCTCGCCGGCCCTGCGCCGCTGACCCGGCGACGACCGCCCGCTTCCAACCACGGGCCGCGCGCTTTAATGTCCGGCGACGAACGATGTTCGAGCGGAGGATATATCCCTTGACCGCAGCCCCCGAGCCCAAGCCGCGCGCGCGATACGCCGCCAAGCGCGACGCCATCATGACCGCCGCCACCAAGGTGTTCGTCGAGCAGGGCATGAGCGGGTTCACCCTGGCCGCGGTCGCCAAGCGGATGGACCTGCACCCGGTCAGCCTCACCTACTATTTCAAGCGCAAGGAAGACCTGGCCGCGGCGGTGCTGCGCGACACCATCGACCGCTTCGCCGCCATGCTCGACCAGGCCGAGGCGCGCAGCGCGCCGGGCGACCGGCTGGCCACCTTCATCGCCGCCTATTTCGAAACCCGCCGCCGCATCGCGGTCGGCGAGGAAGGCCCGCTGGCGCCCTTCAGCGAGGTCTATCTGATCGAAGGCGACCAGAAGCAGCCGGTCATCGACGCCTTCGAAACGCTCTATGTCCGCATCGGCCGGCTGCTGAAGTCGGAGGACATGCCCTGGGTCGGGGCGCCCCGCCGCCAGGGCGTCGCCCGGCTGGTGGTCAACCTGCTCACCTGGTCCGATAGCTGGCTGATCGGCTATGCGCCGGCCGATTACGCCCGCGTCGCCGCGCGCCTGGCCGACGTGCTGGTGGGCGGCTTGGCCGCGCCTGGGCGCGCCTGGCCGCGGATGCCCCTGCTCGACCTCGCCGAACCGGTCGCCGAGAACGACGAGATCACCCGCGACCGCTTCCTGGTCGCCGCCACCCGCCTGATCAACCGCGAGGGCTATCGCGGCGCCTCGGTCGACAAGATCTCGGCCGAGCTCAACGTCACCAAGGGCTCGTTCTATCACCACAACAGCGACAAGGACGAACTGGCCGTCGCCTGCTTCGAGCGCACCTTCGGCCTCATCGACCGCGCCCGGCGCGAGGCGGCCAGCGCCGGCTCGGGGTGGGAACAGCTCTGGCTCGCGGTGGTCTCGCTGGGCATGCACCAGGCCGAGGGCGGAGGCGGGCGCATCCTGCGCAACCACGCCCTGGCGGCCGTGCCCATAGCCATGCGGCGGCGGATGCTGCTGCGCTTCCAGCAGATCGCCAATTCGTTCGGCGGGGTCATCGCCGACGGTATCGCGGACGGCTCCATCCGTCCCGTCGATCCCATGCTGGCGGCCTACGCCTCGATGGTGATCTTCAACGCCTGCCTGCCGCTGGAGCCGCACAGGTCGCCGCCCTCCACCGAAGGCGTGATCGAGGAATATCTGCGCCCGGCCCTGCTGGGCGTCTTCGTCAAATAGGCAAGCGCTCCGGGTCGCCCCGGAGCGCTCCACCTTCCTTCTTCGCAGCGCGCGGCTATTTCTTGGTCGCGGACGGCCTGGCGGCCGCTTCGCATCTGGCGAAATGCCCCTTGGCGTCGCGGCACTTCGCCGGCTTGGCCGCCGCAGCCGCCGGACACTTCACGAAATGACCGCTCGCATCGCGGCATGGAGCGGCGGACGCCGCCCCGGCCAGGGACAGGCCCGCGGTCAGCGAAAGCGCCGCGGCCCAGGCAAGACTGCGGGACATGACGATCTCCCTGCCCTGGCGCTACTTCGCCGCCGGCGTCGCAGCCGCGGCCGGCGCGGCCTTCTTGGCGTGATGATGCTTCTTGTGATGGACGGTCTTGGCCGGGGCCGAGGCGGCCGGCTGGGCGGCTCCGGTCGCGGCCGGGGCGGGAGTCGCGGCGATGGCGGCCCCGGCCAGGGCCATCGAGGCGGCCAGCGAACCGGCGAGGAGGACGGAAGGCTTCATTTGCTTGCTCCATGTGGCGGTGATCTCCGCCTGCGAAGCAGCTTTCGCCCCTCACCTCGCATCGGCCGGGCCGCGGCCTTACAAAAAATTGAGCCGCAAACGAAAAGGCCCTCCCCGAAGGGAGGGCCGGTGTCGTCCGACGGGCGGAGCGATCAATCGAAGACGATGACCGAACGGGCCAGTTCGCCCTTCTTCATTTCCTCGAAGCCTTCGTTGACCTGCTCCAGCTTGATCCGCTGCGAGATCATCTCGTCCAGCTTCAGCTTGCCGGCCATGTACATGTCTACCAGCCGCGGCATGTCGACCGGGAAGCGGTTGGAGCCCATCAGCGAGCCCTGGATCCGCTTTTCCGACAGGAACTGGAAGCCCGGCAGGGTCACGGTCTGGCCGATCGGGATCATGCCGATGACGTTGGCGGTGCCGCCCCGGCGCAGCATGCCGAAGGCCTGCTCGGCGGTCTTGGCCAGGCCGATGGCCTCGAAGGCGTGGTGGACGCCGCCCTTGGTCATCTCGACCACTTCCTTGACCGCGTCGGTCTGGGAGGCGTCGACGAAGTCGGTGGCGCCGAACTGCGAGGCGATGTTGCCCTTCGAGGCGACCATGTCGACGGCGATGATCCGCGAGGCGCCGGCGATCGCCGCGCCGTTGATCGCCGCCAGGCCGACGCCGCCGCAGCCAATCACCGCCACGGTCTCGCCCGGACGGACGTTCGAGGTGTGGATCGCAGCCCCGACACCGGTCATCACCGAACAGCCGATCAGGGCGGCGCGGTCCAGCGGCATGTCCTTGCGGATAGCGACGCAGGCGTGCTCGTGGATCAGCATCTGCTCAGCGAAGGACGACAGGTTCAGATACTGCTGCATCGGGCCGTTAGTGGCCTTCAGGCGCGGCTCGGACTCGGCGTCGCGCTTGGTGTCGGGCGACACGCACAGCGACAGGTGGCCGGTCAGGCAGAATTCGCAGTGGCCGCAATAGGCCGACAGGCAGGTGATGACGTGATCGCCCGGCTTCACCGTGCGCACTTCCGAACCGACCGCTTCGACAACGCCGGCGCTCTCGTGGCCCAGCACCGCCGGCAGGGCGGTCGGATAGGACCCCTGCATGAAGTGCAAGTCGGAGTGGCACAGACCGGCGGCCTTGGTGCGGATCAGCACCTCATGCGGACCCGGCTTGTTGATCTGGACGTCTTCGATCTGAAGCGGCTTGCCCACTTCGCGCAGCACGGCGGCTTTCATCTATCGCGATCTCCCCAAACGTCGCCCCGATGGGCGGATTATCGAAGCCGCGGTATGGCCGCAGCCTTCGTCACGCCAACCTTATCGCTGTTCAGGTGGCGCTGGCCAAGGCGTTTTTGAGGAAGTTCGCCCGCCGCGCGCGCCCGCGCCGGTTCCCGGTCACGCCCTGGCGTGGGTCTCCCACGGGCCGAGCCGCAGCCAGGCCGGCCGCCGCCATTGCGGCCAGCGCCAGGCGAGCCAGGGCCGGCGCGCCGGAATGCAGGCCTCCAGCACCGCCAGCAGCGGTTCGACCGGCCCGTCGTTCAGGAAATGGTTGGCGCCGGCCACCCGCTGGAACCGGATCGGCCGACGGGTCGGGACGCTGGCCGCCAGCGCCTCGGCGATCTCGATGGGCGCGAAGTCGTCCCTGTCGCCATGGACGACATGCACCGGCGCACGGACCCGCGCCAGGGCGCGATGCAGCCGCCCCAGTTGCCCCGGCTGGCCCGAGACCTCCAGCACCGCATGGCGCAGGTCACGCGGGATGATCGGCAAGCAGCGGCTGCCCAGCCCGACCAGCCAGCGGGCGGTCGGCCCCGACTGCCCGAAATAGCCGGACAGCAGCACCAGCCCGGCGACCGCGCGCGGGTTCTGCTCGGCCATGATCGCGGCGATGGCCGCGCCGTAGGACTGGCCGACCAGCAGCACCTTCTGCCCGCCCCGCGCCTCCAGCAGCGGCGCCAGGGCGCGGGCCTGGACCTCGATGTCGCCGACATATTCGACCGGCTCCGACCCGGCGTAGCCCGGCCGGTCCACCACCATCTCGCGGTCCTGAGGCAGGGCGGCCAGGGCCGGCGCCCAGTATTCGGCCCAGGACGGCGCGCCGGTCACCACCACGATCTTCCAGGGCGCCGGCTGCGCCCGCGGCGTGGCGATCGCCGAGATCTTCCAGCCCAGGCCGCCGCCGGCTTCGAAGCGAATCCGCCGGACCACGGTGTCCGGATAGTCGTCGGAGGTGGGCGCATGCTCGGTGCGGCCGGTCGCGGCGCACTCGATACAGGCCCATCCCATGGACAGCACGCCCTTGGGTCTCTTTCGCGGCACGTCTGCAACTCCACGCCAGAACGCTGGCCTGGTGGGAAACGCGGCAGGCCGGGGCCGGTTCGCCTAGCTGGTCGCGGCCTGGCGCAGTTCGCGCTTCAGCACCTTGCCGGTGGGGCCGATGGGCAGGGTCTCGACGATCCGCACCTCGTCCGGCGTCCACCACTTCGCCACCCGCTCGGCCACGTGCGCCTTCAGCGCCTCGGGATCGGCCTCGTGGCCGGGACGCAGCACCACCAGCAGCAGCGGCCGCTCGTCCCACTTCGGATGCGGCACGCCGATGGCCGCCGCCAGGGCCACGGCCGGATGCGAGGAGACCGCGTCCTCCAGGTCGAGGGTCGAGATCCACTCCCCGCCCGACTTGATGACGTCCTTGGCGCGGGCGGTGAGGCGCAGATAGCCGTCGGCGTCGATGCGAGACCCACGGCCCGCGCACCTGCAGCGCCCCGGCGCTGGCCCCGTCGCGCGGCAGCTCCTGGCCGTCGTCGCCGACGATCCGCAGGTCGACGCCCCACAGGCCCCGCCCCTGCTTCAGCTTGCGCTGGACCACCGCCTCGGCGTCCTCGCCGGCGTGTTTGGCCAGGGGCGTGTTGATCACCCCCATGGGGCTGGTCTCGGTCATGCCCCAGATCTGGCGAACCGTGGCGCCGAGCTGGCTTTCCACCCGGCGGATCAGCGAGGCGGTCGGCGCCGAGCCGCCGATGGCCACGGTGCGGACCGTGGTCAATTTCTGGCCGACCTTGTCCAGGTGATCGAGCACCCCGACCCAGATGGTCGGCACGCCCAGCAGGAAGGACGCGCCCTCCTGCACCGCCAGGTCGCAGATCGACGGCCCGTCCAGCATCCGCCCCGGCAGGATCAGCTTGGCCCCCACCAGCGGCGCCGCATAGGGCGTGCACCAGGCGTTGGCGTGGTACATCTGGGCGCAGGGCAGCACCGCGTCGCGCGCCGAGAGGTTGAAGGCGTCCGGCGCCACCAGGGCCATGGCGTGCAGCACCGTCGAGCGGTGGCCATAGAGCACGCCCTTCGGGTTGCCCGTCGTGCCGGAGGTGTAGCAGAGGCCGGACGCGCTCCGCTCGTCCACCTCCGGCCACTCGAAGTCCGGCGACTGGGCGTCGATCAGTTCCTCATAGACCAGGGTCCCGGCCGGCGCCTCGGGCGGCAGGTGGGCGCGGTCGGTCATGGCCACCAGCGTCTTCACGGTCGAGAGCTGCGGAGCGATGTCGCGCACCAGCTCCCCGAAGCTGATGTCGAACATCAGCACCGAATCCTCGGCATGGTTGGCGACCCAGGCGATCTGGTCGGGATGCAGCCGCGGATTGACGGTGTGCAGCACCGCCCCGATCCCCGAGACGGCGAAATAGAGCTCGAAGTGGCGGTGGGTGCTCCAGGCCAGGGTCGCCACCCGGTCGCCCGGCTTGACGCCCAATGCGATCAGCGCCTTGGCCATGCGCTTGGCCCGCGCCAGGGCGTCGGCGTAGCCATAGCGATGGATCGGCCCCTCGATCGTGCGCGTCACCACCTCCCGGTCGCCGTGATAGGTCGCAGCGTACTCCAGGATGGACGGCAGGCTCAGGGCACGGTCCATCATCAGCGCCAGCATCGCCAGGCTCCTCCCATGTCTTCGTTGCGGGGAGCCTATGTCGCCCTCGGCGGGGAGGCTAGAGGCGTCTCAGGCCGCCATCCTGGCCTTGAACACACCGTCCGGCAGGTCGGCGGCCCGTTCTGGGTGGATGAAGAAGTAGTCCCTCCAGGGAACGCCGGCGTCGATGTCGGCGACCTCCTCCAGCCGGTCGCCGCGCACCTCGAACATCCGATAGCCGCGCGAGCGGAACACCTCGGCCACCGCCTCGGCCGAGCCGCCGAACCGCGCCTCCAGCATCCGCGGATGGATCTCGATCAGGATGTGCGGATGGTCGCGGTCGATGATGTGCTCGGCGCCTTTCAGCGCCTTCAGCTCGGCGCCTTCGATGTCCATGCGGATGAAGTCGACCCGGTCCAGCCCATGGCCGTCGCAATAGTCGTCGAGGGTCAGGACCTGGGCCGGCTCCAGCTCCAGGCCCGCATCCTCCATGTCGGGGCGGACCGCGCCGACCGGCGGCTGGGCGGCCACATAGGCGTAGGTGCGCCCCAGCCGGCCCGAGGTCTTCTTCGGCGTGACCAGCAGCATCTCGCCGGGCATGTCCGACACCGCGGCGTGAACCGGATGCACCTGGCCGGCGATCCGGTGCCAGGCCAGGCAGGTCTTCAGCACCTCGAAGGTGAAGCTCGACGGCTCGAAGGCGTGGATCTGCGCCCGCGGCGCGACCTGGGTCATCACGTAGGAATGGCGCCCATCGCTCGCCCCGACATGCAGGCAGACCGGCGAACCGCTCAGGAGATCGGCCAGGTACGGCGTCTCAGGCTCGTGCTTGGCCCACCGCCGGTTCCGCCGCCAGGCGCGGAAGGCGTGACCGAGCACCCGTATCGAAGGCATGGGTACTTCCTCTCGGCCCGCTTCTTACGCCGCGTCCCGCGTCACCGTCATCATGTAGTTAATGTCGCAATCGGATGAGCGGCCCCACCGGCCCGAGAGCGGGTCGTAGGCCACCCCGAACGGCCCCTGCACCGCCACCGGCTCACCGTCGAGGAAGCCCCGCAGTTCGTCGGGCTTGAGGAACTTGCGCCAGTCGTGCGTGCCGGCCGGCACCCAGCGCAGCACGTACTCCGCCCCGACCTTGGCCAGGGCCAGCGCCTTCAGCGTCCGGTTGAGGGTGGCCACGATCATCAGCCCGCCCGGCGCCGTCAGCCGCGCGCAGTCGCGCAGGTAGGCGGCCGGATCGGCGACGTGCTCGATCACCTCCATGTTCAGCACGACATCGAACGGCGCCTCGCCCGCCGCCAGCAGGTCCTCGGCGGTCGAAGCCCGGTAGTCGATGGAAAGGCCCTGCTCGGCGGCGTGCGTGCTGGCCGTGCCGATATTGCGCTCCGAAGCGTCGACCCCGGTGACGGAAAAGCCGAGACGGCTCATCGGCTCGCACAGCAAGCCCCCGCCGCAGCCGATGTCCAGCAGCCGCAGGCCCTCGAACGGCCGGACGGCCTTGGGGTCCCGCCCGAAACGGGCGAGCGCCTGCTCGCGGATGAACGCCAGGCGCACCGGGTTGAATTTGTGCAGCGGCGCGAACTTGCCCTTCGGATCCCACCATTCGGCGGCGATGCGGGAAAACTGCTCGACCTCTTTCGGGTCAATGGAGGAAGCGGACGCGGAAGCCATGGAAGCCTTTTCCTCCCGCACGGCGCGCGACGCCAGCCCCTATCGGCAGACATTGCCCCTGGCCGCCTCCCCCGCTATTAGGCGCAGCCTTCCCTCTCAAGCGGAGCTCCTGCGCTGTCTCGGCTAGTGATGAAATTCGGCGGCACGTCCGTCGCCGACCTTGAGCGTATCCGGCGCGTCGGCCGTCTCGTGGCCGCCGAGGTCCAAGCCGGACACAAGGTCGCCGTCGTGGTCTCGGCCATGGCCGGCAAGACCAACGAACTGGTCGCCTGGACCGACGGCGCCGGCCCGGCCGCGCCGGGTCTGCCCGCCTCGGACGACGAGTACGACGCCGTCGTCGCCTCGGGCGAGCAGGTGACCGCCGGCCTACTGGCCATGACCCTGCGCAATATGGGCCTTCCGGCCAGGTCGTGGCTGGGCTGGCAGATTCCGATCATCGCCGACGACGCGCACGGCCGCGCCCGCATCGACGACATCCAGCCCGACAAGCTCGCCGCGGCGCTGGATTCCGGCGAGGTCGCGGTGGTCGCAGGCTTCCAGGGCGTGACCCGCGACGGCCGCGTGGCCACCCTGGGCCGCGGCGGCTCCGACACCAGCGCCGTGGCCATCGCCGCGGCGGTGAAGGCGGTCCGCTGCGACATCTACACCGACGTCGACGGCGTCTACACGACCGATCCGCGCATCGAGAGCAAGGCCCGCAAGCTGAGCAAGATCTCCTACGAGGAGATGCTCGAAATGGCCTCGCTGGGCGCCAAGGTCCTGCAGACCCGTTCCGTCGAACTCGCCATGGCCCAGAACGTGCCGGTGCGGGTGTTGTCCAGTTTTGTCGAGCCCGGCGAAGCGCCCGGCCAAGGCACCATCGTGTGCGACGAGGAAGAGATCATGGAAAAGCGCATCGTGAGCGGCGTCGCCTACAGCCGTGACGAAGCCAAGATCAGCGTGTTCGGCCTGCCCGATCAGCCGGGCGTGTCGTCCGGGATCTTCAGCGCGCTCGCCGACGCCAACGTCAATGTGGACATGATCGTCCAGAGCCACGCGCGCACCGCCCACACCGCGAACATGGAATTCACCGTCGGCAAGCGCGACGCCGCCCGCGCGGTGGAGATCGTCCGCAGCCATCAGGACAAGCTCGGCTTCGAGGACGTCCAGGTGAACGAGGACGTGGCCAAGGTCTCGGTCATCGGCGTGGGCATGCGCAGCCACACCGGGGTCGCCAAGACCATGTTCCAGGCCCTGGCTGACAAGGGCGTCAACATCCAGGTCATCTCGACCAGCGAGATCAAGATCAGCGTGCTGATCGACGCGGCCTATACCGAACTGGCGGTGCGCGCCCTGCACGCCGGCTTCGGCCTCGACCAGCTCTGATCCTCAAGGCCTCGGCGGCCGGCGCCTTCAGGCTCGGGCCGCCGAGGCCTTTCCGGTGAGGCGGAACGCGCCCATCACCCCCAGCGCCGCGACCGGCAGCACCGAGGCGAACACCCAGACCCCCGCCGCCCGCGCGCTCTCGTCGGTCAGGCCGCCCGAGAAGCCGACCAGGTTGGCGACCGCGCCGGCCGCCGCAGCCCCCACCGCCGAGCCGGTCAGCCGCACCGTGGTCATGGCCGCGGCCCCGATGGCCCGCTCCTCGCCCTCCGGCAGGGACGAGAGGACGCGCTGGCTCATGAAGGCCCAGGAGAGGCCGAACCCACCACCCAGGAACAGGCCGGCCACGATCACCCCGGCCACGGTATGGGCCGGGAAGGCGAACATCGAGAGCAGCACGCCCAGTCCCGCCACGATCGAGCCCAGCCGGATCATCCGCGCGGGCCAGGGCCCGGTGAGGTGCGCCACCATCAGGCCCATGACCGTCCAGGCCGCCGCCTCCCCGGCCACCACATAGCCGGCCTCCAGCGCCGAAAGGCCGTTCAGCTTCTGCAGGATGGCCGGGCCGTAGATCGAAAAGCCCATCGAGGCGACGGTCATCAGGAACATGGCCGCAAACCCAGCGCCGGGAATGCTGGCCAGGCTGCCCGCGCCATGCGGCAGCAGCCGCACCGCCGCCCGGCCGTCCAGCCAGACCATCGCCGCCAGCAGCCCCACCCCGCCCAGGGTCAGGAGGCCCGAGCGCACGAAGTCGCCGGCCAGGTCGGCCAGGCCGATGGCCGTCACCCCCGCCGCGATCAGCCCAAGTTGCGGCCAGGCGACCTTGGCCTTCGCATCGCCCTGGTCGCTGCGCGGCAGCATGACATAGGCGGCCCAGGCCACCGCCACGCCCTGGATCGCGAACAGCCAGAACACCCAGCGCCAGGCGTCCAGGTCTGCGAAGATCCCGCCGATCAACGGCCCCAGGAGGCTGGCCACGCCCCAGATGGCGGTGACGGTGGCGTAGACCCGCGGCAGCAGCCGGTCCGGGAACATCAGGCCGATGGCCACCGAACAGAACCCGACCACCCAGCCGCCGCCCAGCCCCTGGAGCACCCGTCCGATCAGGAAGCTCCAGATGTCCGGCCCCGCGGCGCTGAGCGCGCAGCCCAGCGCATAGAGGATCGCCGCCGCCGCCGTCGCCCGGCGCAGGCCGAACCGCAGGGCCAGCAGGCCCGAGCTCGCTCCCGCCATCACCGAGCCCAGCAGGAAGCCGGCCGTCGCCCAGCCGAAATAGGCGTAGCCGCCCAGGTCGGCGCCGACGCTGGGCATGATCGTGGCGGTGACCATCGAGTCCGCCGCACTGATCCAGACGCCCAGGCAGATCAGCACGAAGCGCGGCAGCCGCCCTTCGCCGACCACGTCGGCCCAGCTTCCGTCGGCGCGCGGCGCTGCGCTCATCGCCCATCTCCCGTTCTGCAGCGCCACGCCATCGCCGGCTTCGCGGCCCCTGTCCACCGCAAGCGCGGCGCGGTTGGCCTCAGGCCATGGGCAAGCGGAACTGCGGCGACCAGTGCGTCGCGGTGCCGGCCGCGACATACCAGGTCACGAACAGGGCGCAGATCAACGCCCCCGGCAGATGGCTGCCGGTCCGCCGATAGGTGAAGACCGAGATCACCGCCACGATGGCCATCAGCGGCACGAACTGGATCGCGATGATGGTGTTCAGCGCCTCGTCGGGCAGGGCCAGCCTCCCGGTCGCAAACAGCGCCCCATACTGCACCGCCAGCAGCAGCCCGAAGCCGAGGGTCAGGGCGGCGATCGCGACGGCGTACTGGCGCCCGCGCGCCTGGCCCGCCAGGGCGAGCTGGCCGTGCAGGCTGCGCAGGGCGATCACGAAGAACACCGTCCAGAACGGCAGATAGGCGGCCGCATAGCCCAGGTGACGCAGGTCCAGCGGCCGCAGCCCCACCACCCAGAACCGGAAGTCCACATGCAGCATGCGGTCGACCACGTGCGAGGCCAGGCCCGCGACGCCGACCGTCAGCAGGGCGGCCGCGATCGACCGCGGCCAATCGGCCCGCAGCGGATTCGGCGTCCGCAGTCCGGCGATCAGCGTGATCGCGGCGACCGCCAGCGCCCAGACTACGAGCTGGTTGCCGATCCACTGCGGGAAGAGCTGCGTCGGCGCAAACAGCATCCCGGCCTTCATCACCGGAAAATAGGTCGCCGCCGGGACCAGCACGCTCAGGGCGAAGGCCGCGCGCCAGCGCAGGCCCGCCGCCGCCTGGACCGGCTCGGCCGGCTTGGCCAGCCGCCGCAGCCCGCGCACCGACATCAGGAGGTCGAAGGTCGCCAGTATCAGGATCACCAGGCCGACGAAGGCGATCAGGGTCCCGATCTCCTTCCAGAACCAGATCTGGTCGCCCGGCGGCAGCGGCCGGGCTTCGCCGTCCAGCACGGTCTGGAACCAGTCCACCGCCGGCGCGACGCCCCCTGCCGAGAAATGCTCCCACGGATGGGTGATCGGCGGAACGTGCAGCACCCTGGCGGTTCCGGCGGCGATATCGCCATAGACCCTTCCCGGCGTCACCGGACCGGCCGCGCCGAACAGCGCCTGCATCGCCTTCGAGCGCGGAACCTCGAAGCCGCGCTCGACCTGCCACATCAGCGGGGCGAACTCGTCATAGCCGCCGAAGACCACGGCGAGGTTGCGCAGCTCGGCCTTGGCCTGGGAACCGAACACCGCCCCGATCCCGGGGGTCGACCCCTCCAGCACCACGGTCTTGTAGCCGTCGGGGTCGGAGGCCGCGGCGCCCACCACCGGCCCGCCGCCCAGGCTGTGGCCCTCCAGGCCGATATTGGCCTTGTCGACCTGCGGCAGGCTCTTCAGGTAGCGCAGCGCCGCCGGGCCGCCGAAATCGTTGGCGCCGACGACGGCGTCCGATCCCCCATGGCCCGGCTGGTCGATCGCCACCACCACGAAGCCGCGCCGCGCCAGCTCGATCGCGAAGGGCGACTGCATCTCGCGGGTGTTGATGTAGCCGTGCGCCAGCAACACGCCGGGCGCAGGCCGCGCCGCGCTCGCGCCGGCCGGCGTATAGACCAGCGCCGACAGGGTCGCGCCGCGATCCCCGGCGAAGCGGACGTCCTGGATGCTGGTCCCGCCCGCGGTCTGCACCAGATGAGCCAGCAGGGCGCCGATGAAGATCACCGCCCAGCCGGCGATGAAGCCCAGCCAGCCCTTTCCCACAGTCGCCTCCCCAGACAACCCCGTTCTGCGAGCGACTATGCGTCCGCCCGCGCAATCGCGCAAAGGCGGCGTCGCTGCGCCTTAAACGCGCAGGCTGATCTCACAAAGTCGCGCAGGCGGCTTTTCGTCTCCGTTCCGACGTTCAAAGCTGCTAGAGGGCGGTTGAGACAGGGAGAGAAGCCGTTCGATGGCCATGCCGGGCGTCGCCGTACGCGGACAACGCAGCCTGCTGCGGCAGATACGTGAAGCCCTCGCCTCGGGCGGGCCGGCGCAGTCTCGGCTCGACATCGTCGTCCGCATCATCGCCCGCTCCATGGTCGCCGAGGTCTGCTCGCTCTACATGCGCCAGGCCAGCGGCGACATGGAGCTGTTCGCCACCGAAGGCCTCGATCCCGGAGCCGTCCACCTCACCCGGATGAAGCCCGGCGAGGGCCTGATCGGCGAGATCATGCGCCTGGGCCGGCCGCTCAACCTGTCGGACGCCCCGAACCATCCGGCCTTCTCCTACCGCCCCGAAACCGGCGAAGACCCGTTCCACGCCTTCATGGGCGTGCCCCTGCTGCGCGGCGGCCGCGCCATCGGGGTGCTGGTGGTCCAGAACCGCACCGAGCGGGTCTATACCGACGACGAGGTCGAGGACCTGCAGATCGTCGCCATGGTGCTGGCCGAAATGGTCGCCGGCAGCGAGCTGGAAGGCGAGCTGAAGGGCGTCGAGATCGCCCCGCACCGGCCCGAGCGCCTGATCGGCTCGCGCTTCGCCGACGGCCTGGCCCTGGGCGTGGCGGTGCTGCACGAACCGCCGGTCGCCCCCTCGCAGCTCCTGGCCGAGGACGTCGTGGCCGAGGAGACCCGGCTGAAGGCCGCGGTCGCCGGCCTCCAGGCCCAGATCGACGACATGCTGAGCGGCGAGCACGGCCTGGTCGAAGCCTCGTTCGAGGTGCTCGAGACCTACAAGATGTTCGCCCACGACCGCGGCTGGAACCGCAGCCTGGAGGACGCGGTCCGCAACGGCCTGACCGCCGAGGCGGCGGTCGAGCGCGTGCGCTCCGAGCACCGCGCCCGCCTGGGCCAGGCCCGCGATCCCTATCTGCGCGAGCGGCTGCACGATTTCGAGGACCTGGCCGACCGCCTGCTGCGCCACCTGTCGGGCGATGGCCACATGGCCCGCGACCTGCCCGAGAACGCCATCCTGATCGCGCGCAACCTCGGCCCGGCCGACCTGCTCGAATACGATCGCACCAAGCTGGCCGGCCTCTTGCTGGAGGAGGGCTCCTCGGCCAGCCACGCTGCCATCGTCGCCCGCGCGCTCGACATTCCCTGCGTCGGCCGC
>MEEW01000107.1 GCA_001724985.1 Phenylobacterium sp. SCN 69-14
CGGCGCCCCGCGCTCGACCAAGGACGGCGTCTCGGTCGCCAAGGAAATCGAACTGGCTGACCGCTTCGAGAACCTGGGCGCCCAGCTCATCCGCGAAGTCGCCTCCAAGACCAACGACAAGGCCGGCGACGGCACCACCACCGCCACGGTCCTCGCCCAGGCCATCGTGGTCGAAGGCCTGAAGTCGGTCGCGGCCGGCATGAACCCGATGGACCTGAAGCGCGGCGTCGACAAGGCGGTCGCCAAGGTCATCGAAGAGATCAAGTCGACCTCCAAGAAGGTCACCACCAACTCCGAAATCGCCCAGGTCGGCACCATCTCGGCCAACGGCGACCTCGAAGTCGGCGAAATGATCGCCAAGGCCATGGCCAAGGTCGGCAACGAAGGCGTCATCACCGTCGAAGAAGCCAAGAGCCTGGAAACCGAACTCGACGTCGTCGAGGGGATGCAGTTCGACCGCGGCTACCTGTCGCCCTACTTCATCACCAACGCCGACAAGATGGAAGTCGAGCTGGAAGAGCCGCTGATCCTGCTCTTCGAAAAGAAGGTCTCCTCGCTGCAGCCGCTGCTGCCGGTGCTGGAAGCCGTGGTCCAGTCGGGCCGCCCGCTGCTCATCATCGCTGAAGACGTCGAGGGCGAAGCCCTGGCCACCCTGGTGGTCAACAAGCTCCGCGGCGGCCTGAAGGTCGCGGCCGTCAAGGCGCCTGGCTTCGGCGACCGCCGCAAGGCCATGCTGGAAGACATCGCCATCCTGACCGGCGGCGAGCTCATCAGCGAAGACCTGGGCATCAAGCTCGAGAACGTCACCCTCGACATGCTCGGCCGCGCCAAGAAGGTCTCGATCACCAAGGACGACACCACCATCGTGGACGGCGTCGGCGCCAAGGACGCGATCGAAGGCCGCATCAGCCAGATCAAGCGTCAGATCGAGGAAACCACCTCCGACTACGACAAGGAAAAGCTGCAAGAGCGTCTGGCCAAGCTGGCCGGCGGCGTTGCGGTCATCCGCGTCGGCGGCGCGACCGAAGTCGAAGTGAAGGAAAAGAAGGACCGCGTCGACGACGCCCTGAACGCCACCCGCGCTGCGGTGGAAGAAGGCATCGTCCCCGGCGGCGGCGTGGCTCTGCTGAAGGCCTCCAAGGCCCTCGACGGCCTGAAGGGCGACAACGCCGATCAGGACGCCGGCGTCGCCATCGTGCGCCGCGCCCTGCAGGCGCCGATCCGTCAGATCTCGGAAAACGCCGGGGTCGAAGGCTCGATCGTGGTCGGCAAGATCCTGGAAAACAACTCGCCGACCTTCGGCTTCAACGCCCAGACCGAGCAGTATGTCGACCTGGTCGCCGACGGCGTCATCGACCCGGCCAAGGTCGTCCGCACCGCTCTGCAGGACGCCGCCTCGGTGTCGGGCCTGCTGATCACCACCGAAGCGGCGATCGTCGAGTCCCCGAAGAAGAACGCTCCGGCCGGCGGCATGCCCGGCGGCATGGGCGGCATGGGCGACATGGACTTCTAAGTCCAACGCTCAGCTTCGAAATAGCGAAGGGCGGAGCCACCAAGCTCCGCCCTTTTTTTCTCCCTCCCCTTCATGGGGAGGGACAGACCGCGCAGCGGTCAGGGTGGGGCCCGCGGCCCGTCCGCAGTCCTCAATCCGTCGGTTATCGCGTCCATCACGCCGCCCACATCGGCCATCACCGTCCCGGCCCAGAAGCGCAGCACGGCGAAACCCTCCCGCCGCAGCACCGCGTCGCGCACCGCATCGTGCGCCGCGGCTTCGTCCTCGGCATGCTGAGCGCCGTCGATCTCCACCACCAGCCGCCGGCTGAAACAGACGAAATCCAGATAATACCCCCGAAAGGGCGCCTGCCGCCGGAAGTGGAAGCCTTGGGTTCGCAATCGTTTGAGCCGGCTCCACAGCAGCACCTCGGGTGGCGACATCGCCGCTCGCAGTTCGCGCGCCCGAGATGTGGACATTCGGCTGAACCCCACCCTGGCGGCTTCGCCGCCTGTCCCTCCCCATGCAGGGGAGGGAAGATTGAACTACCGCTTCGCGTCTCCGATCACCACGCCGCCGATCCAGCTCGCCAGGCCGGTGATGATCGCGGCCATGATCCCCGGCCAGAAGCCGTCGACGGTGAAGCCCGGCAGCATCCAGGCCACCAGCCCGATCATCGCCGCGTTCAGCACCAGCAGGAACAGCCCCAGGGTCACGATGGTCAGCGGCAGGGTCAGGACGAACAGCACCGGCCGCAGGATGGCGTTCATCACCCCCAGCAGCAGCGCCGCGATCAGCAGGTCGAAGAGGCCGTTGTAGCTGACCCCCGGCAGCAGATAGGCCGCCAGGGCCAGCCCGAGGGCCGCGAAGATCAGTCGGGCGAGAAAGCGGGTCATCGAAGCCTCCAGGAATGTTTGCGGCCGAGCTTGGCTGGCTTAAGGATCGGCGGCAACATCGCCTTCAGGAGCCCCCATGCCCTATGTCAACATCCGCATCACCGCCGGCGCCACGCCCGAGCAGAAGGCCGAGTTGATCGCCGGGACCACCGACCTGCTGGTCAGGGTGCTGAACAAGAAGCCGGGCAGCACCTTCGTCGTCATCGACGAGGTCCAGACCGAGGACTGGGGCGTCGGCGGGATCAGCATCGCCGAACGCGACCGTCAGCCCGGAAGCTGACGGTTACACGCCGGTCACATCACCGCCCCGCTTTGGCCGCACCGCCGGTGAAGCTTGCGCCCCGCGCCGGACGGGCGCGCAAGGGTTCAAGGTCATGTTTCGCATCGTCATCGCGGCTGCGGCCGTGCTCGCCGCCACGCCTGCGCTCGCCCAGCCGGCGCCTCGCCAGGGACCGCCGCCGGGCGGCGCGCGCGAGCGCCTGTTCATCAGCCCCGCGGGCGAGCCGTTCCGCGGCGAGGACGGCCTGGCCGCCTGGTTCGCCGGCGCCGACGCCGACCACGACGGCGCCCTGACCCTGGACGAATTCAGGAACGATGCCCTGCGCTTCTTCGAGCGGCTGGACGCCGACGGCGATGCGCAGATCGACGGCCCCGAGAACACCCTCTACGAGACCAAGGTCGCCCCGGAGATCACCCGCTTCGACGAGCCCGGGGGGCCTGGCGGCGGCCCGCCGCCCGGCAAGCGCCCGCTGATCCGCAAGGTCGACCGCCACGCCCAGCCGCGCACCGGCGCGGCGCGCTTCTCGCTGCTCAACGAGCCCCAGCCCGTGCGCGGCGCCGACGCCGACCTCAACCAGCGGGTCAGCCGCGACGAATGGGCCAAGGCCGCCCGCCGCCGCTTCGAGTTGCTCGACGCCGGCCAGAGCGGCAAGCTGACCCTGGAGGCCCTGCGCCCCAGGCTGAAGCGCTAAACCCGCGCCGTCTCCACCGCCGGAACCGTCTGGCTCAGCCGGCCGCCGATGCGGATCGGCTCGACCCGGCGGGCCAGGCCCGTGGAATCGTCGGTCTCCACATAGACGCCGCAGACCGTCGCCGGGCCCTCGGCCGGCTTGTAGCGGCCGCCGGAGATGCGGGTGGTGAACCGCCGCAGCGGCTCTTCCTTCTGGTTGCCGATGACGCTGTCATAGTCGGCGCAGGCGCCGGCGTCGGTCTGATAGGCGGTGCCGCCCGGCAGGATCTGGCAGTCGGCGGTCGGCACGTGCGTATGGGTGCCCACCACCAGGCTGGCGCGGCCGTCGCAGAAGTGGCCCATGGCCATCTTCTCGCTGGTCGCCTCGGCGTGCATGTCCACCACCACCGCGTCCGACACCATGCCCAGCGGCGCCTTCTCCAGCTCGCGGTCGACCGCGGCGAACGGGTCGTCCAGCGAATCCATGTGCACCCGGCCCAAGAGGTTGATGACCACGATCCGCTTGCCCTCGCGGGTCTCGAACAGATTGGCGCCCCGCCCCGGCGCATCGGCCAGCACCGGATAGTTCAGCGGCCGGATCAGGCGCGGCTCGCGCACGATATAGGTCAGCGCCTCCTTCTGGTCCCAGGAGTGGTTGCCCAGGGTCAGGCAGTCGGCGCCGGCGTCGAACAGCTCGCTGGCGGTGCGCTCGGTGATCCCGAAGCCGGCGGCGGCGTTCTCGGCGTTGACGATCACGAACTCGAGGCCCAGTTCGCGGCGCAGGGCCGGCAGATGGTCGGCGAGGCCGTCGCGTCCGGCGCGACCGACCACGTCGCCGAAGAAGGCGAAACGCATGTGCAATTAGTCCTTTCGGAAGCGGGTATAGCCGGTTTCCGTCAAGATGGCGTCCAGCCTTTGGTCGTGCGGCTCCAGGTCCAGCGCCGCGACCTCCTGGCCGGCATAGGCCAGGCCCAGCACGAACACCGGCCCCTGGGCGCGCAGGACCGCCAGGGTGCGGTCGTAATGGCCCCCGCCCTGCCCCAGCCGCCCGCCCGCGCGGTCGAAGGCCAGCAAGGGGCAGATCACCAGCCGCGGCGTCGCCTCCGGCGCCTCCGGCGGAGGCGAGGGCACGCCGAACGCATCGGGGACCGCAATGTCGCCGGCCCGCACCTGGCGAAACACCAGCGGCCGGTCGGCGCCCAGAGTCGCCGGCATGGCCAGCCGCCCGCCCGCCGCGATCAGCCGCAGGGCCAGCGGCCCCGGATCGAGCTCGGTCCCCATGGCGTGATAGCTGGAGAACCAGCCCAGCCGCGCCAGCTCTGCGACCGGCGCATGGTCCGCGGCCGCCAGCGCCGCGCCCGACGCCTGCCCGGCCAGGGCGCGGCGGCGCCGGCGCAGGGCTGCGCGCAGGTTCGCCTTGTCGGATGGATCGCTCACCGCGCCGGATATAGCGCGAAGGGTGGCGGCGCCGCGAGAGCCGTGAAGGTCGGTTTAATCCCCTCGACCTGGCTGACCAGGTGGGCGCCGTAGTGCCTGGCCCCACGGGACCAAGCAGGGACAGCTCCCTTCGAAGAAATTAAGGTCGCTGGGATAGATTGCCTTCGACGCGAACCGCAGCACGACCCGCCAAGGCCCAAGGTAGGGCGGCGAGGGGCGAGGAACAAGGCTCGCTTCCAATTCCTTCTCGGGGAGGAAGTGCTGTCGCAGCGCCCCTCGCGCCCCTGCTCGTGTCTTCCCGGAAAGCGCGGCACGCGCTTGTCCGGGATCCATGAACACCTGATCTTTCAGAACCCGATCCGCCTGCGTTCATGGGCCCCGGTCTTGCTTCGCAAACCGGGGTGACACCGATCAGGTCTCGCAAAACCTACCCCTGCGCCAGCTTCTCGATCCGCTTGGCCGCATTCTCCAGCGCCCCGACGGCGCGGGTCTCCACCCGCGCCTGGTCCGACTGCAGGCGCGCCAGTTCGGCCTGCACGGCCGAGAGCCGCAGGCGCAGGTCCGAGAGTTCGTCGGCCAGCAGCAGCGCGCCCATCAGGAACAGCCGCGTTTCGCCGAGCTGGCCCATGTCCTGCGACACCTGGCGCACCTGGCGGTCGAACAGCCGCCCCAGCTCCATCAGGTGACCTTCCTGGCCGTCCTCGCAGCCCACCGCATAGGGACGGCCGTTCACGGTGATGTTGAGTTGGGCCATGGCTTCAAGCCTCCTCGGGTTGCGAGGCCTGGGCCGGATCGCCGGCCAGGGCCGTCTTGATCTCGGCGATGGCGCGGCCCAGGGCCGCGGACGCCTCGGCGCCGGCCGCCTCCAATTCCTGCTCGCGGACCTTGGCCTTTTCGAGTTCGGCGGCCAGTTTGCCGGCCTCGTGGTCGAACAGTCCGTCGCCGGCCTTGCCGCCTGCGCCCGCCAGACGTTGCTCCAGCGCGGAAATCGCGCGGTCCAGGCGCTTCACGGCCTGCTCCAGGGGGCTTTCGATCGCCAGCTCCCGCATTTCGGCATTCTCCGAAGGTGTGTCCGTCAATCTATAGAGTGCTTCGCGACGGCGCCGAAACCCGCCCTGTGGCGTGACGCTTTCTTGACCCCCGCCGTCTCGCGTGCGAGGGCCGCGCGCAAATCCCGCCACCGCCGCCAGACTCACCGGAACAGATAATGCCCGCACCGCTGCAATCCATGGCCGACGCCATCCGCGTGCTCTCGATGGACGCCGTCGAGACGGCCGCGTCGGGCCACCCCGGCATGCCGATGGGCATGGCCGACGTCGCCACGGTGCTGTGGAGCAAGTTCCTGAAGTTCGACGCCTCGCGCCCCGACTGGGCCGACCGCGACCGCTTCGTGCTGTCGGCCGGCCACGGCTCGATGCTGCTCTATTCGCTGCTGCACCTGACCGGCTTCAAGGCCATGACCCTGGAGCAGATCAGGAATTTCCGCCAGTGGGGCTCCAACACCGCCGGCCATCCGGAATATGGCCACACCCCCGGCGTCGAGACCACCACCGGCCCGCTGGGCCAGGGCCTGGCCACGGCCGTCGGCATGGCCATGGCCGAACGTCACCTGGCCGCCCGCTTCGGCGAAGCCCTGGTCGACCACCGCACCTGGGTCGTCTGCGGCGACGGCTGCCTGATGGAGGGCGTCAGCCACGAGGCGATCAGCCTCGCCGGCCGCCTGAAGCTCAACAAGCTCACCCTGCTGTGGGACGACAACGACGTCACCATCGACGGCGCGGTGTCCCTGGCCGAGAGCGGCGACCAGCTCGCCCGCTTCAAGGCCGCCGGCTGGGCGGTGAAGGCCATCGACGGCCACGACTACGGCCAGATCCGCCGCGCCCTGGCCTGGGCGACCAAGCAGGACCGCCCCTCGCTGATCGCCTGCAAGACCAGGATCGGCAAGGGCGCGGCGACCATGGAGGGCAACCACAAGACCCACGGCGCGGCCCTGGGCGCCCAGGAGATCGCCGCCACCCGCACCCGCATGGGCTGGCCGGCCGGGCCCTTCGCCGTGCCGGACGAGGTCGTGAAGCCCTGGCGCTCGGCCGGCCGCCGCGGCGGCAAGCTCCGCAAGGCCTGGGAAGCGCGCCTGGCCGCCTCGCCCTACGCCGCCGACTTCACCCGCGCCATGAAGGGCGATCTGCCGGCAGACGCCTTCGAGCGGCTGGACGCCCACATCGCCGAGGCGCTGGCCTCCAAGCCGGCCGCCGCCACGCGCCAGCATTCCGGCTCGGCGCTCGAAGCCCTGTTCCCGGCCATCCCGGAGATGATCGGCGGCTCGGCCGACCTGACCGGTTCGAACAACACCTTCGTCAAGTCCACCGCGATCTTCGACACCCCCGACTACGCCGGCCGCTATGTGAACTACGGCGTGCGCGAGTTCGGCATGGCCGCGGCGATGAACGGCATGGCCCTGCACGGCGGCGTCATCCCCTATGGCGGGGCGTTCATGGTGTTCTCCGACTACAGCCGCCCGGCCATCCGCCTGGGCGCCCTGATGGGCGTGCGCGTGGTCCACGTCATGACCCACGACTCCATCGGCGTCGGCGAGGACGGCCCGACCCACCAGCCGATCGAGCACCTGGCCAGCCTGCGGGCCATGCCCAACCTCAACGTCTTCCGCCCCGCCGACGCGGTGGAGACCGCCGAGTGCTGGAAGATCGCGCTCGAAACCCGCAAGACCCCCGCCTTCATGGCCCTCTCGCGCCAGAAGGTCCCGGCGGTCCGCGATAGCGCGCCGGAGAACCTCTCGGCCAAGGGCGCCTACGAACTGAAGCCGGCCAGCGGCGAGGCCAAGGTGACGATCTTCGCCTCGGGGACCGAGGTCTCGATCGCGCTCGCCGCCCGCGAGCTGCTGGAGGCCGAGGGCGTGGCCACCCGCGTCGTCTCCACCCCCTGCTGGGAGCTGTTCGACGCCCAGCCGGCGGCCTACCGGCAGGCGACCATCGGCACGGCGCCGGTCCGCGTCGCCGTCGAGGCCGCGGTCGGGTTCGGCTGGGAGCGGTTCATCGGCGAGAACGGCGCCTTCGTCGGCATGCACGGCTGGGGCGCCAGCGCCCCGGCCGACCGCCTCTACAAGGAGTTCGGCCTCACCGCCGAAGCCGTGGTCGCCGCGGCGAAGGCCAAGCTGGGCTAGAACTCTTCCTCCAGAACCGGCAGGTTCCTGCGGCCTGCGCCACAGAACCTGCCGATAGGAAGCCCATATGCGCCTCGGAACGCCGCTCTCGCCCACCGCCGTCAAGGTCATGCTCCTGGGCTCGGGCGAACTCGGCAAGGAGGTCGCCATCGAGCTGCAGCGGCTGGGCTGCGAGGTGATCGCCGTCGACCGCTACGCCGACGCCCCGGCCCAGCAGGTCGCCCACCGCGCCCACGTCATCGCCATGACCGACGCCGCCGCCCTGCGCGCCGTGGTCGAGGCCGAGCGCCCGCACCTGATCGTGCCCGAGATCGAGGCTATCGCCACCGACGAGCTGGTGAGGATCGAGGCGGAGGGCCTGGCGACCGTCATCCCGACCGCCCGCGCCGCCCAACTGACCATGAACCGCGAGGGCATCCGCCGGCTGGCGGCCGAGACCCTGGGCCTGCCCGTCTCGCCCTACGCCTTCGCCGGCTCGGAGGCCGAGCTGGCCAAGGCCGCCGCCGAGGTCGCGGGCTTCCCCTGCTTCGTCAAACCGGTGATGTCCTCGTCGGGCAAGGGCCAGTCCTATGTCGAGGGGCCCGAAGGGATCGCCGCGGCCTGGCGCTACGCCCTGGAGGGCGGCCGGGTCGAGCAGCCGCGCGTGATCGTCGAGGGCAAGGTCGAGTTCGACTTCGAGATCACCCTGCTGACCGTGCGCGCCCAGGGGGCGGACGGGTCCGTCCAGACCCGCTTCTGCGACCCCATCGGCCACCGCCAGGCCGCCGGCGACTATGTCGAGAGCTGGCAGCCCCAGCCCATGAGCG
>MEEW01000108.1 GCA_001724985.1 Phenylobacterium sp. SCN 69-14
GGTCGAAGACCAGGATGCGGTCGGCCCCGCGGATGGTGGAGAGGCGGTGGGCGATGACGATGGTGGTGCGGCCGACCATCAGCTCCTCCATGGCCGCCTGGACCTGGCGCTCGGTCTCGACGTCCAGGGACGAGGTGGCCTCGTCCAGCACCAGGATCGGCGCGTCGGCCAGGAAGGCGCGGGCGATGGCCACCCGCTGGCGCTCGCCGCCCGACAGCTTCACGCCCCGCTCGCCGACCGGCGTGTCGTAGCCGTTCGGCAGGCGTTCGATGAAGTCGTGCGCGCGGGCGCGCCGGGCGGCCAGCATCACCTCCTGCGCCGTCGCGCCCGGCCGGGCGTAGGCGATGTTCTCGGCGATGGAGCGGTGGAACAGCGCCGGGTCCTGCGGCACCACGGCGATGGCCTGGCGCAGGCTGGTCTGGTCGACCGTGGAGACGTCCTGGCCGTCGATCAGGATGCGGCCCTCCTGCACGTCGTATAGGCGCTGGACCAGCTTGACGAAGGTCGACTTGCCCGAGCCGGTCGGCCCGACCAGGGCGATCCGCTCGCCGGGCGCCACCACCAGGGTGAAACGCTCGTAGAGCGGCCGCGGCTGGCTTTCGTAGCCGAAGGTGACGCGGTCGAAGACGATCTCGCCCAGCTCGCCGCGGAAGGGCCTGGCGTCCGGGGCGTCCATCAACTGCGGTTCGGTGCGCATGTAGGCGGCGACGTCGAGCATGTCGTCCAGGCCCTTCTGGAGCATCTGGGTGATCTCGCTGAAGTTGCGCATGTAGCCGGCCATGACGATGAACGAGGTGATGGCGAAGGCGACGTCGCCCGGCGAGGCGCGTCCCTGCGACCAGGCATGGACCAGGAAGCCGGTCAGGCCCGCCTGCAGAACGATCAGCAGCAGGTTCTGGCCGAAGCCGACCACGTTGAAGCGGTCCCAGGTCTTGTTCACCGCCCAGCGCCAGGCGTCGACCGTGCGGGCGAAGCGGGCCTCCTCGCGCGCTTCGGCCCCGAAGCTCTTGACCGTGGGGTTGGCGCCGATGGCGTCGGCCAGGGCCGCGCCGATGTGCGAGTCGAGCGCGGTCGACTTAAGGTTCGCCGGCCGCATGTAGCGGACCGACATCAGGACGTTGTAGGCCGCGAAGGCGACGATCACGACCGCGACGAACAGGCCCGCGGCCGGCCAGCGCAGGCCAAGCGAGATCGCAAGCCCGCCCAGCACCAGCACGGTCGGGATCAGCATGCCGATCAGGGCGTCGGAGGCGCTGTCATAGCCCCACATGGCGCGGCTGACCCGCCGCACGGTGGCGCCGGCGAAGTTGGAGGCGTGCCAGTCGGCCGAGAAGGCCTGGACGCGCGCGAAGCCCTCCTTGACCATCCGCGACATGATGCGGGCGTAGAAGCCGTTCATGACCCGGAACATGCTGGTCCGCGACATGTAGAAGACCAGGTAGAGCACCGAGAGGCTGGCCCAGGCGGCCCAGGCCGCCTGCGTCACCTTCTCGGGCGCGGAGACGGCGTTGATGAGGCCGCGGGTCGCCCAGGGGATCGACAGGTCGCAGACCGTCGCCACCAGGCCAAGGGCGATGATGGCGGCGAACTTGCGCGGTTCGCGCAGCCAGTGGCCGGCCATGAAGCCCAGCACCTGGAGATTGGTCAGACTTCGGGGACGGTTGTCGTCGTCTTCGTCGTCGAAAAATTCGGTCATGGCGAGTTTCGCAAACTTCAGGTCCGGCGCGGAGGCCGGAAGGAATGAAAGAATCGAGGATCGGCGCCGGGATCGGGTGGGGAGCCCCGTCCCGGCGCCGCCGCCGCGCCCCGTCAGGCAGGTCGCAGGGCCTCGAAGTTGAGGATTCGGCTGGATCGGCCCGGTCGTTTGCCGGACTGGTGGTCGGCGCCGACGGAGATCTGGGTGAAGCCCGCCATGGCGAGCGCCATCTCGAACTCCTTCAGGCCCCAGATGCGGAAGGCCATCACCTCCAGCTCGGACTCCACCAGCCTGCCCTCGCGCCAGCGTTCGTAGCGGTCGTGGGTGACACGGCGCTGACGGACGAGGTCGATGTCCACGGCCCGTCCCTCGATCCGCAAGAGGTCGCCGCTGGGCGTCGTCCAGGTGCGGATGTCGGGGCGCTCGTTCGCCAGAAAGCCCGGCGGCAGCAGATCGATCATCAGCCGCCCGCCGGGCGCCAGGTGATCGAAGAACCGCCGCAGGACGGCCAGCGCCTCGCCGAAGTCGTCGATCAGGTTGAAGGTCCCGACCGGCACGAGGATGGCTGCGAAGCTGCGGTCGTAGGTGAAGTCCTGGAACCTGGCCTGGCGGAGCGTGGGCGAAAGGCCGCGCCCTGCGCAGTGGCGGGCGCAGGCGGCGAGCATGTCGGGGGAGGCGTCGAAGCCCTCCACCTGGAAACCGGCCTCCAGCAGGGGAATGAGCAGGCGGCCGGTTCCGACGCCGGCCTCCAGGACCGGGCCGGCGGTTCCCGCCAGGCGGTCGATCCAGAAGGGAACGTCGGGCAGGCTGCCCGGCGGCTTGTCGAGGTCGTAGACCTCGGTGCACATCGCCCCGTAGCGGTTGGGAAGGGGCGCGTTGGGCCGGGCGAGGCCCGGATCGGCAAGGGTCATGTGGTCGTCTTTCGAGACGGACGGACTCCGGGCTCAGGCGGTCGGAGATCCGAAGAGTCGGGAAACGCCAGGGATGCGCGAGGCTTCGCGCGGTCAGGCTGGCGATGAGGGTGCAGATCGGCCCGGAAGGCGGGCCGCGGGCGACTTAGTCGCGGAACCTGCCTGCGTAGGCGATCTGGGCGACAAGCGGCATCTGCGGTCGATGATTGAATGCTGTCACGCTGATCACCTCCCTTCGCAGATGGCCTGACCCTCGCACGGGCCGAAAGAACGACGAACGGGACCTTGGGCGCATGATTTCACCCTGTCAATGCCGATGACCGGCGTTATTTCATCCACACCGCTCGGTTGCGTCGTCACAGTGGCCGCGCGGCCACAGGCGGGGTAAAGCCTGCCGCATGACCGCCCAGCTTCCCGACGCCGCCCCCAGCAACTGGGTGGACCGCTATGCGCCGCCGGCCCTGCAGCCGTGGCTGAAACTCGGCCGCTTCGACCGGCCGACCGGGATCTGGCTGCTGATGCTGCCCGGCTGGCAAGGGGCGGCCCTGGCCGCGGCGATGGCCGGCGCCCTGCCCGATCCCTGGCTGCTGGCCAAGGTGCTGGTCGGAGCGGCGCTGATGCGGGCGGCCGGCTGCGCCTTCAACGACGTGGTCGACCGCGACATCGACGCCAAGGTGGCGCGGACGGCCAAGCGCCCAGTGGCCAGCGGCCAGATCGGCGTCAGGCAGGCCTTCGCCTTCATGGCCCTGTGCAGCCTGATCTCGCTGGCGATTCTCCTGACCATGGGGCCGCTGGCCATCGGGCTGGGCGTCGCCTCCCTGGCCCTGGTGGTCGCCTATCCGTTCATGAAGCGGATCACCTGGTGGCCGCAGGCCTGGCTGGGCCTGACCTTCAACTGGGGGGCGCTGCTGGCCTATGCGGCCGCGAGCGGGCGGATCGACCTGCCCGCCCTGCTGCTCTACGCCTCGGGGATATTCTGGACGCTGGGTTACGACACGATCTACGCGATCCAGGACCTGGAGGACGACGCCCTGGTCGGGGTGAAGTCCTCGACGCGGCGGCTGGGCGCGGGCGTGCAGAAGGGGGTGCTGGCCTTCTACGTGCTGTGCTTCGCCCTGGCCTTGGCGACGGCCTGGGCCGGAAAGCTGGGGCCGCTGTTCCTGCCGCCGGCGGCCCTCTACGGCATGCACCTGTCGCGCCAGGCCTCCCGCATCGACATCGCCAACGGCCCGCTGGCCCTGGCGCTGTTCAAGTCGAACAGCCTGGCCGGACTGCTGCTGTTCCTGGCGCTGGCGGCGGGGATGTGGAAAGGGGCCGGGCCGTTTTAGAGGCTCATCCTAGCCAGGGCGACCTCAGATGGGGACTCGAAGACCTGACCTGATCGGTGTCATCCCGGTCTTGCTTCGCAAACCGGGATGACATCGGTGCAAGACCCCGAACCGAGCGGGCGATTGCCCTGACCTCCTGAAGCTATCCGAACGCCGCCTTGCCGGCCTGGGCGGCGAGCTGTTCTTCCAGGCGGGCGCTGGCCATGTGCAGTTCGGCTATGGCCTGGTCGATCTCCTGGCGCTGGGCCTCGAAGGCGGCGATCCGCTCGCGGTACTTGCGCAGGGCGTGGGTGTTCTGCGCCACCAGGCCGTCGTCGCGGTCGTAGAGGTCGAAGATGTCGCGGATCTCGGCGAGCGACAGGCCCACGCGCTTGCCGCGCAGGATCAGCACCAGCCGCGCGCGGTCGCGATAGGAATAGACCCGCGCCTGGCCGTCGCGCGCCGGAGAGAGCAACCCCTGCTCCTCGTAATAGCGCAGGGCGCGCGGCGTGGTGGAGAACTCGCGGCAAAGCTGGGTGATGGTGAAGGTGCTCGCCGGACGGCGAAGCTTCTGGAGCATCGTTTCCTCCCGAGGTTCCGGCGGGCGTCTGTTTACGCGCCCGTCACCCTGCAACCCAACGCCCGGCTTACGTGCGCGTCAAGTGTGACGTGGGGTCAGCCTTGTGGCCCGGCGGCGCCCGCGAAAGGATGCCGGAAAACGGGAGGCCCGCAATGGCGGCAGACCTGGATTTCAGCGGCAAGACCGTGCTGGTGGTCGGCGGCTCCAGCGGGATCGGCAACGGGATCGCGCACGGCTTTCGCGAACGGGGCGCGCAGGTCCATATCTGGGGCACGCGCAGCGATCCGGCCGACTACGACCCGGCCGAGGGTTCGGACCTGACCGGCCTCGTCTACGCGAAAGTGGACGTGGCCGACCGCGGCGAGATCGCGGCCCAGGCCCCGCCGTTCGACCGGCTCGACGTGCTGGTGCTGTGCCAGGGGACGGTGGTCTACAAGCGCGGCGAGTTCGAGCCGGAGGGCTGGGACCACGTCATGGCCGTCAATCTCGACAGCCTGATGGCCTGCGCCGCCAAGTTCCACGACATGCTGGCGGCCGCGAAGGGATCGATCGTCATCGTCAGCTCGGTCTCGGGCTTCCAGGCCAACCGCGGCAACCCGGCCTATGCGGCCTCCAAGGCCGGGGCGGTCAGCCTGACCAAGACCCTGGGCCAGGCCTGGGCGGGGGACGGCATAAGGGTCAACGGCCTGGCGCCCGGCCTGGTCGACACCAAGCTGACCAAGGTCACGACCGAGCATCCCGACCGCCTGCGCGGAGCGATGGCGCGCATCCCGGCCCGCCGCCTGGGCCAGCCGTCGGACATGGCGGGGGCGGCGCTGTTCCTGGCCTCGCCGCTGGCGGCCTATGTGGTCGGCCAGACCCTGGTCGTGGACGGGGGCCTCAGCCTATGAGCCGGTTCAGCCGATCCCTGAAGGGCAGCCGGGTCCTGGTCACCGGCGCGGCCGGCGGCATGGGGCTGGCCACCGCGCGGGCCTTCGCCGAGGAAGGCGCGCACGTCGCCCTGACCGACCACCTGGCGGGGCCGGTGGAGGACGCCGCCGCGGCCCTGCGCGCCCAGGGGCTGTCGGCGCGGGCCTGGAAGCTCGACGTCTCCGACGCCGCCGAGATCGCCGCCACGGTCAAGGAGATCGGCGAGGCGCTGGGCGGGCTGGACGCGTTGGTCAACAACGCCGGCGTGTCGGCCTTCTCGCCCGTCGATTCCGACGGCTACGAGGCGGTGTGGGACCAGGCGATGGCGATCCTGCTGAGCGCGCACCAGCGGGTGATCCGCGCGGCCCTGCCGTTCCTGCGCGCCTCGGCCGCGCCGCGCATCGTCAACATCGCCTCCACCGAGGCCCTGGGCGCGACGGCGATGGACAGCCCCTATGCGGCCGCCAAGGCGGGCGTCACTGGCCTGACCCGCGCACTGGCGGTCGAGCTGGGCCGCGAGGCGATCACCGTCAACTGCATCTGCCCCGGCCCGATCGCCACCGGCATGACCGCCGGGATCGCCGACGACCAGAAGGCGGTGTTCGCCAGGCGCCGGACCGCCCTGCTCCGCTATGGCGAGCCGGAGGAGGTGGCGCACATGACCTTGAGCCTCTGCCTGCCGGCCGCCTCCTACATCACCGGGGCGACCATCCCGGTCGACGGAGGCCTGATGGCGCGCAACGCCTGAGGCGTTGACGCTCATACTTGTATGACATACAAATAGCGCATGACAAATGTGCGCTCCCTGGCTGACATACGTCCGGCGCGCGAACCTGGCCGGCGGATGCGCTCGCGCCTGCTGGACGCGGCGGTCGAGCTGTTCAAGGACAAGGGGCCGGCCGGAGTTTCGGTGGCCGACATCGCCGCGGCGGCAGGGGCCTATCCCAGCCAGATCACCTATTATTTCCGCACCAAGGAGGCGCTGTTCGTCGAGGCGGCCTGCCGCGAGGTGCTCTATGTGGCCCGCAGAGCCGAGGAGGCCGCGGCCAGCGCCGCCACCGGCGGCGACTACAACCGCCGGCTGGTCGAGGCGGTGGTGGGGGCGCCGGGCCTGGCGCTGTTCGTCGAGGCGCTGTCGCTGGTGCGCCGCCGCCAGGACCTGGCGCCGCTGATCGAACGCACCTTCGAGCGCCTGCACGCCCAGGGCGAGCGCGCCTATGCCGAGACCCGCGCCCGGCGCGGCTGGACCGGCCGCGTCGACACCGCCGCCACGGCGCGCCGGTTCTGGACCCTGGCGCTCGGCCTCACCCTTCGCGAAGGCGCCACCGGGGCGACCACCGCCGAGGAGGTCGAGGAGATGCTGAGGCTGCTGCAGCACGGGGAGAGCGCCTGATGGCCGCCGCCGCCCGCCTGGACCCCAAGGACTATTTCACGCCCGAGGAATGGGCGCCGATCTCGGCGCGCTCGTGGTGGAAGGGTCCGGCCATGATCGCCCACGCCTGGGCGACGATCATCGCGGCCGGCGCGATGGCGGTGGTCTGGCCGCTGACCCTGCCGCTGGCGGTGGCGATCATCGGGGCGCGGCAACTGGGCCTGGCGATCCTGATGCACGACGCGGCCCACGGCGCCTTGCACAAGAACCTGAAGGTCAACGATTTCATGGGCGAGTGGCTGACGCCGGGCGGACTGCGCCGCTATCGCCCCTATCACCTGTCGCACCACCGCTTCGCCCAGCAGTCGGAGGACCCGGACCTTGTGCTGTCGGCGCCGTTCCCGATCACCCGGCTTTCCCTGCGCCGCAAGATGATCCGCGACCTGACCGGCCAGACCTTCCTCAAGCAGCGCTTCGGGTCGTTCGTCGCCAGGCTGAAGGCGCGCAAGCCCGGCGAGCCGCTGCTTCCGATCATCGTCGCCGAGATCAAGGCCAAGCGCCGCTGGCTGGCCTTCGGCGCCCTGGTCACCGCCGCGGGCGCGCCCTTCGGCCTCTGGTGGCTATGGCCGGTGCTGTGGGTGCTGCCCCAGGCGACCTGGCTGCCGCTGGTCACCCGCCTGCGCAACATCGCCGAGCACGCCTGCATCGCGGTGAACGAGCCCGATCCCATGCGCCAGGCGCGCACCACCAGGGCCGGCTTCGTCGAGCGCCTGCTGATCGCGCCCTATTATGTGAACTACCATTGCGAGCATCACATGTTCATGCACGTGCCTTGCTACAACCTGCCCAGGGCGCATCGCATCCTGGCGCGCAAGGGTTATGCCGAGCGGATGCTGATCGAGCCGAAGGGCTATCGGCAGGTGCTGGCCCTGGCCTCCTCTAGGGCCTAGCCGGCGCGCTTGCGCAGCGCGCGGACCTGGACGCCGAGCGCCAGCAGGGCCAGGCCGAAGACGATCGCATAGATCCCGAGCCACCAGGTCAGCACCACCGCCCCGATCAGCGGCGCGATCAGCAGCACCAGGCCGAACAGCAGCGAGACCAGCGCCGAGGCGACCAGCCAGCCGCGGCCGGCCACCGGCTCGCGCCGCATGGCGACCGCCAGCTTCACCCCGCCGGCCAGCAGCGACCAAACGGCGAGGATCACCGCGAACACCGCCATGCCCAGGCCCGGATAGACGAAGATCGCCACGCTGGCGGCGATGCTGGCCAGGCCCTCCAGGGCGATCAGGCCCCAGGCGTGACGCTGGCGCGCGGCCTTGAAGGCGCTGACGATCGCCAGCAGGCCGTCGGCCATCAGATAGATCGAGAAGACGATGACCAGCGACAGCGCCGTGGTCACCGGCGAGAACACCGCCAGCAGGCCGAACCCGATCCCGATCAGCCCGCGCAGCACAATGGCCGGCCAGGCCACCCCGGCGATGCGGGCGGCGAACAGCGGGTTCGGCGCTTTCAATCCCTGGTCGACGCTCATGATCCCGGCCTCCGTTTTCGGAGTAATGGCCGGGCTGCGCCCATGGTTCCGCTTTGCCCGCGCGGCGGTCATGCTATGGGTCGGGCGTGATCATCCAGTCCCTGGAAGGCCGCCGCGCCTTCATTCTCGAAAACACCCGCGTCCAGTCCCCGCCCCACACGCCGGAACTCTCGCTGCACCTCGCCGACGAGGTGACGCCGATCTGGCGCATGACCGAGGAGGCCCTGGCCGAGATCGGCCTGCCCCCGCCCTTCTGGGCCTTCGCCTGGGCCGGCGGCCAGGCCCTGGCGCGCTATGTCCTCGACCATCC
>MEEW01000109.1 GCA_001724985.1 Phenylobacterium sp. SCN 69-14
TATCGCGTGCCCAACCGCGGCGGCCTCAGCCTCGAGGTTTCCGAACCGGCCGCCTTCCAGGTGTTCGTCGGCGGCCTGAACAAGGGCCTGATGCCGGCCCCGACCATCCAGGCCGGCAAGCTGCTGGACTAGCTTCTCCCCGTCGTCTCGGCGAAGTTGCCGCTCTTCGAGTCGAGGAGGAGTTCGGCATGACGGCGAAGGCGCCCCCCAGCAATGCGGCCCAGATGGCGTCCCCCTCCTACAGGCTGGCGGCGCTGGACGAGGATTTCCTGCTCGGCGACTCCATGCGGGGCCTGCGCTTCCTGCTCGAATACGCCAAGGCCGAGGAAGCGCTGCGCGTCTGGGGCGTCCGCTCCACCGTCGTCGTCTTCGGCAGCGCGCGGATCGCCGAGACCGGGCCTGGCCGTCACGCCGGCTGGTATGCCGCCGCCCGCGAGTTCGGCCGCATCGTCTCCCAGCGCGGCGGCGCGATCCTCCAGAACGGCGGCCCGCGCGACAACGTGATCGCCACCGGCGGCGGGCCGGGGATCATGGAGGCGGCCAACCGCGGCGCCAGCGAGGCCGGCGCCCCCTCCATCGGCTTCAACATCACCCTGCCCTTCGAGCAGGAGCCGAACGCCTATTCGACGCCGGAACTGACCTTCCGCTTCCACTACTTCGCCATGCGCAAGATGCACCTGGCCATGCGCGCCAACGCCCTGGTCGTCTTCCCTGGCGGCTTCGGCACCTTCGACGAGCTTTTCGAGCTCCTGACCCTGCGCCAGACCCACAAGAGCCCGCCGCTGCCCATCGTCCTGTTCGACGAGCCCTACTGGCGTGCGGCGATCAATTTCGACGTGCTGGTGTCCGAAGGCATGATCCACCCGGCGGACCTGGAGCTCTTCCGCTTCGCCGACAGCGCCGAAGCCGCCTGGCAGGCGCTTCTCGACGGCGGCCTGAGACCGGGCGAAGACATCTCCTAGCAGCCTCGCGTTTTGCGGCGGAAGGTCCTATTTTCCCGCCATGACCGTGCAAGACCACACCCATGTCCGTCCCTGGCGCGCCATCGACCGCCGGGCTTCGCGCAAGATCCGCGTCGGCAAGGTCGAGGTCGGGGGCGACGCGCCGATCACGGTCCAGTCGATGACCAACACCCTGACGGCGGATGCGGCGGCCACGCTGGCCCAGATCCGCCAGCTCGAGGAGGCCGGGGCCGACATCGTGCGGGTCTCCTGCCCGGACGAGGACTCGACCAAGGCGTTCAGCACCATCGCGCGCGAGGCCAAGGTCCCGCTCGTGGCCGACATCCACTTCCACTACAAGCGCGGGATCGAGGCGGCCAAGGCCGGCGCGGCCTGCCTGCGCATCAATCCGGGCAACATCGGCTCGCCCGCGCGGGTCAAGGAAGTGATCCAGGCCGCCCGCGACCACGGCTGCTCGATGCGCATCGGCGTCAACGCCGGCAGCCTGGAGCCGCATCTGCTCGAGAAGTACGGCGAGCCCTGCCCCGCCGCCATGGTCGAGAGCGCCCTCGACCACGCCCGCATCCTGCAGGACAACGACTTCCACGAGTTCAAGATCAGCGTGAAGGCCTCCGACGTCTTCATGACCGTCGCGGCCTATCAGCAGCTCGCCGAGGCCATCGACTGCCCCCTGCACGTCGGCATCACCGAGGCCGGCGCCACCCGCACCGGGACGGTGAAGTCCTCGATCGGCATGGGCTCGCTGCTCTGGGCCGGCATCGGCGACACCATCCGCGTCAGCCTGGCGGCCGACCCGGTCGAGGAGATCAAGGTCGGCTTCGACATCCTCAAGTCGCTGGGCCTGCGCCACCGCGGGGTGAACATCATCGCCTGCCCGTCCTGCGCGCGTCAGGGCTTCAACGTCATCGCCACGGTCGAGAAGCTCGAGCAGCGCCTGGCCCACATCGCCACCCCCATGAGCCTCTCGATCATCGGCTGCGTCGTGAACGGCCCGGGAGAAGCTCTGATGACCGATGTCGGCTTCACCGGCGGCGGCAAGGGCGCGGGCATGGTCTATCTGGCCGGCAAGCCCGATCACAAGATGGACAACGATCGGATGGTCGACCACATCGTCGAACTGGTCGAGGCCAGGGCCGCCGAACTGGCCAAGGCCGAGGAGCCGCTTCAGGCCGCCGAATAGGCCGGCGCTTCACCTCTTGTTGGCGAAAGGCGCCCTAGGCTTCTTCGACGCCAGATCGAAGGTGCGCGCGTGACGACCATAACCGACAGTACGACCGACAATCGCCGGGCCATCGTCCGCATCGTCGCCAGCGAGATCGTCCGCAACGCCTCGTCGATGGCTCATGTCCACGGCAACGACGTCATCGAGTACATCGTCTTCACCGCTATCTGGACGCTGAACAGCCAGCATCTGATCGGCGACCCGCGCTTTGCGGAGCTTCGGACCCTTCCGCCCAACTCGGCGCGCCGGCCCGTGGCGATCGCCGACCTCAAGCGCACCATCCCGATGCCAGACGAAATCCTGCTCACCTATCTGGAGCGGCTGATCGAGCGCGGCTTCGTGGAGAAGGTCGCCGGCGGCCTGGTCGTCCCGACCGCCGTCTTCACCGAACCTGGCATGCTGAAAGGCGCCAACGAGCTCTACGACCGGATCGTGGTCATGGTCCAGGCCATGCGCGCGGCCGGCTTCGCCTTCGGTGATCATGACGCGGACAACCCCGCCGCCGCGGGCTGAACATCCACCGCTCTCCGCTTTCAAACTGAACATTGTCAAAGATGACGCCCGCGTCACCTCTTGCACTTGCTCTCCAGCCTTGGTTAGGTGCCCGACCGAAACCCAGGGAGGGACACAATGTCCGCGGACGGCAACTGGAAGATCACCATCAACTCGCCCATGGGCGCGCAGGAGGTCGAGGCCTCCATCACCACCAGCGGCGACACCTTCACCGGCACGACCAAGGGCCGCATGGGTGAGCAGACCATCGAGGGCAAGGTCGCGGGCGACACCCTGACCTGGTCGACCGCCATCACCCAGCCGATGCCGATGACGCTGGAGTTCAGCGCGACCGTGTCGGGCGACTCGATGAGCGGCAACGTCAAGCTCGGCGCCTTCGGCAGCGCCCCGCTGACCGGCGTCCGCGCCTAAGGCGTTTTCCGCTCCGGCGGAACGCAAGGGCCCCTCCCGCCGGGAGGGGCCCTTTTTGCTGCGCGTTTGGCAAGAAGGTCTTCGGGCGTTAGAGAAGCCTCCCTCTTCGACAAGGTGACCGGCAGCCGTGCGTCTTCCCCAGGCCAGATTGGATCAGGTCCTCGACCGCTTCCGCGAGATCGAGGCGCGCATGGGCGCGGCGACCGACGGGGCCGAGATCGTCCGCCTGTCCAAGGAGCATGCCGAGCTGAAGCCGGTGGCCGACGCCGTGAGCGCCCTCGCCCGCGCCCGCGAGGAGCTGCCCGAACTGGAGGAGATGGCCAAGGCCGGCGACGCCGAGATGGCCGCCCTCGCCCAGGACGAGCTCGCCGCTCTGGGCGAGCGCCTGCCCGACCTGGAGCGCGAGGTCGCCCTGCTGCTGGCCCCCAAGGACAAGGACGAGAACGCCTCGGCCATCCTGGAGGTGCGCGCCGGCGCCGGCGGCGACGAGGCGGCCCTGTTCGCCGGCGACCTCTTCCGCATGTACCAGCGCTACGCCCAGAACCACGGCTGGCGGGTCGAGATCGACAGCGTCTCCGAGGGCGAGGTCGGCGGCTACAAGGAAATCATCGCCTCGATCACCGGCGAGGGCGTGTTCGGCCGCCTGAAGTTCGAGAGCGGCGTCCACCGCGTCCAGCGCGTGCCCGAGACCGAGGCCGGCGGGCGCATCCACACCTCGGCCGCGACCGTCGCCGTCCTGCCCGAGGTCGAGGACGTCGAGATCGAGATCCGCGACCAGGACCTGCGCATCGACACCTACCGCTCGTCCGGCGCCGGCGGCCAGCACGTCAACAAGACCGACTCGGCCGTGCGCATCACCCACCTGCCGACCGGCATCGTGGTCACCTCGTCCGAGAAGTCCCAGCACCAGAACCGCGCCCGCGCCATGAAGGTGCTGCAGGCGAGGCTCTACGACATGCAGCGCGAGGCGCTCGACACCGCCCGCGCCGACAGCCGCAAGAGCCAGGTCGGCTCGGGCGATCGCTCCGAGCGCATCCGCACCTACAACTTCCCGCAGGGGCGGGTGACCGACCACCGGATCAACCTGACCCTCTACAACCTCGCCAAGATCATCGAGGGCGAGGCGCTGGACGACGTCATCAATCCGCTGATCGCCGAGGACCAGGCCGCGCGCCTGGCCGCCCTGGAGGAAGAGCTGGGCTAACGCTGCAAGGCCCGGCGCACGCGCTCGGCCTGCCGGCGGCCGTCCTCGACCGCCTTCTGCTTGATCTTCGAGATATCGAGGTGGAACGCCAGCCCGACGCTGTCGGCCATGGCCGCCCCGCGCTCGCCCATCGGCGCCGGCGTTCCGGTGGTCGAATCCAGCGCTGTCTGGTGTTCGATCTCGGCGTTCAGCTCGGCCCCCAGCAGCACGACCATCACCGAGAACCAGACCCAGGTCATGAACGCCACAACCGCGCCCAGCGACCCGTAGGTCACGTCGAAATGGGCGACATTGTTGAGATACCAGGAAAAGCCCAGCGATCCGCCCATCCAGGCGCCCGCCGCCAGCAAGGCGCCCAGCGAGACCCAGCGCCACCTGGCCCGCGCCCGGCAAGGCCCATACCGGTAGAGCAGCGAGAAGGCCGCCGCCGCCATGCCCCACAGCACCGCCCAGCGCAGCGGGATCCACACCGCCGCCAGGGCGCCCAGGCCCAGCCGCTCGAACATCACCGGCGCGGCCACCAGCAGGGCGGTCATCACCACCAGGAAGAGCAGCGCGCCCAAGGTGAACAGGTAGGTCAGGGCGGTCCGGCGGACGATGTTGCGCTTTTCCTCCTCGTCATAGGCGATGTTCACCCCGTCGAAGAGCGCCTTCATCCCGGCATTGGCCGACCAGATCGAAAGCAGCAGGCTGACCAGGAAGGCCAGGGACAGCGTCGCCTGCGGCCGCGTCGCCAGCCGCACCATCTGTTCGCCGACGATCTGCACCACCTCCTGCGGGAACACCGCCGACATCTCGCGAAGCTGCTGCTCGACCGCAGCCAGGTCGGCGAAGATGCCGTACAGCGAGACGAACACCCCGATCGCCGGGAACAGCGCCAGCAGGGTGTAGAAGGTCACGCCCCCCGCCACCGCCGGCAGCCGGTCGCGGCCGATCTCCTGATAGGTGCGCCAGGCGATGTCCTTCCAGCCGCGCAGGGGAATGTGGTGCGGGCCCTGGGCCAGCCGTCCGCGGCCGGGCTCGGCCTCCTCGAAGACCTGGGGCGAGGCGACCGCCTCCACGCTCAGCGTCCCCGGCGCGGGCTTGCGCGCCCGGCGCAGCAGTTCGGCCATGGCGACCAGCCCCAGCCACGGCGCGGCCCGCAAGGCGATCGACACGATCCGCCCGGCTCCATCCTTCTCGCTCTTTCGCGCCATCACATCCCCATAGCGCCCCTGGAGGGCCAGAAACACCTCGGCGCCGGCCGCGTTCCCGATATGCGGGCGGCGACTTCCGGCCCGCGCGCGACTATACCGGGGCGAACCTGGCGCATTCGCCTATCGAGGAACCATGACCGGTCACGTCGCCGCGCTCTATCGCCATCCCGTCAAGGGCTTCACGCCCGAGCGGCTCGGCCACGCCGACCTAGCCGCCGGCGGCCCCTTCCCCTGCGATCGCCTGTTCGCGGTGGAAAACGGCCCCTCCGGCTTCGATCCGGCCGCGCCGGCCTGGATCAGCAAGCAGAAATTCGCGGTCCTGGCGGCCATCCCCCAGGTCGCCAAGGCCCGCACCGCCTATGACGAGGCCAGCGGCGTCCTCACCGCCACGGCCGAGGGCCTGCCGCCGTTCTCCGGCGCCCTGGCCGAGCCCCCGGTCCGCGAAGCCTTCACCGCCTGGCTCGCCCAGGTGATCGGCCCGCAGGACCTCCGCGGCCCCCTGCGGATCGTCGACGCGCCCGGCCACCGGTTCATGGACCATCCCAAGGGCGACGTCTCGATCGTCAACCTGGCCAGCGTCCGCGACCTGGAAAGCAAGATCGGCCGCCCCGTCGATCCGCTGCGCTTCCGCGCCAACGTCTATGTCGAGGGCTGGCCGGCCTGGGCCGAGAACGACTGGATGGGCGGGGAGCTGATGCTCGGCTTCGCCCGCGCCCGGGTGTTCGAGCCCATCGTCCGGTGCGCGGCCACCCACGTCGATCCGGCCACCGCCGAGTGCGACATGGACGTGGCCAAGGCGCTGTTCGACAACTACGGGCACATGAAGCTGGGCGTCTATGTCCACGTCACCGCATCCGGACGCGTCTCCACCGGCGACGCCGTGACCGCGCCCACCCTGGAGCCCGCCGCATGAGCATGACCCTGCTTCAGGCCTGGCAGTCGGCCAAGTCGCGCCTGGAAGCGGCCCACATCGCCGGGCCGGTGATCGACGCGCGTCTGCTGGTCGAGGCCGCGGCCGACGCCACCCGCGCCGACATCGTCACCGACCCGCACCGCGCCCTGACGCCCGAGCAGGAGGCCCGCCTGGCCGACTACGTCTCGCGCCGCGAACGCCGTGAGCCGGTCAGCCACATCCTCGGCCGCAAGGGCTTCTGGAAGGTGATGCTGGCGGTCAACGCCGACGTCCTGACCCCGCGGCCCGAGACCGAGGTCATCGTCGACTACGTGCTCAAGCAATTCCCCGAACAGATGCCCTTCACCATCCTCGACCTGGGCGTCGGGTCGGGGGCGATCATCCTGTCGATCCTGGCCGAACGCCCCGCCGCCAAGGGCCTGGCCACCGACATCTCCGACGAGGCCCTGGCCGTGGCGCGCGAGAACGCCGCCAATCTGGGCCTGGCCTCGCGCATCGCCTTCGCCCGCGGCGACTGGACGGCGGGCCTTGCGGGCGAAAGCTTCGACGTCGTCGTCTCCAACCCGCCCTACATCGCCAGCGAGGTCATCGAAACCCTGGAGCCGGAGGTGAAGCAGTACGATCCGCGCCTGGCGCTCGACGGCGGCGCCGACGGCCTGGACGCCTACCGCACCCTCGCGCCGGAGATCATGCGCGTGCTGAAGCCCGGCGGCGCCTTCGCCGTCGAGATCGGCTACGACCAAAAGGACGCGGTCGAGGCTCTGTTCAACGCCGCCGGCGCCGGCGACGTCTGGACCATCAAGGACTTGTCGACCCACGACCGCGTCGTGGTCGGCGTGAAAAACCCCTTGGAAACCCGCAAGTGAATCGCTAAGTCTCTATCTCGTCTCCACCCAATTCGCCGGTGCTAGAGGTTTGGGCCGTCCTGAGAAATCGGGATGGAAAGCCGCTCCGGCAGGCGCGCAGGCTTAGCGTGTCTCGCGCCTACAGGTCAGGGCGGACGACGGAGAACACTTACGTCTTCAACACGGACTTACGGGCCAAGCAGCCCGATCAAGGCGAGAGGATAGGCCGCGCGCACACCGGCGACGACCGACGCGGCGGCGGACACAAAGAATGAGAGATTTCAAGGGTATGAAGCGCCAGCGCGGCCGCAATCGCGGCGGCGGAGGCGGCAAGCCGCAACAGCAGAACGCCAATCGGGCCTTCGATTCCAACGGCCCGGACGGCGTCAAGGTGCGCGGCAACGCCCAGCACGTCTTCGAGAAGTACCAGCAGCTCGCCCGCGACGCCTCGTCGGCCGGCGACCGCGTGCTGGCCGAGAACTACCTGCAGCACGCCGAGCACTATTTCCGCGTCGTGCGCGCCATGCAGCCCACCAAGCCCGCCGCCGAGATTCTCGGCCGCGACAACTATTCCGGCGGCCTCGACATCGACTTCGAGGACGAGAGCGGCGCCCAGGCGGCGGCCGAAGCCGAGGCGGCGGCGGCCGCGGCGGCGGAAGCCGAAGGCGGCGGCGACAACAGCGAAGGCGAAGGCCAGCAGGGCCGCGGCGAGCGCTGGCAGGGCCGCGAGGACCGCCAGCAACGCGACGACCGCCCCCGCGGCGAGCGTTTCGAAAACCGCCGCGATCGCGACCGTTGGCAGGGTCGTGAGGATCGTCCCCGCGAGGATCGCCCCCGTGAGGATCGCCAACGTGACGACCGCCCGCGTGGCGAGCGTGAGGATCGCCGTGATCGCGACCGCGACCGTGACGACCGTCCCCGCGGTGAACGCTTCGAAGGCCGCCGCGACCGCGAGGATCGCCGCGAGCGCGAAGACCGCGACCCGCTGGCCGTGGTCGAACCGCAGGCCGCCCCCCTGGGCGCGCCGAGCGAAGAGACCGCCCCCTCCCCTGTCCTGCGCGACGAGGACGGCGGCGAAAGCCACGCCCCGGCCTTCCTGAAGGCCCCGCGCACGCCCCGCGCCCCCAAGGCCGAGACGCCCGCCGCCGACGGCGAGGAAAAGCCCAAGCCCCGCCGCCGCCGCGCCCCGCGCAGCTTCGAAGGCGGCGACGCCTCTCCGAACGAAACCGAAGACGCCTGACGCCCCATCGCCTTGAATCCTCAGCCCCTCTAGATGCTCCCCCTCTGGGGGAGCTGTCGGCGAATGCCGACTG
>MEEW01000110.1 GCA_001724985.1 Phenylobacterium sp. SCN 69-14
TGGATCGAACAACTCGGCGAGGTGGACACCGACGGGGTCGAGCCGATGACCTCCGCCGTGGCGCTCGCCCTGCCGATGCGCGAGGACGTGGTCACCGAGGGCGGCGACCCGGCCCGCGTGCTGTCGAACGCCCCGCGGACCGTGGACGGCTTCTTCGTCGTGCCCAAGGTGGTGGAATAGTCATGACCTCGCTCACCTCCCTGACCTTGAAGGCCGCGCTGGACGGCCTGGCCGACAAGTCGTTCTCGTCCGAAGAGCTGACCCAGGCCCATGTCGCCGCGGTCGCCGCGGCCAAGCCGCTGAACGCCTTTGTCCTGGAGACGCCGGAAAAGGCGCTCGAAATGGCCAAGGCCTCCGACGCCCGCCGCGCCAGGGGCGAGGCCGGCGCCCTGGACGGCGCGCCGCTGGGGATCAAGGATCTGTTCTGCACCGAGGGCGTCCGCTCGACGGCCTGCTCGAACATCCTGGGGAATTTCGTCCCGACCTACGAATCGACCGTCACCGCCAATCTGTGGCGTGACGGGGCGGTGATGCTGGGCAAGCTGAACCTCGACGAATTCGCCATGGGCTCTTCGAACGAGACCTCGGCCTTCGGTCCGGTGACCAATCCCTGGCGGGCGGAGGGCTCCAACGCGAAGCTGACGCCGGGCGGCTCGTCCGGCGGTTCGGCCGCGGCGGTGGCGGCCGACATCTGCCTGGGCGCGACGGCGACCGACACCGGCGGCTCGATCCGCCAGCCGGCCGCCTTCACCGGCACGGTCGGGATCAAGCCGACCTATGGCCGCTGCTCGCGCTGGGGCGTGGTGGCCTTCGCCTCGTCGCTCGACCAGGCCGGCCCGATCGCCAAGACCGTCGAGGACGCCGCCATCCTGCTGAAGTCGATGTCGGGCCACGACCCGAAGGACTCCACCAGCCTGGACATCGAAACCCCCGACTTCCCGAGCTTCGTGGGCAAGTCGGTGAAGGGCCTGCGCATCGGCATCCCGAAGGAATACCGCGTCGACGGCATGCCGCCGGAGATCGAGAAGCTGTGGGAGCAGGGGATCGCCTGGCTCAGGGAGGCCGGCTGCGAGATCGTCGAGGTCTCCCTGCCGCACACCAAGTACGCCCTGCCGGCCTATTACATCGTTGCGCCGGCCGAGGCCTCCTCGAACCTCGCGCGCTATGACGGCATGCGCTATGGCCTGCGCGTCGACGGCGGCAACCTGACCGAGACCTACGAAAACACCCGCGCCGCTGGTTTCGGCGCCGAGGTGAAGCGCCGCATTCTGATCGGCACCTACGTCCTCTCGGCCGGCTATTACGACGCCTATTACGTCAAGGCGCTGAAGGTCCGCCGCCGCATCGCCGACGACTTCGACCAGGCGTTCCAGAAGGTCGACGCCCTGCTGACGCCCACCGCGCCCTCGGCCGCCTTCGCCTTGGGCGAGAACGCCGACGATCCGGTGGCGATGTACCTGAACGACATCTTCACCGTGACCGTGAACCTGGCCGGCCTGCCGGGCATGAGCATCCCGGCCGGGGTCGACGCCAATGGCCTGCCGCTCGGCCTGCAACTGATCGGCAAGGCTCTGGACGAGGGGACGCTGTTCTCGCTCGGCGGCGCCATCGAAAAGGCCGCGGACTTCAAGGCCAAGCCCGCCCGCTGGTGGTAGGCCGAGAAATGCAAAACCCCCGTCCGGAAGGGCGGGGGTTTTTCGTCCGGCTGAGATCCGGATCTCTTATTTCAGCTTGTCCAGGTCGGCCTGCAGGGCCTTGATCTGATCGTCGGTGATCGCCCCGCCGCTCAGCGGCTGGACCTGCTTCAGGCTCATGCTCTTGAACTGGTCGTAGGCCTCGTGGGTCGTCAGGCCCGGCAGGTTCTTGTCGAGCGCGGCCTTGCCTTCGGGCTTGGCGGCGATGTCGACGATCGGGGTGTTCTCCGCCGACAGGGCGGCGGCGTGGTCGCCATGGGCGTCCTGGGCCAGGGCCGGCGCGGCTGCAAGCGCGCCCAGCGACAGCGAAAGGCCGACCAGGCCGGCGGTGATGGTCTTCTTCATGTGTGCGTTTCCTGCACCCCCGGGTCGGAGGCGCTGAATTCCCGCGTCAGATCGAAGGATCGCGCAAGGGATTTCCCGCCGCCCCGGCTTCCGCTTTCCCGCGGGCGGCGCTAGGAACGCGCCATGACCGATACGTCGAAACTGATCACCGGCCGCACCGGCCAATGGGAAGTGGTTCTGGGCCTGGAGGTTCACGCTCAGGTCGCCTCCAACGCCAAGCTGTTCTCGGGCGCGGCGGTGGGATTCGGCGCGGGGCCCAACGCGCAGGTCTCGCTGGTGGACGCGGCCATGCCCGGCATGCTCCCGGTCATCAACCGGCATTGCGTCGAGCAGGCCGTCCGCACGGGCCTGGGCCTCAAGGCGCAGATCAATCTGAAGAGCCATTTCGACCGGAAGAACTATTTCTATCCGGACTTGCCGCAAGGCTATCAGATCAGCCAGTACAAGGACCCGATCGTCGGCGAGGGCGAGGTCATCGTCGAGATGGACGACGGCGCGACCGTGACCGTCGGCATCGAGCGCCTGCATCTGGAGCAGGACGCCGGCAAGAGCCTGCACGACCAGGACCCGAACGCCACCTATGTCGACCTGAACCGCGCCGGCACCGCGCTGATGGAGATCGTCTCGCGCCCGCACATGCGCTCCTCGGCCGAGGCCGCGGCCTATGTGAAGAAGCTGCGCACCATCCTCGTCTATCTGGGCACCTGCGACGGGGACATGGAAAAGGGCAACCTGCGCGCCGATGTGAACGTCTCGGTCTGCCGCGCCGGCGCCTACGAGAAGTTTCGCGAGACCGGCGATTTCAGCCACCTGGGCACGCGCTGCGAGATCAAGAACGTCAACTCCTACCGCTTCATCCAGCAGGCCATCGAATACGAGGCGCGCCGCCAGATCGAGATCCTGGAGGAGGGTGGCAAGATCGACCAGGAGACCCGCCTGTTCGACCCGAACAAGGGCGAGACCCGCTCGATGCGTTCGAAGGAGGAGGCGCACGACTATCGCTACTTCCCCGATCCCGACCTGCTGCCGCTGGAACTGGATCCGGCCTGGGTGAAGGCCATCGAGGCCTCGCTGCCGGAACTGCCGGACGCTAAGAAGGCGCGCCTGCAATCGCAGTACGGCCTGTCGGCCTATGACGCCGGGGTGCTGATCACCGAACAGGCCCGCGCCGACTTCTTTGAGGAGGCCGCCAAGGGCCGCGACGCCAAGCTGACCGCCAACTGGGTGACCAACGAGCTGGCCGCCAAGCTGACGGCCGGCGGGCTTTCCATCGAGGACAGCCCCTTGAAGCCGGCCGCCATCGCCGAACTGGTGGCGCTGATCGAGGAGGGCGTCATCTCATCCAAGATCGCCAAGGACGTCTTCGAGCGCATGTGGGCGGGCGAGGGCGCGGCCCGCGAGATCGTCGAAAAGCAGGGCCTGCAGCAGGTCTCCGACACCGGCGCCCTGGAGAAGATCATCGAGGACCTGATCGCGGCGAACCCGGGCCAGGCCTCGGCCGTGAAGGAAAAGCCCCAGGCCATCGGCTGGTTCGTCGGCCAGGTGATGAAGGCGACCGGCGGCAAGGCCAATCCCGGCGCGGTCAACCAGCTCCTGAAGGCCAAGCTGGGCCTCTAATAGCAGAACGCCCCGGAGCGATCCGGGGCGTTCTTCGTTTCGGGGCTAGTTGGTGATGATGTCGAAGATGATGCCGCTGGCGATCGCCGCCAGCAGATAGTCGTCGCCGACCCGATACCAGGCGTAGCCGCGTGGCGGCTGGCGCAGGTGGTAGCGGTAGTAGTCGTTCACCACATAGCCGCGGTAGTAGGGCGGCAGATGCGCCCCGCGCCGCCAGGCCGTATAGCCGGGGCGATAGGCCGGGCTGCCGTAATAGGCCTGCGGCGGCGGGCCGTAATACCAGCGATTATTGTAGTAATAGCCGTTGTGGCGGCCGCGGTCCCAGCTCGGGGCGCTGCGGCTCCAGCGGTCGTTGCGGCCGTGGCCGCCATAGGGCTGGGCCAAGGCGGGGGCGGCGGTGGCGGCGAGGGCGGCCGCCGCAGTGATGGCGAGAACGATCTTGTTCATAACGGTCTCCTTGAACCTGGACGTCGCTGTCGAGCGACGATGGCCCCAGAAAACCACGGGCGATCTGAAACGGACCTGAGGCCGTCGTTGTGCGGCGTTCAGCTTTGGGGACGGGCCGTCAGGCCGCCGCAGAGGCCGCGCCGACGGTCGCCGCCTCGGTGAGGGCGCGGCTGATCGCGTCGTAGAGCTTGGCGATCTCGATCGGCTTGGCGACGTGGCCGTCCATGCCGGCGGCCAGGTATTCTTCGACCTGGTGGGAGAGGGCGTTGGCGGTCAGGGCCACGATGGGGGTGCGGGCGCGCCCGCCCTCGCGTTCGGCCGCGCGAATGGCGCGGGCCGAGGCGATGCCGTCCATGACCGGCATCTGGATGTCCATGAGGATCAGGTCGTAGGCGCCGTCACGCCAGGCCTCGAAGGCGAGCTTGCCGTTGGCGACGATGTCGATCTCGATGCCCAGCGAGCCCATGACCGCGGCGAGCACCTGCTGGTTGGTCGGATTGTCCTCGGCGGCGAGCAGGCGCAGGGCGCCTTCCTCGCCTTCGTCGGCGACAGGGGCGGGGGCCGAGGCCCGGACGGCGATCTCGCCACGTTCGAGGGGGAGTTCGATCGTGAAGACCGATCCTTCGCCTTCGCGGCTTTCGACGCCGATCACGCCGCCCATCATCTGGGTCAGCTCGCGGCAGATGGCCAGACCAAGGCCGGTGCCGCCGAACCGGCGGGTGGCCGAGTTGTCGGCCTGGGTGAACTTCTCGAACAGGCCCGCCTGCTTTTCGACCGCGATGCCGACGCCGGTGTCGCGGACCACCAGCCGCAGGGCGCCGCTGTCGGGGACCACGTCGAAGCGGGCCGAGACCTCGCCCTGCAGGGTGAACTTGACGGCGTTGGACAGGAGGTTGCCAACGATCTGGCGGATGCGGTCGGCGTCGCCGCGCCAGGCGCCGCGGGCGCTGTCGGCCACCTCGACGCCGAAGCCGAGCCCCTTGGCCTGGGCGATGACCTGGAACGACTCGCGGGTGGAGGCGATGGCCGCCTCCAGGTCGAAGTCGTCGACCAGCAGGGTCAGCTTGCCGGCCTCGATCTTCGAGAGGTCGAGCACGTCGTTCAGGACCGCCAGCAGCAGGCCGCCCGACTGCCGGATCACGTCGAGCCGCTGGCGCTGGACCTCCGTCAGGTCGCCCATGGACATGACCTCGGCCATGGCCAGGACCCCGTTCAGCGGGGTGCGGATCTCGTGGCTCATATTGGCGAGGAACTGGGACTTCAGCACGTTGGCGGCGTTGGCGGCGTCGCGCGCCTCCACCAGCTCGCGCAGGGTGCGCTGGAGGGCCTGCTCGCGCTCGTCCAACTTCGCCAATAGGTGGTTGAAACTGTCGGTCAGGCTGCGGAACAGGGCGTCGTCGGCTTCAACCTCGACGGGCGCGAAACTGCCGCTGGCGGCCACGTCATGCATGGCTTCGGACAGTTTGAGCACCGGGGCGATCACCCGAGAGGCGAGTCCGCGGGCCAGGAACAGCGCCACGCCGATGCCGCCGAAGAACAGCGCGCCGGTCAGGGCGATGAACTGGGGCAGCAGGGCGGTGAGCGCCGGCGTCTCGAAGGTCATCACCAGCTCGCCGGTGGCGACCGGCGTGCGGATCGTGTCCAGTTCGGTGGCGGCCGCCTTGGGGCGGACATAGACGGCCAGCGGCTTCCCGTCGGCGTCGCTCAGCACCGCCTGGGTCACGCTGGCGTCGTTCGCCAGGGTGGCGATGGCGCTCTTCGCCTGGGCCGCGTCCTTGTCCGCCAAGGCGTCGGCGGCCGCGGCGGCGGTGATTTCCGATAGGGCGCGATGGGCGTGAAGGTTCTGCTCGCGGGCCACGGCCCACTGCTGGAGCATGAAGGTCAGGCAGGCGGCGACCAGCACGACGACCGTGGTGATCAGGGCCACGCCCGCCACGCGCGCGTGGAAGGTGATCTGTGGTCGTGGTCCGGTCGTGCGAGGCAGGTCTGTCATCGGGCTCGAGCTTCCGTCGAGGGGTCGGTCTAGGCCAATTCTCCTAACGGTTCGCTTCCGACAGCTTCGCTTGACAGGGGAACTGTGGCCGATTCGACACGATTTCAACCACCAAGCGACAAAAACGTGGTTAACGGAACATGAATCCTCTAGGTAGAATTTAACCTCCGGTTTATCTTAACGCCGTTAGGGTTAATTTCCTCGGAGGGGTTCCCCATGGAGAAAGTGTTTGTGGCGCAACGCGTCGCGACCAAGTTGTTTTCGACGGAAGCGGCTGTCGACCAGGCCATGGTCGAGGCCACCGAACTGCTCGCGGACCTGCTGAAGGCCCGCGCGGAGGTTAACGCCTCGCTCGTCTTCGCCGACGACGTTCAGGTGAAGATGGTCGAAGCCATCAAGGCGCTGGGAGAAGCCCGCTCCGCGATGGTCGGCGTGCACAACGAGCTGGCGGAAGCCCAGCTTCGTCTCGGCATCCGCACCAAGCTGGCCTATCACGACAAGCCGACCATGGTGCGCAAGCAAGCGACCGAAATGCGCCAGGTCGGCTAAACGCCGCCCAGGTTGCAATAGTTTAACTGGTTCTGCGCCCCTATTCAGCGATAGGGGCGCAGGATCATGCCGACTTCACCGATCGCCATTGGATTGACGATCCTCACGCTGGGGATTTGTCTGTTCGCCCTATGGAAGGGCGGGCAAGCCGAGCGTATCGGCGGCGGGCTGATTCTGGCCAACGCCCTGCTGGGCAATCTCGGCGATTTCCTCTTTCCCCATTCCGACCTTGCGGTGGTCTGGCTGGTCGGCGACGGCGTGACGGCGGTCGGCCTGCTGGTCGTGGCCGTGGTCTACGCCAGCTTCTGGCTGGGCGGGGTGATGATCCTCTATGCGATCCTCTTCACCCTGCATTCGTTCTATTTCGTCACCCAGCGCGAGGTGGACCTGTTCCATGCGCGGGTGAACAATCTCGACTTCCTGGCGATCAGCGTCTGCCTGGCGATCGGCACGGTGATCGCCTGGCGCAAGCGGGCGAAAGCGCGGCGCGCGACCAAGCCGGGCTGAGCGACGCGCCGGTTCCTCTGGCCGGTCCCCCTCTGGCGGAATTTCCGAAACTTTCGCTTGCGCTGCGGCGCGAGCCGGTGTTTCTCCGCCGCGGGCCACGCCCCCCCAACGGGGCGCAGCTCATCTGTAAGGATGGGAGACATCGCCATGACGACCCTCGCCAAGCCGGCCATGCGCCCGGCTCGCCCCGAGTTTTCTTCCGGCCCGTGCGCCAAGCGCCCCGGCTGGGCCCCCGAAAATCTCCAGAACGCCGTCCTCGGCCGCTCGCACCGCTCCAAGCTGGGCAAGGCGCGCCTGCAGGAAGCCATCGACCGCACCCGTCAGGTGCTGGAGGTTCCGGACGACTACCTGATCGGCATCGTGCCCGGATCGGACACCGGCGCCGTGGAAATGGCGATGTGGTCGATGCTCGGCCCGCGCCCCGTGCAGCTCCTGGCCTTCGAAAGCTTCGGCAAGGACTGGGTCACCGACGTGACCAAGCAGCTCAAGCTGCCGGCCGAGGTGCTGGACGCCCCCTATGGCGCGCTGCCCGACCTCTCCAAGGTGCGCAAGGACGCCGACCTGGTCTTCACCTGGAACGGCACCACCTCGGGCGTCCGCGTCCCGAACGCCGACTTCATCGCCGCCGACCGTGAGGGGATCACGATCTGCGATGCGACCAGCGCGGCCTTCGCCCAGGACCTCGACTGGGCCAAGCTCGATGTCGTGACCTTCTCCTGGCAGAAGGCGCTGGGCGGCGAGGGCGCGCATGGCGTCCTGATCCTGTCGCCGCGCGCCGTCGAGCGGCTTGAGAGCCACACCCCGGCCTGGCCGATGCCCAAGCTGTTCCGCATGACCAAGGCCGGCAAGCTGGCCAAGGACATCTTCGAGGGCGCGACCATCAACACCCCGTCCATGCTTTGCGTGGAGGACGCCATCGACGCCCTGAAGTGGGGCGCCCAGATCGGCGGCCTGGCCGAGATGCAGCGCAGGGCCGACGCCAACCTGGCGGCCCTGGCCGACTGGGTCGGGAAGACCGCCTGGGTCGACTTCCTGGCGGCCGATCCGGCGACCCGCTCGAACACCTCGGTCTGCCTGAAGGTGGTCGATCCGCGCGTCGCCGCCCTGGCCGACGACGCCCAGGCCGACTTCGCCAAGAAGCTGGCCGGCGTGCTCGAAAAGGAAGGCGCGGCCCTCGACATCGGCGGCTATCGCGACGCTCCGGCGGGCCTGCGCATCTGGTGCGGCGCCACGGTCGAGACCTCGGACATCGAGGCCCTGACCCCCTGGCTCGACTGGGCGTTCGCCACGACCCTCGAGCAACTGCAAGCCGCCTAACTCAAGAGCCCCCTCAGTCGCTTCGCGACAGCTCCCCCAGAGGGGGAGCATCC
>MEEW01000111.1 GCA_001724985.1 Phenylobacterium sp. SCN 69-14
GAAGGCGTGGTCGCGGTCGACGCCAAGGCGCAGGAGACCCGGGTGGCGGCCAATTTCGGCGCGCTGGTCACGGCCGCGGGCGTCAGCGGCGCCCTGGCCCTGGCTCCGCCCCCGAAGATCGACAATCCGGGCCGGATGCAGGACGAGGCGCAGGTCCGCTTCCACGTCGCCGAGGGCCCGCCCGCCCGCGCCTATCGCGCGCGCCTGGCCGCCGACGCCGGCTTCCTGGACGTGCTGGACGAAACCCTCGCCGAGACGCGCGACCTGCAGTTCGAAAACCTGGCCGACGGCGTCTATTTCCTGCGCGTCGCCGCCTTCGACGGGAACGGCCTGCTGGGCGCGCCGGCGACCTACGCCTTCGAGCGCCGCCTCAACACCCTGAACCTCGGCGCCCCCGTCAGCAGCAGCGAAGGCGGCGTGCGGCGCTACCGGTTCCGCTGGACCGCGGCCGGCGCCGGCGAGCGCACCTATCGCTTCCAGCTCCTGCAGCAGGGCGCGGCCGTTCCGGTCGTGGACGAGGCCGGCCTGACCGCGCAGGAATTGACCCTCACCCAGTTGCCGCCGGGCGTGTATGAGTGGCGGGTCATGTCACGCACCTTCGCCGCCGGGCGGCACGTCGAAAAGTGGTCGCCCCCAGAGCGGTTCGAAATCGGCAGTTGAGCGACCCCGGGGGCACAGCGCGGCCGCCCGGCCGGTCGGCGCGCCGCCGGGTGATCGCCGAATGGGCGCTGGTCGCCCTGGCCGCCACCGCCCTTGTCCTGTTCCTGTGCTTCAGCCGGGTCACCGACCGCGCGGACAATGTGGTGTTCGACGCGCTCGCCACGCTGGGCGTGCGCGCGCCCGAACCGCAGATCGTCATCGTCGCCATCGACAACCGCAGCCTGGCCGAGCTGGGCCGCTGGCCCTGGCCGCGCCAGCGGCACGAGGCCTTGCTGGAGCACCTGGCCAAGGCCGGGCCGCGGGCGGTCGCCTATGACGTGCTGCTGGTCGAGCCCGACGCCGATCCGGCGGCGGACGCGGCCCTGGCCGCGGCCCTGCGCCTCGGCCCCCCGGTCTTCCTGCCGCTGACCTTTGAGGTGCCTGGCCGCAACGGCGCGGCCTACGACCTGGTGTCGCCGGTCGAGCCGATCGGGTCGGCGGCGGCGGGCCTTGGCCAGGTGAACGTCGAGTTCGACGCCGACGGCGTCATCCGCCGCGCCTATCTGCTCGAGCGCGACGGGGCCCAGGCCTGGCCGCACCTGATGGAGTTCATGCGGCGCGCCTGGACCGGCGAGGCCCTGCCCGCGCCCGCCGCCCGCCCGGCGCCGGGGAAGGCCCTGGTGCGCGAGTCGCCGATGCTGATCTCGTTCGCCGGCCCGCCGGGGCACTTCCGCACCATCTCCTTCGTCGACGTCCTGCGCGGCGAGACCCCGCCCGAATTCCTGCGCGACAAGCTGGTGCTGGTGGGGGCCACGGGCGATGGCCTGGGCGACCGCTACGCCACGCCGCTGTCGCACCACACCGAGATCATGTCCGGGGTCGAGCTGCAGGCCAACCTGCTCGACACCCTGCTCACCGGCCGCACCGTCCGGCCGGCCCAGCCCTGGCTGCTGGCGGCCTTCTCCCTGGCGCCTCTGTGGCTGGCCCTGGCCGGGTTCCTGCTTTTCCGGCCACGGCTCAACCTGGTGATGTGGGCGGGCCTCAGCGTGGCGGCCGTCGCGGCCAGCGCCCTCTTCCACCTGCACGGCCGGGTCTGGCTGCCGCCGACCGCGGCCCTGGCCGGCCTGCTGCTGGTCTATCCGCTGTGGAGCTGGCGGCGGCTGGAGGCGACCAGCGCCTACATGTTCCAGGAACTGCAGGCCTTCTCGCGCGAGCCCGACCTGCTGTCGGCCCTGTCGCGGCCCCGCGGCCCGCCGACCGACGTCATCGACCGCCAGCTCGTGCTCATGCACAGCGCCATCGAGCGGGCGCGCGACCTGCGCCGGCTGGTGCTCGACGCCCTGCACGGCCTGCCCGACGCCACCCTGGTCACCGACCTGACCGGCCAGGTGCTGATCGCCAACCGCGAGGCCGAGGCCCTGTTCCACGCCCGCTCAGCGGAGGACCTGACCGGCCGGCCGCTCACCGGCCTGATCGGCTTGGTCGCCCCCGACGCCCCGCCGGAAGCGGCCGATCCCAGCCTCGCCCCGACCCTGGAGATCGAACTGGCCGCGCGCGACGGCCGCGCCTTCCACCTGCGCCGCACGGCCCTGTCGGACGAGACCGGCGCCACGGCCGGATGGATCGTCCGCTTCACCGACATCAGCGCGCTTAAGGCCGCGGGCCGCCAGCGCGAGCGCATCCTGGAACTGCTCACCCACGACATGCGCTCGCCCCAGGTCTCGATCCTGACCCTGCTGGGCGCGCCCGGCCTCGGCGCGCCCGCCGACCTTGCCGGCCGCATCGCCGGCTATGCGCGCCGCACCCTGGCCCTGGCGGACAACTTCGTGAACCTCGCCCGCGCCGAGGGCGACCAATATGCGATCGAGCCGCTCGACCTGGGCGACGTGCTGGTCGAGGCCGTCGACGATCTCTGGCCCCAATCCTCGGCCCGGGGGATCGAGGTCGTCACCTCCGGCCTGGAGGGCGAATATGTGGTCGAGGCGGACCGCTCGCTGCTGACCCGCGCCCTCATCAACCTGATCGACAACGCCGTGAAGTTCTCGCCCGAGCGCAGCCGTATCGCCTGCAGCCTGTCGCCGGCCGTCCTGGCGGGGCGCCCCGCCGTCGCCTGCGCGATCTCCGACCAGGGGCCTGGCCTGTCGGCGGCTCAGATCGGGAGCCTGTTCCAGCGTTTCCGCCGCGCCGCCTCGCAGGGCGGGCGCCGGGTCGACGGCGTGGGGCTGGGCCTCTCCTTCGTCCAGGCGGTGATCGAGCGGCACGGCGGCGAAATCGCCTGTTCGAGCGCCCCTGGCGAGGGCGCGACCTTCACCCTGACCTTGCCGTTAGCGCCGGTCGGCGCCTGAGCCGGCAAGGCCCGCGGCCACCGCTGCGACCAGCGCTTCCGAGCGGCCGCATCCCTCGCCCCGGCCGAGCGCCGAGGCGCGGACCCGATAGGCCTCGCGGCCGTCCGCGGCGGCGATGACCCTGGCCTCCAGGGTGCAGACCCTGGCGCGCTTCGGCGCCCACCAGGGCCGCGGCGACGGCGGCGCGAGCCAGGCCGAGGGATCGTCCGGCGCGCTGGCGCCCGAATAGGCGCCGACCGGCCACGGCCGCTCGCCCGACGCGATTTCCAGCAGTAGGGGCGCATCCGCTCGCCCGGTCTCGACGCCCTGCTCGCGCAGCTTCGAGATCAGCGCCGCGCCGGCGCCGGTCTCGGCGCTGCCGGCCAGGGCCACGCCGCTGGCCAGCCTCGGCGCCGCGCCCTGCTCGGCGACGTCGACGCCGCGGGTGGCGCATCCCGCCAGCGCCGCGACCACCGCCAAACCCGCAACCTGCCGCCAAGTCTTCATGTCGGTACTCGCACTCACGTTCGGCTCAGTATCCCAACAATCGGCTCCCCTCAGAAGCGAAATCACGCCGGGGCGGCCCCGCCGCCAGCCGCCCGCACTCGCGTTTAAGGTGAGAGAACTGCGAGATTTCGAAGATTCGATCCAAGTGCGAACTTGGTCTCTCCACAACATACAGATGAGATACAGGCCAGATGCAGGTCGCCGACGGCCGTTTTTGACCGCCGACAGCTCATCTGCGGCGCCTTCGACGGCCATTTTCCCGCGATTACGGAACTTTCGCGGCGCGAGTACTTGCAGCTCGCACAACGCGTTCGCTGAACACGCTCGGCATTCACCCGGCTTGCGGCGACGAGGACTCTTTTCAAATCAAGAGGATGGGCCTTAACTCCCTTGAATCCAAAACGAACCTCGGAGCTTTTGCCCCGCCGGCCGAAGTCTTGGATGAGGAGACCACAATGTCTGCTGAGCCTTCGAACAAGACCCCCGACCCGATGGACGTGGCCCTGGGCGCCGCCGTGCGAATCCGGCGTCGAACCATAGGCATGTCGCAGGAAGCGCTCGCAGAGCAATGCGGCGTGAGTTTCCAGCAGATCCAGAAGTACGAGAACGGCGCCAATCGCATCTCGTTCTCGCGGTTGGTCCAGATCGCCCGCGCCTTGCGATGCCGGGTTGTGGACCTGATGGACGTCCTCGACACCCCGGCCGGCGAGGGCGACGTCGACCTCCTGAGCCGCATGCGCACGCCCGGCGCGCTCGAACTGCTCAGCGCCTTCGAACGGCTGCCTCAGGAGGCCCGCTCGTCGCTGGTCAACCTGCTGCGGGTCATGACCGACCCCGACGCGCCCCAGCGCGGCCGGCAGAAGGAAGTCGCCTGACGAAGACGGCGCCGGCCGCCGGCGCGGCGCCGCAAGTCGTCGTCGCGGCGGGCCTCAGAGCGGCTTCAGATCGACCGCTGCGACCTTGCCGCGCTCCTCGCGCTCCTGGAATTCGAGCTTCTGGCCTTCGTTGAGGCTGCGAAGGCCCGCACGCTCGACCGCGGAGATATGGACGAACACGTCCTTGCCCCCGTCATCCGGCTGGATGAAGCCGTACCCTTTGGTGGTGTTGAACCACTTGACCGTCCCGGTGGCCATGACGCTCTCATCTCCCTGACAAGCGTTCCGCGAGAGGCGTGCGAGCGCACGCCCCGAAACAATCTCAGTCATCTGGGAAGGTGGGTTCGATCCGCAAGCGCGGGAAGAAGAACGTCCGCAGGCCCAAGTCCGGATTGCGGCGCGAAGGTTGCACACGCGCACGCGGCCCGGTCAACGGCGAACATGGTTCAATTTTCCGCCAGGACCTTGTCTATAAGGGCCTTGGCGTCCTTGCCGGACCAGTCGGCGCCGCCGGCCAGCCGCCCTTTTTCCAGCCCGTCCGCGCCATAGATGATCGTCGTCGGCATGCCCGCCGCCACCGGCTTGAAGGCGAAGGGCAGCGCCATCTTGGGGTCGTGATAGAAGGCCAGCGGCCCGTGCTTGGCGATGAAGGCGCGCGCCTTGGCCTCGTCCTCGGGCCGGTCGATGCTGACCGCCACCACCTCGACGGGCTGGCCCTGGTAGCTGGCGGCCAGCCTGGCCAGGGTCGGCATCTCGATGACGCAGGGCGCGCACCAGGTCGCCCACAGGTTCACCACCGCCACCTTGCCCTTGAAGTCGGCGATCCTGCGGCTCTGGCCGCCAGCGTCCAGGAAGCTTTCGGCCGGCGGTGGAGCAGCCTCGGCCGGAACCACGAACTTGGCCATCTCGCCGCGCGCCAGCGGCTTGAGCGCGCTCTTCTGCTGGGGGGTTATGGAGGCCTGGGCGATGATGTAGACAACCGCCGCGACGCCGACCACGGCGGCGCCCCGCAGGCCCCATTTCAGCGGGAAGCCCCCAGGTTCGCCGGCGGACTTCTCTCCAGACTTATCGGTCATATGACGCAAACTTCCTCGACTGCTACCGGCGACGCCGCAGACGGCCAGGCCCAGGGACAGGCCCAAGGCCAGGCCATGTGGGGCGGGCGCTTCTCCGCCAAGCCCGCCGAGCTGATGCAGGCGATCAACGTCTCCATCGGCTTCGACAAGCGGCTGGCCGCCCAGGACCTGGCCGGGTCCCGGGCGCACGCGGCGATGTTGCTCAAGCAGGGCGTGATTACAAGCAAGGACGAGGCCGCCATCCAGGGGGGCCTGGCCGCCATCGAGGCCGAGATCGCCGCCGGGACCTTCCCGTTCCGCGACGAATACGAAGACATCCACATGAACGTCGAGGCGCGGCTGCGCGAGCTGATCGGCCCGGCGGCCGGGCGCCTGCACACCGCCCGCTCGCGCAACGACCAGGTGGCGCTGGACTTCCGCCTGTGGGTCCGCGACGCCTGCGACCGCACCATCGCCCAGATCAGGGCCCTGCAGGGCGCCCTGCTCGCCAAGGCCGAGCCGCATGCCGCGACCCTGATGCCCGGCTTCACCCACCTGCAGCCGGCCCAGCCCGTCACCTTCGGCCATCACCTGCTGGCCTATGTCGAGATGTTCGGCCGCGACGCCTCGCGCTTCGCCGACGCCCGCGCGCGGATGAACGAGTGCCCGCTGGGCGCCGCGGCCCTGGCCGGGTCGCCCTTCCCGATCGACCGCCACGCGACGGCCCAGGCCCTGGGCTTTGCGCGTCCCACCGCCAATTCGCTGGACAGCGTCTCCGACCGCGACTTCGCCCTGGAGAGCCTGTCGGCCGCCAGCCTCTGCGCGGTGCACCTATCGCGCCTGGCCGAAGAGATCGTGATCTGGATGACGCCGCAGTTCGGCTTCGTGAAGCTGACCGACGCCTTCACCACCGGCTCGTCGATCATGCCGCAGAAGAAGAACCCCGACGCGGCCGAGCTGGTCCGCGCCAAGGTCGGCCGGGTGTTGGGCTCGCTGACCCAGCTCACCGTGGTCATGAAGGGCCTGCCGCTGACCTATTCGAAGGACATGCAGGAGGACAAGGTCCCGACCTTCGAGGCCTTCGACGCCCTGGAGCTGTCGCTGGCCGCCATGGCCGGCATGGTCGCCGACCTGGAGCCGAACGCCGAGCGCATGGCCCTGGCCGCCGGCGCCGGGTTCTCCACCGCCACCGACCTCGCCGACTGGCTGGTGCGCACCCTCGACATGCCGTTCCGCGACGCCCACCACGTCACCGGCGCGGCGGTGAAGCGGGCCGAGACCCTGGGCGTCGACCTGCCCGGCCTGCCGCTGGCCGAACTGCAGGCCATCGAGCCGCGCATCACCGCGGCCGTCTACGAGGTGCTGACCCCGGAAGCCTCGGCCGCCAGCCGCAAGAGCTACGGCGGAACCTCGCCCGAGCAGGTCCGCGCCCAGATCGCCCGTTGGAAGGAGATTCTGCAATGACCCTTCATCCCCTCGCCGTCGCCGCCCTGGCCGGCGCCCTGGCCCTGGCCCTGGCCGGCTGCGGCAAGCTGGGCGAGCTGGAACGCCCCGGCCCGATGTTCGGCAAGGGCGCGACCGGCGCCGACGCCGGCTCGGCCTCGTCGCGCTCGGTGCGCACGGTCGATCCGCGCAACCGCAACGACCGCCCCGCCCCGCCCCAGGCGACGCCGGGCGACGCCGCACAGACCCCCGACGCCGATCCGCGATGAACCATTTCGAGCTCAAGGAGGGCGAGCTCTTCTGTGAAGGCGTCGCCCTCGCCGACATCGCCGCGGCGGTCGGTACGCCGGTCTATGTCTATTCCACCGCCACGCTGGAGCGGCACTACACCGTGCTGCGCGACGCCCTGGTGGCCGAGGGGATCGGGGACGGCCATGGCGGCGAGCCGCTGATCGCCTTCGCCGTGAAGGCCAATTCCAACCTCGCCGTGCTGCGCACCCTCGCCGCCCTCGGCGCCGGCGCCGACACGGTCTCCGAGGGCGAGATCCGCCGCGCGCTGGCCGCCGGCGTCCCGCCCGGGAAGATCGTCTTTTCCGGCGTCGGCAAGACGGCCGGCGAGATCGCCTTCGCCCTCCAGGCCGGCGTCGCCGAGATCAACGTCGAATCCGAGCCGGAGATGAAGCTGGTCAGCCAGGTCGCCCGCTCGCTAGGGGCCCGCGCCACCATCGCCATCCGCGTCAATCCCGACGTCTCGGCCGGCGGCCACGCCAAGATCTCGACCGGCAAGTCCGACAACAAGTTCGGCGTCTCGTTCTCCGAGGCCGAGCGGCTCTACGCCAACGCCTCCAACGACGCCGGTCTCGATCCGGTCGGCGTCACCTGCCACATCGGCAGCCAGATCACCGACCTGGCCCCGATGGAGCAGGCCTTCGCCAAGATGCGCGGCCTGGTCGAACGCCTGCGCGGCGAGGGGCTGTCGGTCCAGCGCCTCGACCTCGGCGGCGGCCTGGGCGTCCCCTATTTCAACCAGCCCGAACCGCCCCCGCCCGCCGACTATGCGCGGATGATCGCCAAGGCCATGAAGGGGCTGGACATCGGCTACGCCTTCGAGCCGGGCCGGATGATCGCGGCCAACGCCGGGGTGCTGGTCGCCCAGGTCCAGCATATCCACGAGCGGCCGGAAGGGCGCCGGTTCGTGGTGCTCGACGCGGCCATGAACGACCTGATCCGGCCGGCCATGTACGACGCCTATCACGAGATCGTCCCGGTCCGCCCGCGCGCGGGCGAGCCGGTGGTCTATGACGTGGTCGGGCCGATCTGCGAGACCGGCGACACCTTCACCCGCGACCGCGCCCTGCCGCCGCTGGCCGCCGGCGACCTGGTGGCCTTCCTCAGCGCCGGCGCATACGGCGCGGTGATGTCCAGCGAATACAACAGCCGCCTGCTGGTCCCCGAGGTGCTGGTCAAGGGCGGCGCCTACGCCGTGGTCCGCCCGCGCCCGACCTTCGAGGACATGATGGCCAGGGAAGCCCCGGCCCCCTGGCAATAGCCGGCCGCCGCCCATGATGCAGATGTCATCAAGTCAGTTGTTGGTGATGGTCGCGTAGTTTGGCGTTAGCGATGACGACGAGCTTTCTTGCGATGGCAGCGATGGCGAGGCGTTTTGGTT
>MEEW01000112.1 GCA_001724985.1 Phenylobacterium sp. SCN 69-14
ATGTTCTCCAAGGCGAATAAGGCCGACAAGGCTCAGGAGCTTTCCGCCCCGTCCGGCGCCAAGGCGCCCAAGGCCGCCTCGCTCATCGGCCAGGATCTGGTCATCGAAGGCTCGGTGAGCGGTGAAGGCGAACTGCATCTCGACGGCGTGATCCGCGGCGACCTGCGGGTCGAGCGCCTGACCCTCGGCGAGACCGGCCATGTCGAAGGTTCCATCCAGGCCGAGAGCGTCGATGTCCGCGGCCGCGTGATCGGCTCGATCACCGCCAAGCAGGTCCGCCTCCACGGCGCCGCCCATGTCGACGGCGACATCACCCACGAACAGCTCTCGGTCGAGACCGGCGCCTTCTTCCAGGGCCGCAGCCTGAAATTCCAGCGCCCCGCCCCGGTCGCCCTCGCCGCCCCCGAGCCGGAAGCCCAAAGCGCCTAAGTCGCCGCATCCTCGTAGGCGCCGTTCGTCAGCACCGGCGCGCAGCGGCTGACGTCCAGTTCCGCCGCGATTTCGACGTCGCGTTCATAGCCACGCTCGCAAAGCTCGATTCCCGACCGGCAGCCGAACAGCACGGCCTTCAGGTTCGGCCGCGCGGCGCGGAACGCATCGCGCGCCATCGCCGCCTCGGGCTCGCCTTCCAGACCCAGCGCCTCGATGATCGCCCCGGCGCCGATCAGGTCCTCGATCGCCGGCCGCAGCGAGCCGTCGGCCCAGCGCTCGCCGCCCGGTATGACCGCGATGTCTCCGCCCTGCGCCAGCTCCAGCGCCTTGGCCGCCACCGCGCCGGCGTTGCGCAGGCATCCGGCGATCACGACCGCCTCGCCGCAGGCCAGCGACAAGCGCGACCCGTTCGGCGAGGGCAGCAGCAACCGCTCTCCGGGGTTCAGCTTCATCAGGCTGGCGGGCGACAGGCTGAGCTGACCTCCGGCCCGGCGGCCGGACACCAGCCGCACGCCCAGCCGCGCGGCCTCGTCGCGCGCGGCGGCGTCATCGCCCCAGGGGAACGGATGGACCCGCGCCTGGCGGTGCGTCGCCACGTCCACCGCCGTCGAGAACGACAGCACGTCGACGATCACCATCACCGCCGCCTGGCCGCGCAACAACTCGACCCCGCCCAGCCCCCACTCGCACCGGACCTTCTGCATCACACAGCCCTCACGCATCTCTCGATAAATCCGCCCCCGCTGGGGGAGGTGGATCGGCGCGCGCGCCGAGACGGAGGGGGCTCTGCTGAGTCAGGCGTTCCCCTCAGTCGGCGTTCGCCGACAGCTCCCCCAGGGGGGAGCATCTGCCATCCCCTACGCCCCCGCCCCGTCGCGGGTGTTGCCGACGCGTTGCGCCAGGGACGCGCCCATGAACTCGTCGAGATCGCCGTCCAGCACCCCTTGGGTGTCGGAGGTTTCGACATTGGTCCGCAGGTCCTTCACCATCTGATACGGTTGCAGCACATAGGATCGGATCTGGTGGCCCCAGCCGATGTCGGTCTTCTGGTCGTTCAGGGCGGCGGCTTCGGCCTCGCGCTTCTGCAGCTCCAGCTCATAGAGCCGCGCGCGCAGCATCTTCCAGGCCTCCTCGCGGTTCTGGTGCTGCGAGCGGCCCATCTGGCAGGCCACCACCACCCCGGTCGGGATGTGGGTCAGGCGCACGGCCGAGTCGGTCTTGTTGATGTGCTGGCCGCCCGCGCCCGAGGCGCGATAGGTGTCGGTGCGCACGTCGGCGGGGTTGATCTCGATCTCGATGGCGTCGTCCACCACCGGATAGACCCAGACCGAGGCGAAGCTGGTGTGCCGCTTGGCCGCCGCATCGAACGGCGAGATGCGCACCAGCCGGTGCACGCCGGCCTCGGTCTTCAGCCAGCCATAGGCGTTCGGCCCCTTGATCTGCAGGGTCACCGACTTGATGCCCGCCTGTTCGCCCGGCGTCTCTTCGAGGAAATCGACGCTCATGCCGTGGGCGTTGGCCCAGCGCGAATACATGCGCAGCAGCATCCCGGCCCAGTCGTTGGACTCGGTGCCGCCGGCCCCGGAATTGATTTCCACGAAGGCGTCGTTGCCGTCCGCCTCGCCGGAGAGCAGCGCCTCCAGCTCGGCCCGCGCGGCGCGGTCCTTGATCGCCTTGAGCTGGGCGCGGGCCTCGTCGAGCGAGCCTTCGTCCCCCTCCTCGTCGGCCAGTTCGGCATAGCCGACGGCGTCGGCCAGGTCGCGTTCCAGCGCCTGCACGGCCTCGACCGAAGCGGCCAGCTTGGACCGCTCGCGGGTGATCGCCTGGGCGGCCGCCGCGTCGTCCCAAAGCGTGGGGTCCTCGACGCGGGCGTTCAGCTCATCGAGCTTTCTTAGGGCCGGTTCCCAGTCAAAGTCGCCTCCTGAGCAGTTCGATCGACTGCTCGATGTCGGCCTTGGCAGCCTCGACATCCGCTCTCATGGGAATCTCCGAACCAGAAACAGTCTGGGGCCGCGGCAGATAGCGCGCGAAGCGAAGGAAAACAATGGCGTGGGCTCAAGGGCGGCCCCCCGATCTGCACCGCCCGCCTCAATAGAGGCCGGTCATGTCGTCCTTCTTCTGCGGCGCGGCCGGCGCGGCGGGGGCGGGCGTGGTCAGCTTTCCGTCGGGCCAGACCTGGCTGTAGGGCTGCGGGCCGGACAGGCCGCTGTCGAGCGGCGCCTGGATCACCTTCGGCTCGGTGCCCGGGCGGAAGGCCTCGCGGATGCCGCGCACCGTGGCGAACTTGGCGTTGGCCGGAGCCTTGAACTCGGTCTTGGGCCACGGCTTGGCCGCGTCCTGCATGAATTCCACGAAGATCGGCACCGCCGCGGTGGTGCCGGTCTCGCCCTCGCCCAGGCTGCGGTTGTCGTCGAAGCCGACGAACACCCCGGCCACGACCTGGGGCGTGAAGCCGACGAACCAGGCGCTGCGGTATTCGTTGGTGGTGCCGGTCTTGCCGCCCACCGGCCGGTTCAGCACCAGGGCCGAGGTCGCCGTGCCGCGCTGGACCACGCCCTGCAGCATCGAGGTGATCTGATAGGCGGTGATCGGGTCCATGACCTGGTCGCCATCCGGAGCGACCCGGGGGCTCTCGTCGCCGTTGAAGGCGGCGTTGCAGCGCGGGCAGTCGCGCTTGTCGCCGCGGAAGATCGTTTCGCCGTTGCGGTCCTGGACCAGTTCGATCAGGTGCGGCTCGACGCGCCGCCCGCCGTTGACGAAGGCCGCATAGGCCGCGGTCAGCCGGAAGGGCGTGGTCTCGCCCGCCCCCAGCGCCATGGCCAGCACCTTGTCCATCTTTTTGACCACGCCCATCTTCACGGCCAGGTCGCTGATGCGGCTCATGCCCACGCCCTGAGCCAGGCGCACGGTCATGGCGTTGCGCGACAGCTCCAGCCCGCGGCGCAGGGTCAGGGCGCCGTAATAGCGGCGGTTGTAGTTCTCGGGCGTCCAGTCCTGGCCGCCGGCGCCGCGCAGGGTGATGGCCGAGTCCATGACCACGCTCGACGGCGTGTAGCCGTTCTCCAGCGCGGCCGCATAGACGATCGGCTTGAAGGCCGAACCCGGCTGGCGCATCGCCTGGGTCGCGCGGTTGAAGTTCGACAGCGAGAACGAATAGCCGCCCACCATGGCCAGCACGCGGCCCGAATAGGGCTCGATCGCCACCAGGGCGCCGTTGACCGCCGGAATCTGCTTCAGCCGGAAGCTTGCGCCGCCCTCGACCGGCTCGACGAACACCAGGTCGCCCGAACGCAGGCCCTTCCCGGCCCTGGCCCAGGCGACGTCCTGGCTGACGATGGCCCCCGCCCCGCCGTCGCCGGCCAGGCGCACGCGCACATTGCCGCCCGAGACGTCGGTGATCAGCGCCGCGCGCCAGCCGCGCCGCTCCGAAGGCGGGCTCTCCTGCTTGGCGACCGCTTCCCAGCCCTCGGCCTTGTCGACATGGCCCCAGGCGCCGCGCCAGCCGTGGCGGCGGTCGTATTTCTCCAGCCCGTTCATCAGCGCCACGCGCGCGGCCGTCTGCAGCCGCGGGTCGAGCGTGGTGCGCATGTAGTAGCCGCCTTCGTTCAGGCGCTGCCCCATGGTCGCCAGGCCCCGGCGGCGCACCTCCTCCACGAAGAAGTCGGCGTCGCGGTACTTGGCCCGGGTCGGGGCCTTCTGGACCTTCAGGTCCTCGCGCTTGGCGGCCTCGGCGTCGGCGCGGCTCACCCAGCCCAGGTCGGCCATCTGGTCGATCACCCAGTTGCGGCGGACGATGGCCTGGGCCTTGCGGCGCAGGGGGTGATAGTTGTCCGGCCCCTTCGGCAGGGCGGCCAGATAGGCGCTCTCGGCCAGGGTCAGGTCGCTGATCGACTTCCCGAAATAGTTATAGGCCGCCGCCCCGACCCCGTAGGAGCGATAGCCCAGCCAGATCTCGTTCAGATAGAGCTCGAGGATCTGTTCCTTGTTGAGGGTCTGCTCCAGCCGCCCGGCCAGGATCGCTTCCTTCAGCTTGCGCCCGACGGTCGCCTCGCTGGTCAGCAGGACGTTCTTGGCGACCTGCTGGGTGATGGTCGAGCCGCCCTCCAGCCGCCGGCCGTTCGCCGCATTGGCCACGTTCTTCATCATCGCGCGGGTGAGGCCCAGGGCGTCGACGCCGCCGTGGCTGAAGAAGTTGCGGTCCTCCGCCGCCAGGAAGGCCTGGACCAGGTGCGGCGGAATATTGTCGTACGGCACGTATATGCGGCGTTCGCGCGAAAACTCGCCGATCAGAGTGCCGTCCCAGGCATAGGCGCGCGTCGCCGTCGGCGGCCGATAATCGACCAGGTCGGTGGCGTCGGGCATGTCGTGGAACAGCCAGGCCGCATAGATCGCCAGGGCGAAGCCGGCCAGCGCGATGGCGCTCAGCACCGTCACGCCCGCGATTGCGATCCATCTTTCCGGGGGCTTCAAACCGACCGACCTCCACGGGGCCATGGCCCGCCGCTGCGGCTGGTCTAGCGTGCATCGCGCCGGGCGCCAACGGCCGTGCGCGTCGCAGGTCCCGCGGACTCCCTAGTTGGAGGCGAGCCTGGTCGTCTGGCCGAAATAGTCGTCGATCGCGTCGACCACCGATCCCATCAGCCGCCCGCGCTTCGCCGGATCGCGCAGCACCGCCTCGTCGGCCGAATTGGTCAGGAAGCCCATTTCCAGCAGCACCGCCGGCACGTCGGGCGCCAGCAGCACGGCCAGGCCCGCCTCGCGATGGCTGCGGCGCAGCAGCGGCTGATGGTCGCTGATCCGATCGAGCAGCACCTCGGCGAAGGTCGCCGAGCGATTGCGGGTCATCCGCTGGGTCAGGTCCAGCAGGATGGTGGAGACCCCGTGATCGCCATGGGTGCCGGCCTGCATGAACCAGTCGTCCTTGCTGACGAACTTGGCCGAACGCCCCGTGGCCCGGTCGGCCAGGGTGTAGACGCTGGCCCCGCGCAGGCTCGGGTCCGAACCCGAATCGGCGTGCAGCGAGATGAACAGGTCCGCATCGGCCCGCCGCGCGATCTGCACCCGCACCGCATGGTCGACATAGACGTCGGTCTCGCGGGTCATCACCACCTTGTAGCGGCCGGTCTTCTCGAGCTGGCTCTTCAGCGACTTAGCCGCCGCCAGGGTCACGTCCTTCTCATTACCCTCGGCGCCCTTGGTCCCGGGGTCCTTGCCGCCGTGGCCGGCGTCGATCACCACGACCTTCTTCAGCGGCAGGGCCGCCTTGACGCTCTTAACCGGGGCCGAGATGAAACGCGCGTCCGACTTGGCCGCAGCCTTCACCTTGGCCGGATCGCGCGCGGCCAGGTCGATCACGTAGCGATAGTTCGGCACCCCGTCGGCCGGCGGCAGCAGGAAGCGGCGCTTGATCACCGCCTCGCCGGCCAGGTCGACGCGCAGCCGCGCCCCGCCGGGCCCGTTGTCCACGACCCAGGCCTTCACCAGGCCCAGCCCCGCGCCCTGCAGCTCATTGTCCACCGAAACGCCGGGCAGGTTCATCACCACCCGCAGGTCTTCCTGTCCGTTGGAGGCGATCTTGCCGGTGGCGGCCTTGTCCAGGTCGACCACGATGCGGGTTTCGGTCCGGTCGCCGCCCAGGCGCACCTTCAGCACGTCGGCGCGCGTTCCGGCCGCCTGGGCCCCGAGCGCGATCGCCAGGCAGCCGACGATAGCACCGGCGGCCGCCAGCACGCTTCGCCCGCTGATCCTGAACACGCCGCTCATACGCGCAGCCCCGTTACACTTTTTGCACAGTCACACCCATATAGCCTGTGACGGCGTGGACAAACGGTTAACCCCGTCTTCACGCTGTCCCGCTGCGGCTTTCCTTTTCGCCGCCAGTGTTGCAATGTCCGGCCGCGCTGGAACCGCGCCCTGCGTCGCAGGGTCGCCCTCCGCGCGACCAAACAAGCCCGCGTCGGTTCCGCCCCTTTCGGCGACGACGCCCCATCCGATCCGCGCCTATCGTTGGGCGCGCCTGGGAACACACCAATGGGCAGCGCCGCTCGAGCCCTTTTCCGGCCTACCGCCCGCCTTGCCGCTCTCGGCAATGCGACGGACGGTGGCGTGCGCGCCCTCCTGACAGACCGGCGGCGCCCGAACCTTGCGTTCGTGGCGCGCCTCGGAGACGTACTTGATGTCCAAGAAGATGTTGATCGACGCCGCACACGCCGAAGAGACGCGTGTCGTGGTGGTCGACGGATCGCGTGTTGAAGAATTCGATTTCGAAAGCCAGAACAGGAAGCAGCTCAGAGGGAATATCTATCTCGCCAAGGTGACTCGCGTTGAGCCGTCCCTGCAGGCGGCCTTCATCGAGTACGGCGGCAACCGCCACGGCTTCCTGGCCTTCAACGAAATCCATCCCGACTACTACCAGATCCCGGTCGCCGACCGCGAAGCCCTGCTGCGCGAAGAGGCCGACGAGGAAGAGGACTTCGCCGACGCGCGCGCGCGCGGCGAGGACGATGACGAAGACAGCGCCGTCAGCGACGACGAAGACGACGTCATGGAGGAAGAGGTCGCCCGCCGCCGCCGGCGGCTGATGCGTCGCTACAAGATCCAGGAAGTGATCCGCCGCCGGCAGATCATGCTGGTCCAGGTCGTCAAGGAAGAGCGCGGCAACAAGGGCGCGGCCCTGACCACCTATCTCTCCCTGGCCGGCCGTTATGGCGTGCTGATGCCGAACACGGCCCGCGGCGGCGGCATCAGCCGCAAGATCACCGCGGCCACCGACCGCAAGCGCCTGAAGGGCGTGGTCCAGAGCCTGGACGTGCCGGACGGCATGGGGCTGATCGTCCGCACGGCCGGCGCCAAGCGCACCAAGGCCGAGATCAAGCGCGACTACGAATATCTCCTGCGCCTGTGGGAGAACATCCGCGACACCACCCTGCATTCGGTCGCTCCCGCCCTCATCTATGAGGAAGAGGACCTGGTGAAGCGCACCATCCGCGACCTCTACGACAAGGACATCGACGAGGTCTGGGTCGAGGGCGAGGCCGGTTTCAAGGAAGCGCGCGACTTCATGCGCATGCTGATGCCGTCGCAGGCCAAGAAGGTGCAGCCCTACCGCGAGGCCGCCCCGCTGTTCGTCAAGCACCGGGTCGAAGACCACCTCAGCCAGATCTATTCGCCGGTCGTGCCGCTGCGGTCCGGCGGCTATCTGGTCATCAACCAGACCGAGGCCCTGGTCGCCATTGACGTCAACTCCGGCCGCGCCACCCGCGAACGGAACATCGAGGCCACCGCCCTCAAGACCAATCTGGAAGCGGCCGAGGAGGCCGCCCGCCAGTTGCGCCTGCGCGACCTGGCCGGCCTGATCGTCATCGACTTCATCGACATGGATGAGGCCAAGAACAATCGCGCCGTCGAGAAGAAGCTGAAGGACGCGCTCAAGGACGACCGCGCCCGGGTCCAGATGGGCAAGATCAGCTCGTTCGGCCTGATGGAGATCAGCCGCCAGCGCCGCCGCTCCGGCGTGCTGGAAGGCACCACCCACATCTGCGAGCACTGCGCCGGCACCGGCCGCGTGCGCTCGGTCGAGTCCAGCGCCCTGTCGGCCCTGCGCGCCGTCGAAAGCGAGGCCCTGAAGGGCGGCGGCGAAGCCACCCTGAAGGTTCCGCGCGCCGTCGGCCTCTACATCCTCAACGAAAAGCGCAACCACCTGGCGCGCCTGCACGAGACCCTGGGGCTGTTCGTCACCATCGCCATCGACGACGGCCTGGCCCACGCCGACCACGAGGTCGAGCGCACGGCCAGCGAAACCCGGCCCGAGCATGCGCCCATGGCCCATGCGCCGCTCCAGCCCTACGAGCCGGTGGAAGACGACTTCGACGACGCCTTCGAGGACGAGGCCGAGGAGGACGAAGACGAACTCGACATCGAGCGGGAGGCGAGCGACGACGACGAGGCCGAGCATCGCTTCCAGGATCACGAGGAAGACGAGGACGGCGAAGAGCGTGGCGGACGCCGCGGCCGGCGCCGCCGGCGGCGCGGACGCCG
>MEEW01000113.1 GCA_001724985.1 Phenylobacterium sp. SCN 69-14
GCGATCTCGTTGCGCTTCTTCTCGCCACCGGAGAAGCCCTCGTTGAGCGACCGTGCGGCGAAGCTGCCGTCCAGGCCCACCCGCTCCAGCCAGGTGCGCGCCACGGCCTCGGCGTCAGGCCGCCGGGCGATCTCCAGCGGCGCGGCGATGTTCTCCAGCGCGGTCATGTTCGGCAGCAGGTGGAAGACCTGGAAGACCAGCGAGACCCGGCCGCGGCGCAGGCGGGCGCGGCCGTCCTCGTCCAGGCGCGCCAGATCCTGGCCCAGCAGCTCGACCGAGCCGCCGGTCGGCCGCTCCAGCCCGGCGGCCAGGGCGATGAGGCTGGACTTGCCCGAGCCCGACGGGCCGGTGATCGCCACCCGCTCGCGCGGCGCCACGGAAAAGCTCAGGTCCTTGAGGATATCCACCGGCCCGGCCGCCGAGGGAAGCGTCAGCGAGACGTTGCGGACGGCGAGCGGCGGAACGTCGGACAAGGGCGGTCTCCGATGGATTGAGCTTGGCGGGCTATGGCCTAGATTAGGATGGCGGAATGGCCAGGACATCCATGCTTTTGCAGACACGCAGAACCTTCCTCGCCGGCGCCCTGTCGGCGGCGCCGGCGGCCGCGTTCGCGCAAGGGACGCCGGTCGTCACCCTGCTGGGCGATTCGATCACCGCCGGCTTCGGCCTGCCGGCCAGCGCGGCCCTGCCCGCCCAGCTCCAGGCCGAACTGCGGCGGCTGGGCTCCAGGGCGGTGATCCGCGGGGCCGGGGTCTCGGGCGACACCACGGCCGGCGGCCTGGCGCGGGTGGATTTCAGCGTCCAGCGCGACACCTCGCTCTGCCTGGTGGCCCTGGGCGGCAACGACCTGCTGCAAGGGCTCGACCCCAGGCGCACCCGCGCCAACCTGGAGAAGATCCTCGCGCGGCTGAAGGCCCGGAAGATTCGGGTGGTGCTGGCCGGGCTGCAGCCGCCGCCGGTGATCGGCCGCGCCTACGCCCAGGAGTTCGCGGCGATCTTCCCGGCCCTGGCCAAGGCGCAGGGCGTGGCGCTCTATCCGAACCTGCTGGCGGGCGTGGCGCAGAACCCCGCCCTCAACCAGCGCGACGGCTTCCATCCCAACGCCAAGGGGGTGGCCGTCATCGCCAAGGGCCTGGCGCCGGTGCTGATCAAGGCGCTTCGGGCTTAGGCCTCATTCGGAGCCGGCGCGCGGCGGGAGACGGGCGCAGCGGCGCCGGAGGCCTTGCCGCCGTCCTCGAAGGTGACCGAGCCCGCGCCGCCGACGTCGGTCGCCAGGCGCTTGGGCCGGGTGGCCAGGCGCACGGAAGCCGAACCGGAGACCTCCAGATTGGCGGCCTCGGTGGGCGCGATGGAGGCTTCGGCCGCGCCGGACAGGTCGACATCGGCGTTTTCGACCGCCAGCCGGCTGAGGTCGGCCTCGCTGGAGCCGGAGAGCTCCAGTTCCAGGTTCCTCACCTGGCCCTCGACCGAAACCTCGGAGGACCCACTGGCCTCCAGGTCGAGCCGATCCTGGCGGAAGCTGCGAATGTCCAGGCGGCTGTCGCCGCCGATCTCGAAGGCGGTCACGTTCGGGGCGGTCATGGTGATGCGCAGGCGCGCGCCGCCGAAGATGGGGCCGTCGAGGGAGAGCTTGCCTCCGGCCAGAGCGACGCGGTCGACCACCTCGCGCGGGCCCTTGATGACCAGCTTGGCCTCGGGGCCCTGGACATAGTCGATCACGGCCGGAAGCTCGAAGACCGCGCGGGACGAGCCGTCCCAGGCCAGTTCGCGGGAGGCCGGTTCGCCAAGGTCGCCGCGGCGGCCGACGCTGACGGCCGCCGCATGGTCCCAGCGGCGATCCCAGCGGTCGTCGTGGTCGAAGATCAGCCAGCGCCAATTGCGGGCGGCCAGCTCCGGGCCGCCGAGGGCCGCAGCTCCGGCCAGGGCGACGACGCCGGCCAGGAAACCGGCCACGGCGATGAGGACGAGAACGCGGATCATGGATGGGCCTCCTTGTTCAGGCCTGCGCCTGGGCGGGGTCGATGGCCGGCTTCAGCAGCCGGTAGTGCAGCCGGCCGTACCAGACGAGGGCGTTGACCATGCCGACGACGATGATGGTCAGGACCGCCGCGGCCGACGACGCCAGGGCCATCAGGCCGATGCCGGCCAGCAGGGCCGCAGCCGGCCCGCCCGGCGGATCGAAGAACGGCCCGGCGGCGAAGACCACGCCCCCGGCCACGAACACGCCGACCGCCGCGACGATGCAGCCGAAGATCGTCCCGCCCACCGCCATCAGGATCGGCAGCAGGACCAGGACGTCGATGGCCCCAAGGCCGAGGACCGCGAAGATCGCCCCGGCCGCCGAGGTCGGATTGCGGGTCTCCTCCCACTTCTTGAGGCCGATCTCGGCGCGCAGTTCGCGGGCCAGGCGGGCCGGATCGCCCAGGGCGGCGGCGACCTCATCCTCGGTGCGGCCGGCGGCCGCGCCCTCGGCGAAGTGGGCTTCATAATCGGCGACCGCCTCGTTGATGGCGGCGGCGGGCAGGCCCGAAAGCCCCAGGCGCAGGCGGTCGATGAAGGCCTGGCGGTTCATCAGGCGTCTCCCAGGATGTTTTCGACCGCGCGGGAAAACGCAGCCCATTCGGCCTTTTGGGCGACGAAGCTCGCCTTGCCGGCCTCGGTCAGCTTGTAATATTTGCGCGGCGGCCCCGAGGGGCTCTCGACCAGGTAGGTCTCCACCAGGCCGTCGCTCTGCATCCGCCGCATCAGCGGATAGATGGTGCCTTCCCCCATATCGATCCCTTCAGCCAGCCGGCTCGCGATCTCGTAGGCGTAGCTGTCATGCGAGGAGAGCAAGGCGAGCACGCAGAGCTCGAGCACCCCCTTCTTCAGTTGGACTTGCACGGCTTCCGCCACAACGCGAACCTCCAGTTCCCGCTATCGAGTAGCGCATGGTAGCGTGCATCACAAGGTAGCTTGCATTACATCTTAGTAAGGCTTGCGGCCTGCGGAACGGCGGCGCTTTTCCGCCAGCCTCCCCCTGGGCGCCGGCGGCCGGTTCGCCAATAGTCGAGGCATGATCCGCATCTTCACCCTCGCCGCCGCCACGGCCCTCCTCGCCCTTCCCGCCTTCGCCGCCGACTGGCGTCCGCTGGACCCGCAGAACACGCTGGTGATCGACACCAGCAAGGGGCGGATCGTCGTGGAGATGCGGCCGGACTTCGCGCCCAAGTCGGTCGAGCGGGTGAAGCTGCTGGCGCGCGAAGGCGTCTATGACGGCCTGCTGTTCCATCGGGTGATCGAGAACTTCGTCGACCAGACCGGCAATCCGGACAACAAGGGCGGCGGGTCGAGCCATCCGGACCTGGCGCCGGAATTCACCTTCCGCCTGAAGAGCCTGGATCACGCCAAGGTGGCGGTGCGGTCCAGCGACGGGATCGCCGGCTTCATCGGCGCCACGCCCTTCGCCGCCGGATCGGACCTGGAGGCCGAACGCGACAAGGACGTCGGCCGGCGCGCCTGGGGCGCCTATTGCCCCGGCGTGGTCGGGATGGGCAGGAAGGCCGCCGAGGACAGCGGCAATTCCGAGATCTTCTTCATGCGCGCCGCCGCCCGCCGGCTGGACCGCGCCTATAGCGTCTGGGGCCGCACCGTGGTCGGGTTCGATGTGGTGAAGGCCGTGGCGGTCGGCGTGCCCCCGGCCAACCCCGACCGGATGACCAAGGTGCAGGTCGCCGCCGACATGCCGCCGGCCGAGCGGCCGCGGATCGAGGTGATGGACGAGCGCGGGGCGGCCTTTGCGGCCCTGGTCGCGAAGGTCCGCAAGGCCAAGGGCGCCGACTTCTCGATCTGCGACATCGAGGTTCCGGCCCGCGAGGTCCGTTAGGCCGCCGCCGTCATTCCCCTCGCCTGGCGGCGGATCATCAGCGAGGCGACCGCGGCGATCAGCGCGGCGAACCCGGCGATGACGAAGGCCTCCAGATAGCGCCCCTGGACCGCGCGCAGCACGCCGGCGGCCATGGCCGCGGTCGCCGCCCCGGCCTGGTGGCCCGCGGCGATCCAGCCGAAGACGATGGGGCCGTCCTGGTCGCCGAACGCCTCGGTCGCCAGGCGCACGGTCGGCGGGACCGTGGCGATCCAGTCCAGGCCGTAGAAGACCGCGAAAATCCCCAGCGAGACCAGCGAGAAGTCGGTGAACGGCAGCACCATCAGCGACAGGCCCCGCAGGCCGTAATAGACGAACAATAGCTTGCGCGGGTCGTAGCGGTCGGTGAGCCAGCCCGATGCGGTCGTGCCTATCAGGTCGAAGATTCCCATGACCGCCAGCAGGGTCGCCGCCCGCGTCTCGGGCAGGCCCTGGTCGGCGCAGAGCGCGATCATGTGCACCCCGACCAGGCCGTTGGTGGTGAGGCCGCAGACGAAAAAGCCGGCGAACAGCAGCCAGAAGGTGAGCGTGCGCGCCGCCCGCGCCAGGGCGCCGAACGCGCCGCGCAGGGCGCCGACGGCCGGGACCGACGGCGGCGGGGCGTAGTCCTCCGGCGCGCCATAGGGTTTCTGGCCGATGGCGGCGGGGGTTTCGGGCAGCAGCAGCCAGACCAGGGGCGCCAGCAACGCCATCACCGCGGCGATGGCCAGCACGACCGGGCGCCAGCCGCCCGCCTGGGCCAGGGCGGCCATGCCCGGCAGGAAGACCAGCGAGCCGCTGGCCGCCGAGGCGCTGAGCAGGCCCATCATCAGGCCGCGCCGCGCCACGAACCAGCGGTTGACCACCATCGCCCCCAGCACCATGGCGACCGCGCCGGAGCCGACGCCGGCCATCACGCCCCAGGTGGCCACATATTGCCAAGGCTCGGTCATCAGCGAGGAAAGCCCCGTCGAGACCGCCATCAGCACCAGGGCCGCCGTCACGGTGCGCCGCAGGCCGAACGACTGCATCAGGGCCGCGGCGAACGGGCCAGTCAGGCCATAGAGGAAGATGCCGACCGCCGCGGCCATGGAGATCACGCCGCGGTCCCACTGGAAGGCGCGCTCCAGCGGCAGCATCAGCACGCCGGGCGCCGAGCGCAGGCCGGCGGCGGCCATCAGGGCGACGAACACCGTCCCGGCCGCGACGAAGGCGTAGTTCCGGCCGAACGGCCGCTGGCGCGCCGGCATGGCTATCTCGCCGCCTCGTAGACCACCTTGCCGCCGACGATGGTCATGACCGCGTGGGCCTTGGCGATCTGGTCGAAAGGCGCGGTCATCAGGTCGACGGAGAAGACCGAGATGTCGGCCGTGCGTCCGACCGCCAGCGCGCCGAGTTCGGCCTCCCGCCCCGCGGCGAAGGCCGGGCCGCTGGTCAGCATGGCCAGGGCCTGGGCGCGGGTGACCGCCTCCTGCGGCCGCCAGTCGGGGCCGGACCTGCCGGCCAGGTCGTGGCGATAGGCGGCGGCGTAGAATTCCACCAGCGGATCGCCCTTCTCCACCGGCGCGTCCGAGCCGCCGGCGAGCGCCGCGCCGGTCTGCAGCAGGCTTTCCCAGGCATAGGCGCCTTTCAGCCGCTCCGGCCCCAGGCGCGCGGGGGCGAAATAGAGGTCGCCGATGGCGTGGGACGGCTGCATCGAGGCGATCACGCCGAGCTCCGCAAAGCGCGGCAGGTCTTCCGGCGAGAGGATCTGGGCGTGCTCCACCCGCCAGCGGGCCGCCTTCAGGGCGGCGGGGTCATCGGCAAAGGCCTGCTGGTAGGCGTCGAGGGCCAGGCGGTTGCCGCGGTCGCCGATGGCGTGGATGGCGACCTGGGCGCCGGAAGCCCGGGCCTTGGCCAGCGCCTGGGCGATAACCTCGGGCGGGGTGACGATGAGGCCGGTCCCTTCGGCGTCGGCGTAGGGCGCCAGGAGCGCGGCCCCGCGCGAACCCAGCGCGCCGTCTATGAACAGCTTGACGCCGCGCACCCCGACCATGCCGGTCGCATCGCGCGAAGGCCCCTTGGCCAGCACCTCGCCGCCCTCGGCCAGGGACATGTAGTTCTCGACGCGGACCGGCAGGCGGCCCTGGTCGGCCAGGGCTTGCTCGGCGGCCGTCTCCTCGCGGCTGGCGGCCATGTTGTGCAGGCCGGTCCAGCCGCGCGCGGCATAGACCTCGGCCCCGCGCCGGACCGCCTCGGCGCGGGCGGCGGCGTCCGGCGGCGGGACCTTGGCGCGGACCAGGGCCATGGCGTTGTCGATCAGCATGCCGGTCGGCTGGCCGGCCGCGTCCTTCAGGATCTGGCCGCCGTCGGGCGCGGCGGTGGCGGCCGTGACGCCGGCCAGGGCCAGCATGGCGGAGTTGGCGACCAGGGCGTGGCCGTCGGCGCGGGTCAGCACCACCGGCCGGCCGGCCACCGCGCGGTCCAGATCGGCGCGGGTCGGAAACCGCTGCTCGGGCCAGTGGGTCTCGATCCAGCCGCGGCCCGACAGCACCTCTTGCCCAGGGTGGGCCTCGTTCCAGGCCCCGAGCCGGGCGACCAGGTCCTCGACGGAGGCCGCCCCCTCGAGGTTCAGGGTCATTTCGCGAAGGCCGATCCCCGAGAGGTGGGCGTGCGCGTCGACGAAGCCGGGATAGGCCCCCGCGCCCTTCAGGTCGATCTCGCGCGCGCCGGGGGCGGCCCTGCGGGCGGCGCCGAGCGGGCCGGCGAAGGCGACCTTGCCGTCCTTGACCGCCAGGGCCTCGACCCTCGCCTCGCCGGTGTAGATCGGCCCGCCGCGCAGCAGGAGGTCCTGTCCCGAGGCCGAGGTCGCCGCGGCCAGGGCCGCCGCCAAGGCCAGTGCGATGGTCGCGCGCATCTTCCGCCCTTCTTCCGATTCCGCAGTCCGCATTGATCGACCATCTGGCCCCGCGACGCCACTGGTCACCGCGACGGGAGACCGCCACAGTGCAGCTCGTGAGTCCCTGGGGAGCGGCCGATGACGCAAGGCGTGCGCGTGATCTACGGCCTTGCCGCCCTGGTCGCGGCCGGGACCGCGCTGTTCTACGCCGACCGCGTGTTCTACGAGCTGCCGGTCTATGCGGCGGCCGAGGGCGGACACCTCGTCAGCGCCCTCTATGGACCGGCCCTGGCCGCGCACCCCGACCTGTTTCCAGGTCTCGCCCAGCGGCGCGAGCCGGCCTTCGACCTGTTGATCCGGGCCGTCACCTACGCCACCCAGAACCTCGTCCCCTGGATGCGGGTGGGCGGCGGGCTGGCCTATTTCGCCGGCCTGGCCTGCGTGTTCCTGGCTGTGCGGCCCGCCCTGGACCGGCGGCGCGCCCTGGCCTTCGCCCTGCTGGCCCTGGCCTTTCCCTATTACCGCTTCGCCTTCGCGGTGCTGCCGACCGGATGGACCGTGGCGCTGATCGGCCTGGCGATCCTGGCGACGGCGCGGCTGGTGTTTGCACGGCCGCTGGTCCATGCGGCGGCGATGGGCGCGATCTGCGGCCTGCTCTGCATGATGGGGCCGCACGGCCTGGCTCTGGCGGCGGCCTTCCTGCTGCTGGCGCTGGCCGACCTGGCGCTGGGGCGGCGCGATCTTCGCATCTTCGCCGGGCGGATCGTGGTGTTCGCGCTGGCCCTGCCGGCCAGCGCCGACCTCGTGCTACTGCTGGCCGGCCAGCAGCTCGCAGCCCCGCTCCTGGGCTTCCTCGACCCGCGCCTGCTCACGCTGACCCACGGGCTTGACCCGCAGGCGGCGTCCATCGGCGGGCGGGCCTTCGTGGCCATGGCGGCGGCGAGCCTGATGCTGGCCGGGGCGCCCGCCCTCACCGGCCTGCTGCGGATCGAGCTGCGGTGGCGCTGGACGCGCAGGCATGCGCAGTTCCACCTGGAGCCGCTGGAGGCCGCCTTCCTGCTGACCGCGCTCACCCTGGCCGCCAGCCTGGTGCTGACCGCCCTGCTGGCCATGGCCGACCGCGCCGATCCGGCCCGCGTCTGGGGCCGGCAGTTCGAGTTCTTCACGCCGCTGCTGTGGCTGGCGGCCGCCCCGTTCCTGCGCGAGTTCGAGCGCGGCGGCGGACGCTGGTGGAGGATCGCGGTGAGCCTGACGGCCCTGATCGGGCTGGCGGGCTTCGCCGGCCGCCTGCTGACCGGAGCGGCCGTCCGCGCCTGGGACGCCGCAGCCCTCGACGCCTTTTCCGAACAGCCTCAGATCCTGGCGCCGATGGCCTGCGGCGTGATCGGGCTGGCGGCCCTGGCCATGTTCAGCGGCCGGGTGGCGGTCGAGCGCGTCTGGATCGGCGCCTTCGTCGCCCTGGGCGTGCTTTCCACCCTCGCCGACGCCGCCTGGCGGGCGGGCGAGACCCCTTCGCGCCTGTCGCTGATCGCCGAGGCGAGCGCCGCCGACGCCCTGGCGTCCGGGCGGCCCGGCGAGGTCGCGGTGCTCGCCCGGGATGTCGGCCGGGCCAGGCTGATCTACTGGCGGCTGCGCGGCCGCCCCGAGGCGGTGATCGTCAGCCCCGCCGCGCCCGA
>MEEW01000114.1 GCA_001724985.1 Phenylobacterium sp. SCN 69-14
CCAGCGCCGCCTCGATCTGCGCAGGCGCCGCGATAATCGCCGCCTTCAGCGCCTCGACGTCCACACTCGCGACATGGTGGGTCGCGACCCCGGCCAGTTCGCAATCGGCCGCCTTGATCCGCGCCCCGGTCAGGGCCAGCCAGGTCCCGATCTCGCCGGGCATGCGCGGCAGGAACCAGCCTCCGCCGACGTCGGGGAAGAGGCCGATCCCGGTCTCGGGCATGGCGAAGGTGGTCCGCTCGGTGGCGATCCGGTAGCGCGCCGGCATCGACAGCCCGACTCCGCCGCCCATGGTCACCCCGTCCATGACCACCGCCACCGGCTTGGGATACTCAAAAAGCAGGTGGTTCAGGCGATATTCGACGAAGAAGAACGCCCGCGCGGCCTTGCCGTCGCCCGCCCCGCTCTCGGCCAGCATGCGGATGTCGCCGCCGGCGCAGAAGCCGCGCTCGCCCGCGTGGTCCAGCAGCACCAGCTCCACGGCCGGGTCGTCGCGCCAGTCCAGCAGCGCCTCGGTCATCGCCTGGCACATGGCCTGGGTCAGCGCGTGCAGGGCCTTGGGCCGGTTCAGCGTGATCCGGCCGACACGGCCCTCGATGCGGGTCAGAACGTCTTGCGTCATCACATCCTTGCAATCATTGGCGGAACATCTCGCGGGCGATGATCACCCGCATGATCTCGTTGGTCCCTTCGAGGATCTGGTGGACCCGCAGGTCGCGCACCACCCGCTCCAGCGGATAGTCCTTCAGATAGCCATAGCCGCCGTGCAGTTGCAGCGCCTGGTTGGCGATCTCGAAGCCGGCGTCGGTGGCGAAGCGCTTGGCCATGGCGCACAGCTTGGTCGCCTGGGGATCGCGCCGGTCGAGGGCGTCGGCCGCCCGCCGCACCATCAGCCGCGCGGCCTCAAGCTCGGTGGCCATGTCGGCGATCTTGAACTGCAGCGCCTGGAACTCGGCCAGCGGCTTTCCGAACTGCCGGCGCTCGATCATGTAGGCCTGGGCGGTGTCGAGGGCGAAGGCCGCCCCGCCCAGCGAACAGGAGGCGATGTTCAGCCGCCCGCCGTCCAGCCCCATCATGGCGAAGCGGAAGCCCTCGCCTTCCTGGCCGATCCGGTTCTCCACCGGCACGCGGACATTGTCGAAATTGACCTGGGCGGTCGGCTGGGCGTTCCAGCCCATCTTCCGCTCCTGCGCCCCGAACGACAGGCCCGGCGTCCCCGCCTCCACCACGATCGCCGAGACGCCCTTGGCCCCGGCCTCGCCGGTGCGGGCCATCACCACATAGAGGTCCGAGACCCCGCCGCCGGAGATGAAGGCCTTGGAGCCGCTCAGCACGTAATGGCCACCCTCGAACCTGGCCGTGGTGCGCAGGGCCGCCGCGTCCGATCCCGAGCTCGGTTCGGTCAGGCAATAGCTGGCGACCAACTCCATGGTCGTCAGCCGCGGGAGATATCTGCGCCGCAGCTCGTCGGAGCCGAACCGGTCGATCATCCACGAGGCCATGTTGTGGATGGTGAGGTAGGCGGCGCTGGCCACGTCGCCATAGCTCAGCGCCTCGAACACGATCGAGGCGTCCAGCCGCGTCAGGGCCGACCCGCCGACATCCTCGCCGATATAGATGCCAGCGAATCCCAGCGCCGCGGCCTTGCGCAGGACCTCGACCGGGAAATGCCTGGCTTCGTCCCAGGCCGCCGAGTTGGGGGCGAGTTCGGCCTGGGCGAACTCCCTTGCCGCCTCTTCTATCGCCCGCTGGTCGTCGGAGAGGGTGAAATCCATTCGCTCGCTCCCGATCACGAGGGGCCGACTTGAGCAAGTCGCGCGGCTGGCGCAAGGTGTCAACGGCGCCACGGGGTGAGGGCGCGCCGAAGCCGAGGTCGTGGCATGCAGTCGGTCGACGGACGCGTCAGCGATTCAGCCCGCAGCCTCGCCATCATCAACTACGCCCTGCTGTTCTCCTCGGTTTTCTTCGCCGGGGTGCCCGCGGTGATCGCCGCGGTGATCGCCTATTCCCAGCGCGACGACGCCACGCCGCAGCTCGCCTCGCACCACGACTTCCAGATCCGCATCTTCTGGGTGGCCTTCGGCCTGGCCCTGGCGGCCGGGGTCTGTTTCCTCGGCGCCATGCTCAACATCGTCGGCGAGGTCTATCAGGTCACCAGCCTGGACGCCTGGAGCAGCCGCGAGCAGGTGCACGTGAACCTGGCCGACATCGTCTTCGACCGGACCCTGGTCGCCCTCCTCGTCGGGACGGGCCTGTTTTCGGCGCTGGGCGGGCTCTGGCTGATGATCGCGCCCGCCATCGGCTTCATCAGGCTTGCGTCCGGGCGGGGGATGGGTCACAGCGCGGGCTCATGAGCCTGCCCCCCCTCGCCCCCTACCCCGCCCTGCGTCTTCGCCGCCTGCGCCAGGCCGACTGGATCCGTCGCCTGGTCCGCGAGAGCGTCCTCACCCCGGCCGACCTGATCTGGTCGATGGTGGTCCACGAGGGCGAGGGCGAGGTTCCCGTCGCCTCCATGCCCGGCTTCTCGCGCCTGTCGGTCAAGCAGTGCGCCGCCGCGGCGGTCGAGGCCCGGAAGCTGGGCGTTCCGGCCATCGCCATCTTCCCGCACATCGACGGCGCCAAGAAGGACGCCGCCGGCTCGCTGGCCGCCGATCCGAACGGCCTGGTCTCCCAGGCGGTCAAGGCGATGAAGGACGCCGCCCCCGAGGTCGGGATCATGTGCGACGTCGCCCTCGACCCCTTCACCGACCACGGCCACGACGGAATCATCGAGAACGGCCAGATCGCCAACGACGCCACCATCGAACGGCTGGTCGAACAGGCCCTGGTCCAGGCGCGGGCCGGCTGCGACATCCTCGCCCCCTCCGACATGATGGACGGCCGCTGCGCGGCGCTGCGCACGGCGCTGGAGGCCGAGGGCCTGCAGGACGCGATGATCATGTCCTACGCCGCCAAGTACGCCTCGGCCTTCTACGGGCCCTATCGCGACGCCATCGGCTCGGGAAAGCTCGGCACGGCCGGCCCCGCCGACAAGAAGACCTATCAGATGGACCCGGCCAACACCGAGGAAGCCCTGCGCGAGGTCGCGCTGGACATCGCCGAAGGCGCCGACATGGTCATGGTCAAGCCGGGCATGCCCTATCTCGACATCGTCAGCCGCGTGGTCGAGGCCTTCGACATGCCGACCTTCGCGTTCCAGGTCTCGGGCGAGTACGCCATGATCATGGCCGCCGCCCAGAACGGCTGGATCGACGAGGAACGCGCCATCCTCGAAAGCCTCGGCGCCTTCAAGCGCGCCGGCGCCGCCGGGATCATCACCTACTTCGCCCCGCGCGCGGCGCGGATGCTGGGGGGGTGAAGGCCCCGCCGCCGGTGCGCCTGGCCTTGTTGTTTCAGCGGCAGGTGTTGTCGAGGCGAGGATGAACGCCATCCAATACTCCCCCGCTGGGGGAGCTGTCAGCCGAATGGCTGACTGAGGGGGCTTGCCGAGTCAGCAGTCCCCCTCCGTCTCGGCGCTTTGCGCCGATCCACCTCCCCCGCAGGTGGAGGATTTTCGCCCCTACTTCTCCAGCCGCGCGACCAGGCTGGAGGTGTCCCAGCGATTGCCGCCCATGGCCTGGACCTCGGCGTAGTAGCCGTCGACCAGGGCGGTGACGTCGAGCCTGGCGCCGTTGGCCGCGGCCTCGTCCAGCACCAGGCCGAGGTCCTTGCGCATCCAGTCGACGGCGAAGCCGAAATCGAAGCGGTTTTCGGCCATGGTGGTCCAGCGGTTGTCCATCTGCCAGGACTGGGCCGCGCCCTTGGAGATCGCCGCGGCCACCTCCAGGGGGTCCAGGCCCGCGCGCTTGGCGAAATGCATCGCCTCGGCCAGGCCCTGCACCAGGCCGGCGATGCAGATCTGGTTGACCATCTTGGTGAGCTGGCCCGCGCCCGGCGGCCCCATCAGCCGGCTGGCCTTGGCGTAGGCCGCCATCACCGGCTCGGCCCGCTCGTAGGCGGCCAGCTCGGCCCCGCACATGATGGTGAGCTGGCCGGCCTCCGCGCCCGCCTGCCCGCCCGAGACCGGCGCGTCCACGAAGCTGCGGCGGCTCTGCTGGGCCAGGGCCGCCATCTCCCGCGCCACCTTGGCCGAGGTGGTGGTGTGGTCGACGATCGCCCCGCCCGGCGCCATGGCCGGCAGGGCCTGCTTCACCACGCCGCGCACGTCCTCGTCGTTTCCGACGCAGAGGAACACGATTTCGGCGTCCCGCGCCGCCTCGGCGACGCTGGCGGCCGCGCGGCCGGCATAGGTTCCGGTCCACCGCTCGGCCTTGGCCGGCGTGCGGTTGAAGACCGCGACCTCATGGCTGGCCTTGGCCAGGTGCCCGGCCATCGGAAAGCCCATTACGCCCAGTCCCACGAACGCGACCCGCATCGCAGCTTCCCTTTCCACTCAACGCCATCTTAACGGCCTTGGCCGTATCAGGCCGTGATATCAGGGCTTGCAAGGTAGAACACCATGGCGATGGGCGAAGCGCCTATCCTGATCAAGAAGGTCAAGAAGGGCCACGGGCACGCCCATCACGGCGGCGCCTGGAAGGTCGCCTATGCCGACTTCGTCACCGCCATGATGGCCTTCTTCCTGCTGATGTGGCTGATCAACACCACCAGCCCCGAGCAGAAGCGCGGCATCGCCGACTATTTCGCCCCGGCCAGCGTCTCCGAGACCACCTCCGGCTCCGGCGGCATCCTCGGCGGCACCGCGCTTGGCGACGACGGGGCCAAGGGCGCCGGCTCCCAGGCGATCATCGAGGAGATGGCGCCGGAATCGCGCAACCCCAACGACGGCTCCCAGACCGACGCGGCCAAGGAAATGGCCCCGGAAGCCTCGACCGAGGCGCTGCGCGAGGCGGTGCTGCAACGCGAGGAAGCCGCCTTCGCCTCGGCCGCCGCCTCCCTGCGCCAGGCCCTGCAGGACATGCCCGAGCTGGCCGAGCTCTCGAAGAACATCCTGATCGACGTCACGCCCGAGGGCCTGCGCATCCAACTGGTCGACCAGGAGGGCCGCTCGATGTTCGGCACCGGCCGCGCCGAGCCCAACGACCGCGCCAAGCTGCTGCTGCGCGCCGTCGCCCGGGTGGTGAACCAGCTTCCCAACCGGGTCAGCATTTCCGGCCACACCAGCATGTCGGCCAACGGCCAACGCGCCGACGGCGACTGGCAGCTCTCGGCCGCCCGCGCCGACGCCTCGCGCAAGGTCCTGCAATCGGCCGGGGTCGACGCCGACCGCGTCTATCAGGTGTCGGGCAAGGCCAATTCCGAACCGCTCTATCCCGACGACCCGACCCTGGCCGGCAATCGCCGCATCGCCATCGTGCTGCTGCGCGAAGCCCCGGTCCTGCCGCCGGATCACGGCCTGCAATGAGGCGTTCGAGCCCCTGACATCTGGGAGCTTGCGCCTGACGCTCCCATGACGCCTAATCCCTCCAGGCGCAGTTATCGAGAGCCGTCCGTGACGCAGCACTTTCCGACGCGACAGCTCAGGTTCTTCCTGACCGCGCCCAGTCCGTGCCCGTATCTGCCGGACCGTCACGAACGGAAGGTCTTTGCGCATCTGCCGCTGTCCGACGGCGCCAGCGTCAATGACAGCCTGACCCAGGTCGGATTCCGCCGCTCGCAGAACATCGCCTATCGCCCGGCCTGCGAAAGCTGCTCGGCCTGCGTCTCGGCGCGGATTCCGGCCGGCGACTACGTCTTTTCGCGCTCCGAGCGCCGCGTGCTGTCGCGCAACGACGACCTGGAGCGCCATCTGGTCGAGGCCGAGGCGACCATGGAGCAGTTCGACCTGCTGCGCCGCTACCTCACCACCCGCCACGCCGACGGCGGCATGGCCGAGATGACCTGGCCCGACTATGTCGCCATGGTCGAGGACACCGCGGTCCGCACCCACATCATCGAATATCGCGAACGCTCGAAGGACGGCGGCCCCGGCGACCTCGTCGCCTGCGCCCTGGTCGACCTGATGAACGACGGGCTGAGCCTGGTCTATTCCTTCTACGATCCGGCCCTGACGCGGCGCAGCCTGGGCTCGTTCATGATCCTGGACCACGTGACCCAGGCGCGGATCACCGGCATCCCCTACGTCTATCTCGGCTATTGGGTGCGCGGGTCGGAGAAGATGGACTACAAGATCCGCTTCTCTCCGATCGAACTGCTGCGGCCCGAGGGCTGGTCGCTGATGTCGGCCCGCGACCGCCACCGCGCCGCCACGCCCTGACCTCGCCGCCCGGCAGCTATCCCCACGCCGGCGCAACTATCCCCAGGACCGCCGCCCCGGCCGCGTCGACCACGCACCGCCCGCTTGGTAAATATCACCTCGTGTTTCAGTTGACCGGACCTCGCGCATGACGCGGCAGCTTCGCCTGAGCCTCAAGCGCCCGCCGTCCCACGCCCGCGCCGATTTCGTCGAAGGCCCGTCGAACGCCCAGGCGCGCGCGGCCCTGGACGCCTGGCCGGCCTGGCCCGGCGGGACCCTGGTGCTGTTCGGGCCGCAGGGCGTGGGCAAGTCGCACCTGGCCCACGGCTGGGCGGGCGCGCGCCAGGCGCTGGTCCTCGATCGCCAGGCGCCCGACCTGGCGGCCGCCGCCGGCCGCGCCGTGCTGCTGGAGGACGTCGACCAGGGGATGGACGACGAGGCGCTCTTCCACCTCATCAACATGGCCGGGCGCGAGGGCGCCAGCCTGCTGATGACCGCGCGCGAGGCGCCCGCCGCCTGGCGCGCGGACCTGCCGGACCTGCGCTCGCGCCTCAACGCCCTCTTCGTCGCCGAAATGGAAGCGCCGGACGACGAGGTGCTGGAAGGCGTACTTCGCAAATTCTTCCGCGAACGGAACATTCGTCCGCCGAAAGATGTCTATCCATATCTTCTGCGGCGCATGGAGCGGTCTATTCCATACGCCCGTGAAATCGTGAAGCGGATGGATGAAGCCGCCGACGATGAACAACGCCCTATTTCGCGCACACTTGCGCGACAGATTCTTGACGATGATATGGAGAATCTTGACCTTTTCGACTGAACACTTGCGGCTCTTACTTGGGTGGTCCAGAACCGCCCCATGCCGAACGATGTGCAGTCCATGACCTACGCCGCTCCTCCGCCGCAGGCCGGCCAGGCCCAGCCGCTGGCGCTCGACGCCGATCTGCTCGCCTCGCCCGAGCGCTTCTTCAACCGCGAAATCTCGTGGCTGGCCTTCAACGAGCGCGTGCTCGACGAGAGCAAGAACCCGCGCCATCCGTTGCTGGAACGCCTGCGGTTCCTGTCGATCTCGGCCAACAATCTCGACGAATTCTACATGGTGCGGGTCGCCGGCCTGAAGGCCCAGGCGCGCGAGGGCGTGCGGGTGGTCTCGCAGGACGGCCTGACCCCGGCCGAGCAGTTGGTGCGCGTCAACGCCGAGGCCGCCAACCTGATGGCCGACCAGCAGTCGCAATGGCGCGGCCTGCGCCGGGAACTGGCCGACGAGGGCCTGACCGTGGTGTCCGAAGAGGTCACGCCGGCCGAGAAACAGGCGTTGGAGGCGGTCTTCCTGTCGCGGATCTTCCCGGTCCTGACGCCGCTGGCCATCGACCCGGCCCATCCCTTCCCGTTCATCCCCAACCTCGCCTTCTCCATCGTGCTGAAGCTCAAGCGCGTGTCGGACGGGCGCCTGCTCTACGCCCTGGTGCCGATCCCGGCCCAGGTGGCGCGGTTCTGGGAGCTGCCCGCCGGCCCCAGCCGCCGCAAGCGGCCCGAGCGGCGCTTCATCAGCCTGGAAAGCCTGGTGGCGCTGTTCCTCGACCACCTGTTTCCCGACAGCGAGGTCGAGGCCATGGGCGTCATCCGCCTGATCCGTGACAGCGACGTCGAGATCGAGGAAGAGGCCGAGGACCTGGTCCGCGAGTTCGAGGTCCGCCTCAAGCAGCGCCGCCTGGGCTCGGTGGTGCGCGTGGAGATCGAGGCGGCCATGCCGCAGGACCTGCGCGCCTTCATCGTCGAGAACCTGCACGCCAAGGAAGAGGACATCATCCTCATCGACGGCCTGCTGGGGCTGGACGAGCTTTCGCAGCTCATCCCCTCCAACCGCCCGGATCTGAAGTTCAAGCCGTTCGAGGCGCGGTTCCCCGAGCGCATCCGCGACCACGGCGGCGACTGCTTCGCCGCCATCCGCGACAAGGACATCCTGGTCCACCATCCGTTCGAGAGCTTCGACGTGGTGGTCCAGTTCATCCGCCAGGCCGCGCGCGATCCGAACGTGCTGGCCATCAAGCAGACGCTCTATCGCACCTCGTCGGACAGCCCGATTGTCGCGGCCCTGATCGAGGCGGCCGAGAACGGCAAGAACGTCACCGCCCTGGTCGAGATCAAGGCCC
>MEEW01000115.1 GCA_001724985.1 Phenylobacterium sp. SCN 69-14
GAGATCCGCAACTTCGTGCTCAGCGATCCGGGCGAGGGCGTCGACTTCGTGCTGGTCGAGATCGGCGGCACGGTGGGCGACATCGAGGGCCTGCCGTTCTTCGAGGCGATCCGCCAGCTTGGGCAGGAGCTGCCGCGCGGCCACGCCTGCTACATCCACCTGACCTTGCTGCCGTACATCAAGACGGCCGGCGAGATGAAGACCAAGCCGACCCAGCACTCGGTCAAGGAACTGCGCTCCATCGGCATCCAGCCCGACATCCTGCTCTGCCGCTGCGAGCAGCCGATCCCGTCCGGCGAACGGCGCAAGATCGGCCAGTTCTGCAATGTGCGGGAAAGCGCGGTGATCCAGGCGATGGACTCGCCGAACATCTACCACGTGCCGCTCGACTACCACGCCCAGGGCCTGGACCGCGAAGTGCTCTCGGTGTTCGGCCTGCTCGACACCGCCCCGGCGCCGGACCTTTCCCGCTGGCAGTCGATCTCCGACACCCTGACCAATCCCGACGGCGAGGTGAACATCGCCATCGTCGGCAAGTACACCGGCCTGACCGACGCCTATAAGTCGCTGGTCGAAGCCCTGGTCCACGGCGGCGTCGCCAACAATGTCCGCGTCAGGTTCGACTGGATCGAGGGCGAGGCCTTCGAGCGGGAGGAGGGGCTGATCGCCGAGCGCCTGACCGGCGTGCACGGCGTTCTCGTCCCGGGCGCCTTCGGCGAACGCGGCTCGGGAGGCATGATCCGCGCCGTCCAGTTCGCGCGCGAGCACGAGATTCCCTATTTCGGCATCTGTTTCGGCATGCAGATGGCGATGATCGAGGCGGCCCGGAACCTCGCCGGCCTCAAGCAGGCCTCCTCCACCGAGTTCGGCCCGACCAGCGAGCCCATCGTCGGCCTGATGACCGAATGGGTGCGGGGCAATGCGCGCGAGACCCGCAAGGAAGGCGACGACCTGGGCGGCACCATGCGCCTGGGCGCCTATGACGCGGTGCTGACGCCCGGCTCCAAGGTCTCGGAGATCTACGGCGGCACGGCGATCAGCGAGCGCCACCGGCACCGCTACGAGGTCAATATCGGCTATCGCGAGGCTATCGAAAGCACCGGCCTTCGGTTCTCCGGCCTCTCGCCCGACGGCGTCCTGCCGGAAATCTGCGAGCGCGCGGACCATCCCTGGTTCGTCGGCGTCCAGTTCCACCCGGAGCTGAAGAGCCGCCCCTTCGACCCGCACCCGTTGTTCACCGGCTTCATCGGCGCCGCCAAGGAACGCAGCCGGCTGGTATGATCCTCCTAGATGCTCCCCCGCTGGGGGAGCATCTTTGAGCTTCACCCTTTGCGGCGGCCAGGGTCTACTCACCCCATGCTCACCCGCGACGATGTCCGCCGGATCGCGCTGGCCCAGCCCGAGGCGTACGAGGCCGACCATTTCGGCATGCCGTCGTTCCGGGTGGGCAAGAAGATCTTCTGCACGATCCATCAGGATCATCCGCGGGCGATGCTCAAGCTCGACCCGGAGGACCAGCGGAACCTCGCCGAAGGCCTGCCCGGCGTCGTCGAGCCGGTTCCCGGCTATTGGGGGACCAAGGGCTCGACCTTCGTCTGGTTCGAGAAGATCGAAGCCGGCCGATTCGCCGATCTGATGCGGATGGCCTGGGCCGGCGTGGCCCCGAAGCGCTTGATCGGCTGAGTTTTCTTTCCGGTGCTTGATCTTCGGAGGCGCATCGGGCATACACCCGCGCTCACGTCGGCGGCCGCCCGTTCGGCCGCCTTCTCCTTTTTCTACGCCTGCGAGATTCTCCGATGGCCGTTCCGAAGCGAAAAGTATCCCCCTCGCGGCGCAACATGCGACGCTCGCACCACGCGCTGGGCGCCAATTCCTATGTCGAGGACAAGGAAACCGGCGAACTGAAGCGCCCGCACCACATCGACCTGAAGACCGGCATGTACAAGGGCCGCCAGGTCATCACCCAGAAGGCCGACTAAGCTTTTCGCGCGGGTCCGGCGTCCACGCCGGTCTTGAGTTCCGAAATCCCCCGTCCGGACCGCCGGGCGGGGGATTTTGTTTGTGCGCGTCAGGCCAGCAGCCGCGCCGCTTCGGCCTCGGGATCGATTCCGGCGCCTTCCAGGGCGAACACCGCCGCGACACGCCCGGCCCGGTCTTCTCGGCCATAGACCGCGATCGCGCTGCCTGGGCCGCCGCCCGTATGCCCCTCCGCAACGAAGCCGCCTTCTATCGTCGAGCGCATCAGGCCCAGGCCGTAGCTGGGCGCCTTCCACACCGGCCCGGCGAACTGGGGCAGGGCGCGCGATTGGCGCATGGCCGCCAGGCTCGACGCCTGCAGGGGCGAGTTCGGCCCCAGCAGCCCGGCCAGCAACCGGGCGGCCTCCGCCAGGGAGCCGACGAACAGGCCATGATAGACCCAGTCGGGGTGATAGCCGCGGGCCGGCCCCATCTCCACGCCGTCCAGGTCGTCCTCGGCGAGCGCCAGCCTCGCTGTAACGCCGAGCGGCTCGAAGATCAGTTGCTGCGCCGCCGCCTCCAGCGTTCCGGGATGGGCCGTTTCGATCCGCTGGCGCGCTTCCAGATAGCCGATATTGGAATAGGCCCAGCCCTGGCCGGGCGGAAAGGCGTGCGTGTCCGCGCCGGCGCGGCGGCGCAGTTCGGCGGCCGGCCAGGGCGTATCTCCAGCCGCCACCGCCTGGTGATAGGCGGGCAGGGGGCCGTAGTCCTTGAGGCCCGCCTCATGCCGCAGCACCTGGCGAAGGCTGTAGCCCTGGGCGTCGTCGTCCAGGCTCAACCGCCCGAGTTCGGCCAGCCGCAAGGCCGTGGCGGCGATGATCGTCTTGCCGAAGCTCCACCAGGGAACCGGCGCCTCGGCGTCCTGCGCCTCGATCACGGCGTCGGCGTCGATCAGAACCCTGGCGTAGGCGGGCATGCTGGTCCTCCGGCCGGCGATCTGGCGGCCGGGCGCGACGCAGGTCAAGCCGCGCCGAATTGCCCCGGGCGGAGAAGGTGGCTAAACGGTCAGCGCCTTCCCGACCCAGCCTGGAGCTCCCATGACCGAGATCGTCGACATCACCGCCCGCGAAATCCTCGACAGCCGCGGCAATCCGACGGTCGAAGTCGATGTCGTGCTGGAAGACGGTTCGCTGGGCCGCGCCGCGGTGCCGTCCGGCGCCTCCACCGGCGCGCACGAGGCGGTCGAGAAGCGCGACGGGGACAAGGGCCGTTACGGCGGCAAGGGCGTCCTGGCCGCGGTCGATGCGGTCAATGGCGAGATCTATGACGCGCTGTCGGGCTTCGAGGCCGAAGACCAGCGCCGCCTCGACCAGCGCCTGATCGAGCTGGACGGCACGCCCAACAAGAGCCGCCTGGGCGCCAACGCCATCCTCGGCGTCAGCCTGGCGACCGCCAAGGCCGCGGCGATCAGCGCCGCCCTGCCGCTCTACAAGTATGTCGGCGGCGTCTCGGCCCGCGTGCTGCCGGTGCCGATGATGAACATCATCAATGGCGGCGCCCACGCCGACAATCCGATCGACATCCAGGAATTCATGATCCTGCCCACCGGCGCGCCGACCTTCGCCGAGGGGCTGCGCATGGGCGCCGAAATCTTCCATGGCCTGAAGAAGGCCCTGAAGGACGCCGGCCACAACACCAATGTCGGCGACGAAGGCGGCTTCGCCCCCAACATCGGTTCGGCCGAAGAGGCGCTGGCCTTCATCGTCAAGGCGGGCGAGGCGGCCGGCTACAAGGCCGGCTCCGACTTCCAGCTCGGCCTCGACGTCGCCTCGACCGAGTTCTTCAAGGACGGGAAATACGTGCTGGAAGGCGAGGGCAAGACCCTCGATCCGGCCGGCATGGTCAAGTACCTGGAAGGCCTGGTCGCAAACTTCCCGATCGTGAGCATCGAGGACGGCGCGGCCGAGGACGATCTGGAGGGCTGGAAGCTGCTGACCGACGCCCTCGGCGGCAAGGTCCAGCTCGTGGGCGACGACCTCTTCGTGACCAATCCCTCGCGCCTGTCGATGGGGATCGAGAAGGGCCTGGCCAACTCGATCCTGGTCAAGGTCAACCAGATCGGCACCCTGTCGGAGACCATGGACGCCGTCGAGATGGCCCATCGGGCCGGCTACACCTCGGTGATGAGCCACCGCTCGGGCGAAACCGAGGATTCGACCATCGCCGACCTCGCGGTCGCGATGAATTGCGGGCAGATCAAGACCGGCTCGCTGGCCAGGTCGGACCGCACAGCGAAATACAACCAACTTCTTCGCATCGAGGAAGAACTGGGCGACCAGGCGATCTACCTCGGCGCCGAGGCGCTCAAGCGGCTCTGAGCGCCATACCGGACCGATGGAAGAAGGGCGGCCGGCGCTGCCCCATCGGTCCGGTCCGTAACCGGAAATTAAGCACGTTTGCGTGTGATGGGGGCGTTCAGGAGACTTGGATTCGACCGTGTTCGCGCGCCTTCGCCCATATCTGCCGACAGCCGCGCTTGCGTTCCTGATCGTCTACTTCGGCTTCCACGCCTTCACCGGCGAGCGCGGGCTTCTCTCCTCGACCCAGCGCGACGCGACCCTGGCCGCCAAGTCCATGGAGCTGGCGGAGCTGCGTACCCAACGTCAGGATTTGGAAGCCCGGGCCAAGCTGCTGCGCGATTCGAGCCTCTCGGCCGACCTACTGGAAGAGCGCGCCCGTTCCCTGCTAGGCTTCACACACCCGAATGACTATGTGATCCGCTTGAAGCCGTAGAGCGGATTCGTTCACATCTTAACTAAGCGCGGAGCTTAACCGCGAAACTGTAATCCTGCGGGAGAGACGAATGGCGCGTGGGCAAACTGGCTCCACAGCTAAGCGAAAGAGTGCTGATGCGGGCTCGGACGGTTCCGTAACCCGCGACGAACTCCTCCAGTACTATCGCGACATGCTGCTGATCCGCCGCTTCGAGGAGCGGGCCGGGCAACTGTACGGCATGGGCCTCATCGGAGGCTTCTGCCACCTCTATATCGGCCAGGAGGCGATCGCGGTCGGCGTCCAGGCGATCAAGGAGCCGGGCGACCAGGTCATCACCGGCTATCGCGACCACGGCCATATGCTGGCCTGCGGCATGGACCCCAAGGAGGTCATGGCCGAACTGACCGGCCGCGCCGGCGGTTCGTCCAAGGGCAAGGGCGGGTCGATGCACATGTTCTCGACCGAGGCCGACTTCTACGGCGGGCACGGCATCGTCGGCGCCCAGGTGGCGCTCGGCACCGGCCTGGCGCTGGCCAATCGCTATCGCGACAACAAGAAGGTGGCCTTCACCTATTTCGGCGACGGCGCGGCCAACCAGGGCCAGGTCTATGAGAGCTTCAACATGGCCGAGCTCTGGAGCCTGCCGGTCGTCTATGTGATCGAGAACAACCAGTACGCCATGGGCACCTCGATCGAGCGCTCCTCGTCGGAAACCCATCTCTACAAGCGCGGCTCCTCGTTCCGCATTCCGGGCGAGGAAGTCGACGGCATGGACGTGCTGGCGGTGAAGGCCGCGGCCAAGAAGGCCGCCGACCACGCCCGCGCCGGCGGCGGGCCCTACATCCTCGAGATGAAGACCTATCGCTACCGCGGCCACTCGATGAGCGATCCGGCGAAGTACCGCACGCGCGACGAGGTCGACGAGGTCCGCAAGACCCGCGATCCCATCCACCACGTGCAGGAACTGCTGGCCAAGAAGGGCTGGGCCGACGAGGCCGCCCTGAAGGCCATCGACGCCGAGGTGAAGGCCATCGTCTCCGACGCTGCGGAATTCGCGCGCACCTCGCCCGAGCCCGAGCCCTCGGAGCTCTACACGGACGTCTATCTGGAGGCCGCCGAGTGACCGACGTCCTTATGCCGGCCCTGTCTCCGACCATGGAGGAGGGCACTCTCGCCAAGTGGCACGTGAAGCCGGGCGACCCCGTCCAGTCCGGCGACGTGATCGCCGAGATCGAGACCGACAAGGCGACCATGGAGGTCGAGGCGGTCGACGAGGGGACCATCGAAGCCCTCCTGGTGCCGGAGGGCGCCGAGGCGGTGAAGGTCAACACCCCGATCGCCCGGCTGTCGGGCGGCGAGTCCTCGTCCGCCAAGGCCCCGGTCCAGTCGGCCGGCGATCCCGAGAAGGCGCAGCCGGAAGCCGCTCAAGCCCAGCCCGAGGGCGAGGCGGCCGCGCCCGTCGCCCCGAAGGTAGAACTGCGCGATCCGGAACTTCCCGAGGGCGCCAAGCTCGTCAAGACGACCATCCGCGACGCCCTGCGCGACGCCATGGCCGAGGAGATGCGCAAGGACGACAAGGTGTTCCTGATGGGCGAGGAAGTCGCCCAGTACCAGGGCGCCTACAAGGTCTCGCGGGATCTGCTGCAGGAGTTCGGCGACAAGCGGGTGATCGACACCCCGATCACTGAGTACGGCTTCGCGGGCCTCGGCGTCGGGGCGGCGATGGCCGGCCTCAAGCCCATCGTGGAGTTCATGACCTGGAACTTCGCCATGCAGGCGATCGACCACATCATCAACTCGGCGGCCAAGACGCTCTACATGTCGGGCGGGCAGATCAAGTGCTCGGTCGTGTTCCGCGGTCCCAACGGGGCGGCGGCGCGCGTGGCGGCCCAGCATAGCCAGGACTATTCGGCCTGGTACGCGCAGGTGCCGGGGCTGAAGGTCATCGCGCCCTATGACGCCGCCGACGCCAAGGGCCTGCTGAAGGCGGCGATCCGCGATCCGAACCCGGTCGTCTTCCTCGAGCACGAGATGATGTACGGCCAGGAGTTCGACGTTCCCGAGGACGTCGACTGGATCGTGCCGATCGGCAAGGCCAGGATTCGCCGCGAAGGCAAGGACGTGACCATCACCGCCCACTCGCGGATGGTCGGCCTGGCCCTCAAAGCGGCCGAGGAACTGGCCGGCGACGGGATCGAGGCCGAGGTCATCGACCTGCGCACCCTGCGCCCGCTGGACCACGAGACCATCGTCGAGAGCGTGAAGAAGACCAATCGCCTGGTGACGGTCGAGGAAGGCTGGGGACCGATGGGCGTCGGCGCCGAAGTCGTCGCCCGGGTGCTGGAGCACGCCTTCGACTATCTGGACGCTCCGCCGGCGCGGGTGCACCAGAAGGACGTGCCCATGCCCTATGCGGCCAATCTGGAGGCGCTGTCGCTGCCCTCGGTGGAAGACATCGTGAAGGCGGCCAAGGCGGTCGCCTATCGCTGATGACGGGGGCGCCCGATCGCCGCGGCCGGTCGCCCTCCTCGTCGAAACCTTGCCCAGCGCCCCGAGAAGCTCGAAGATGTCCATTGATGTTCTGATGCCCGCGCTTTCGCCCACCATGGAGGAGGGCACCCTCGCCAAGTGGCATGTGAAGAAGGGCGACACCGTCTCGTCCGGCGACGTGATCGCCGAAATCGAGACCGACAAGGCGACCATGGAGGTCGAGGCCGTCGACGAGGGCGTGGTCGAGGAAATCCTGGTGCCCGAAGGCTCCGAGGGCGTGAAGGTCAACACCCCCATCGCCCGACTGGCTGGCGAGGGCGCGCCAGCCGCGGCTGCGGCCCCGTCGCCCGCCAAGGCTCCCGAAACCCCGAAGGCCGAGGCTCCGAAGCCTACCCCCGCAGCGCCTGTCGAAGCGCCAAGGCCGGCGCCAGCGGCCCCCGCCAAGGCGTCGGGCGAGCGGATATTCGCTTCGCCGCTGGCCCGCCGGATCGCCGAGCAGAAGGGGCTGGATCTCAGCCAGGTGCAGGGCTCGGGCCCGCATGGCCGGATCATCAAGCGCGACGTCGAGGGCGTGGCGCCCCAGACCAAGGCGCCCGCCGGCGCGCCCGCCTCGGCTCCGGCCGGCGCCGCGCCGCGTCAGGCCCAGACCCTGGCGCAGATGGGGATTCCGGACGGCAGCTACGACCTCATCCCGCTGGACGGCATGCGCAAGACAGTGGCGCGGCGGATGACCGACAGCTTCCGCGACGTGCCACACTTCCCGCTGACCATCGACCTGGAGATCGACGGCCTGCTGGCCAGCCGCGCCAAGATCAACGCCATGCTGGAGAAGCAGGGCGTGAAGGTCAGCGTCAACGACCTGGTCATCAAGGCCGCGGCCGTGGCGTTGAAGCAGGTGCCGGAGGCCAACGCCTCCTATTCGCCCGAAGGCATCGCCATGCACCACCACGCGGATATCGCCATGGCGGTGGCGATCGACGGCGGCCTGATCACCCCGATCATCCGCAAGGCCGAGCAGAAGGGCCTGGCCCAGATCGCAACCGAGGCCAAGGACCTGGCCGAGCGCGCGCGCACCCGCAAGCTGAAGCCCGACGAGTTCCAGGGCGGCACCTTCTCGGTCTCGAACC
>MEEW01000116.1:0-2078 GCA_001724985.1 Phenylobacterium sp. SCN 69-14
ACCAAGCGCGGGCTCTACTGCGCCAATTTCGGCGGCGGCCAGGTGGACATCACCAACGGCAAGTTCGTCTTCCAGTGCACCGAGGCCTATCTGATCGAGAACGGCAAGATCACCGCGCCGGTGAAGGGCGCGACCCTGATCGGCGACGGCCCCTCGGCCCTGACCCGGGTCACCATGATCGGCGACGATTTCGACTTCGATCCCGGCGTCGGGGTATGCGGAAAGTCGGGCCAGAGCGTGCCGGTCGGGGTGGGCCAGCCGTCCCTGAAGATCACCGGCCTGACGGTCGGCGGCACCAACATCTGAGGCCCCACAAGGGATTTCGACCCGTAACCGGCTGAAACATTTCGGATATTTAATCCACCTTTCCTGGATTTAACTGGCGTCTCCCCCCGGGGCGCAGGTCACTTGCGGGCGACCTTTGGGGGAGTTCGTCACATGCTTGTTCCGGCCATGGCCTCGGCCCTCGCCCTGACCGCCGCCGCACAGGGCCAGGCCCCCGCCCAGCCGACCGCCGCCGAGGCGCCGCCCTCCGCTCCCTCCGAGGGGGTCATCAGCTATCCGGCCGCCTATTTCGCCGGCGCCCAGGCGGGCAACGCCTGGGAGATGCTGCTGCGCCTGCCGGGCTTTGCGCTCGACACCGGCGATACGATCCGCGGCTTCGAAGGCGGCGGCGGCAACGCCCTGGTCGACGGCCAAAGGCCCACCAGCAAGACCGACCCGCTGGACGAGCTTCTGCGCCGCATCCCCGCCGCCCGGATCGAACGCATCGACCTGATCCGCGGCGGGGCGCCGGGGATCGACATGCAGGGCAAGACGGTGGTGGCCAATGTCGTGCGCAAGCCCGGAGGCGGGCTGCGCGGCCTGGCCGCGATCGCCAACAACGCCATCTATGACGGACGCAACCACCACGGCGTCCGGCTGGAGCTGTCGGGCGGCAAGGACGGCCGCAACTGGGAAGGCTCGGCCCGCTACGGCTACGGGGCCGACGACGGCGGCGACGACGGCCCCGGCGTGAAGATCGGCCCGAACGGGGCGATCACCGAGCGCTCGCGGATCGAGTCCGCAAGCGACGGCCTGCAGAAGACCCTCACCGGCGCCTACGAACAGCCGCTGCTGGGCGGCAAGGCGCGGATCGACGGCCGCATGTTCTGGGACCACTGGAAGTTCGAGGAAGATCGCCAGATCACCGACCCGGTCTTCGAGTTGCACACCACCGACGACGTCTATCTGCGCAAGGACACCGAGCTGGGCGGCCGCTTCACCCGCAGCTTCGGCCCCAGGACCGACCTGGAGGTGATCGGGATTCGCCAGACCCGCGACCAGGACATCACCTCGGCCTTTGCATCGCCGGCGGAAACCGGCCGTTTCAACCTGCTGCGAGAGTCCAGCGAGACGATCGGCCGGGCGGTGGTGAAACGTCAGGCATCCCCGGCCCTCAGCCTGGAGATCGGGGGCGAAGGCGCCTTCAACAAGCTGGACAGCCGCACCCACCTGACCCTGGGCGGGGTGGAGGTCGCGCTGCCGGCGGCCAATGTCACGGTCGAGGAGACGCGCAACGAGATCTTCGCCAAGGGGACCTGGCGGCCGGCCCAGGCGGTGACGCTGGAAGCCAGCCTGCGCTACGAAAGCTCTTCGATCTCGTCGGCGGGGGACGTCCGGCTCGAGAAGTCGCTGCATTTCGCCAAGCCCCGGCTGGCGGCGACCTGGCAGGCCCTGCCGGACACACAGCTTCGCCTGCGCGTCGAGCGCGTGGTCGGCCAACTCGATTTCGACGATTTCGTCGCCGATTCCTCGCTGAACAAGGGGACGGTCACGGCGGGCAACCCCGACCTCAATCCCGAACAGGCCTGGGTGACGGAGGCGGCGGTCGAGCAGCGATTCTGGACCGACGGCGTGATCGTGGTCACCTACCGCCGCTCGGCGCTGGACGACGTGATCGACCGCGCGCCGATCTTCACCAGCGCCGGCGTCTTCGACGCGCCCAGCAACATCGGCGCGGGGACCAAGGACGAGCTGATCGTCAACCTGACCGTGCCGTTGTCGCGGCTGGGGCTGCGCGGCGCGCAGATCAAGGG
>MEEW01000116.1:2109-10462 GCA_001724985.1 Phenylobacterium sp. SCN 69-14
ACCGACCCGACGACCGGGCGGGCGCGCGAAATCTCCAACCTGCGGCCGCTGGAATGGGAAGCGACCTTCAGCCAGGACCTGCCGCGCTGGAAGGCCACCTGGGGGATCGACGTCTTCGGCGGCTGGCGCGAGACCTCCTACCAGTTCGACCGCGTCGCGACGGTGAAGCTGGAATCGGCCTGGGTTAAGCCGTTCGTGGAAATCCGGCTGCAGCCGGACCTGATGTTGCGGATGGAGCTGAACAACCTGGTCGAGCGCGGCATCCGCACGACCCGCGACATCTATGCGGGGCCGCGGGACATCAGCCCCCTGGCGTTCACCGACGACCGCGACCTGACGTTCGGCCGGACCTTCTACGTGCGCCTGCGCAAGACGTTCGGCGCCTAGGTCGTGGTGACGATCTAAGCATGATCGCAACCTAGGCGATGCAAGGCGGCCGGACGCTCGCGCATCCGGCCCCTTTGGCTCCAGGCGCGCCCGGCCGTCAGGCGGTGCGGTCGGCGCTGAGGCTCTCCGGCTCGGGCCGGGCATGGCCTTCGGGAGTGTTGGCGCCGTGCGCCCAGTGCTTGATGAAGAAGCTGAGCACGACGAAGACGACGCCGACGCCGACGCCCGCCCAACCCAGCTTGTTGAAGCCGTCCATCGAGGTGGCCAGCGCCGCGGCCGGGTCCAGCACCTGGCCGCCGACCGTCTCGGTCCCCATGGCGCCGGCGATCAGGCCGCCGACAAACTGGGCGATGGACGAGGCCAGGAACCACACCGCCATCATGAACGACACCACCGAGGCGACCGACAGCTTGGTCACTTCCGAAAGGCCGACCGGCGACAGGAAGAGCTCGCCCGTGGTGTGCAGCATGTAGAGCAGGGCCAGCATGATGAGCGGCAGGCGATAGTTCTCGTCGGCCATGCCCTGGGCCCAGACCACGACCAGGAAGCCCAGGCCGACCTGCAGGAGGCCGAAGCCGAACTTCAGCACCGGGTTCGGGTCCTTGCCGCGCGCGCCGAGCCAGGCCCAGAGGGCGGCGAAGATCGGGGCGAAGATCAGGATGAAGCCGGCGTTGAACGACTGGGTCTGGGCCGCCGATATGCCCATCAGGTCGACATTGCGCGCGGCGAACAGGTTGAGCGAGGTGCCGGCCTGTTCGAACAGGGTGAAGAACACCACCGAGCCCAGCACCAGCACCATGGCCAGCATCATCCGCTCGCGCTCGATCTTGTTGCACTTGGTCGCCAGGAAATAGGCGATGAAGATCAGCGACAGGACCGTGGAGATGGCCAGGGCGTAGCCGACGAGCTGGTTGTTCTGGACCAGGAACCACACCGGCAGGACGCCGAAGATCCCGCCGAGATAGATCAGCCATTCGCGGTTGAGCGGGCCGGCGACGCGGGCCTTGAGCAGTTCGGGATTGGGCGGCTCGCCCTTGCCTTCGAGATGGCGCTTGCCGAACACGAAGACGATCCAGCCCAGCGCCATGCCGACGCCGGCCAGGCCGAAGCCCGCCCACCATCCGACCGTCTGGCCCAGCAGGCCGCAAAGCACCGAGGCCCAGAAGGCGCCGAGATTGATGCCGTAATAGTAGAGGGTGAAGCCGGAATCCCGGCGCGGATCGCCCTGCGGATAGAGCTGGCCGACGATGGTCGAGATGTTCGGCTTGAGGAACCCGACCCCCATGATGATGAGCGAGACCGCCAGGTAGAAGGCGTTCTTGCCCAGGGGATCGACCTGCTTTTCCATCTGGTAGCTGCCTTCCGGCAGCACGGTCGGCAGAGCGCCGCCGGCCTCAAGCCCCTTGATCTCCAGACCGCCGTTGGCGGCGGGGCCGAAGTCGTAGGCCTTGTCGCCGACCATCAGCTTGACGCTGCGCGACTCCATCCGGCCCTCGGCCGCCACCTCGTACCTCTGGCCGCCATAGACCAGTTGCTGGGTGGCCGGCGTTCCCTCGACCGCCATGGTCAGGTGGCCCGCGACCAGCAGCAGGGCGCCGAAGGCCACCGCCTTGCGGGTGCCCAGATAGCGGTCGGCCAGCAGGCCGCCGAGCAACGGCAGGAGATAGACGAGGCTGGTGTAGGAGCCGTACTGCGCCCCTGCGGTGGCGTCGTCGAACAGCAGGTGCTGTGTCAGGTAGAAGATCAGGATGCCCCGCATCCCGTAGTAGGAGAACCGCTCCCACATCTCGGCGAAGAACAGGATGATCAATCCGCGCGGATGCTGTTTCAGCAACTGCAGGAGCACGGGGACGCCGGTCGCCAAGGTGATGACGATCCCCAGAAGGACTACGATGTTCATGAGGGCCTGGTGTTCCGATTGTTTGGGCGCCGGCGTCGTATCAGGGCCGTTTCCTCCCCGCCGGGCCGATTTGGCGCGAGAAGATCACGCCGATGAAACAAGCACAAGCAATCCGGGCCCCCCGGCGCGTGGCGTCCGAACCGGAAAGGGTCTAGCCAAACGGGAGCCTCAGCCCCATGTCGGGCGTTGGTTCCGGCGAAGGAGGAGCGTCCATGCTGACACCCGGCCCCGACCACCCGATCGATATCGCCCCCGCCAAGACGCGCTGGCGCGTCATGTACGGCGAGCACGTGATCGCCGATACCGGCGACGCCTTGATCCTGACCGAGGCCAGCTATGCGCCGGTGGTCTATTTCCCGCGCGCCGACGTTTCGATGGAGTATTTCTCGCGCACCGACCGGCACACCCACTGCCCCTACAAGGGCGATGCGGCCTATTACACCATCCTGATGGACGGACGGTTCGCCGAGAACGCGGTCTGGACCTATGAGGAGCCCTATCCGGCGATGGAGGCTATCCGCGGGCGGCTGGCCTTCTATCCGGACAAGGTCGAGGTCTATGCGGTCGAGGACATGCTGGTCGACCCCAGGCATCCGCACGCGGCAGTGGACGAGATCGTCCAGCACACCGACAGCGGCTCGGGCGCCAGCCAGGCCGAGCACTGGCCGCCGAACGTCGAGAGCCCGACCCGCGACGGCGGGGTGGTTTAGGCGGGGCTTTGGCGTTGCGGCCCCCGGCCGCACGATCAGTAGGCGAAGTCTTCGAAGACGTGGCGCACGTCGCCCTTCCAGGGGCCGTTATAGAGGTCGAGCAGGCGCTCGGCCGGAGTGATCCCGCTGTCGGCGATCTCCTCCAGGTCGGCGAGATAGACGGTTTCGTCGACCATGCCGGCGTTGAGGCGGGCCCGGTTCTTCAGGCCCTGGCGGGCGATGGCGACCATGTCCCTGGCCACGTCCTGAACGCTGCGGCCGCCGACCTGCGCCTTGAGGCCCAGGCGGGCGACATCGGCGCGCAGGCGTTCGTGATCCTCGACCTGCCAGCCCTTGCAGAGGTCCCAGGCGGCGGCGAGCGCGGCCTGGTCGTAGAAGATGCCCGCCCACAGGGCCGGCAGGGCGCAGAGGCGGCCCAGGGGCGCCGAATCGGCGCCGCGCATCTCCAGGTACTGCTTGAGGCGCACCTCCGGGAAGGCGGTGGTGGTGTGGTCGGCCCAGTCCTTGATCGAGGGGCGGTCCCCGGGAAGCTCGTCGAGCTGGCCGTCCATGAACCTGCGGAACGAGCGGCCCGAGAGGTCGACGTACTGGCCCCCGCGCTTGGCGAAGTACATCGGCACGTCGAGCGCGTAGTTGGCGTAGGTCTCGTAGCCGAAGCCGTCGGCGAAGACGAAGTCCAGCATGCCGGTCCGGTCGGGGTCGGTGTCGGTCCACACATTGGCGCGGGCCGAGAGGAAGCCGCTGGGCTTGCCCTCCACGAAGGGCGAGTTGGCGAACAGCGCCGTGGCGATCGGCTGCAGGGCCAGGCTGGCGCGGAACTTGGCCACCATGTCGGATTCGGAGCTGAAGTCGAGATTGGCCTGCACCGTGCAGGTGCGGAACATCATGTCGAGGCCGAGATTACCGACCTTGGGCATGTAGGCCCGCATGATCTTGTAGCGGCCCTTGGGCATGACCGGGATCTCGTCGCGCCGCCAGACCGGGGTGAAGCCGAGGCCGAGGAAGCCGAGGCCGAGCTCGCCCGCGACGGCCTTCACCTCGTCCAGATGCTGGCCGGTCTCCTGGCAGATGTCGTGCATGGTCTCCAGCGGCGCGCCGGAGAGTTCGAACTGGCCGCCCGGCTCCAGGCTGACATTGGCCTTGCCGCGTTCCAGGCCGATGAGGGTTTCGCCCTCGTAGACGCCTTCCCAGCCGAAGCGCATCAGGCCCTTGAGCAGGGCGTGGATGCCGGCCGGCCCGTCATAGGGGATCGTTTCATAGGTACCGAGCCGGAACACGAACTTCTCGTGCTCCGCGCCCACGCGCCAGGCGTCGGCGGGCTTCTCGCCGGCCTCGAACCAGCGGACAAGGTCCTCAAGCGTGAGGGGTCGTTCGTCGGTCACGACGTCAGCCATCTGGTTCTCCCCTGCCCCTGGACTCCAAAACGGGCGCGATCTTTACGCCGTTCAGACAGGTGCGCGCAATTCAGGAAACCTCAAGGCCGCGCCAATCGCCCTTACGCCGCCCCCCAGTCCCCCTGCACGGCCTGCCAGAGGGTGAGCGCGCTGATCGCGGCGGTGTCGGCCCGGAGGATCCTCGGTCCCAGGGTAGCGGGCGTCGCATAGGGAAGGTTCCGCAAGGCTTCCCGCTCGGCCGGGGAGAAGCCGCCCTCGGGGCCGATCAGGATCGCCCAGGGGCCGGACGGGGCCTCGCCAAGCGCCTGCAAGGCGGGCTTGGCATCGCCCGCCTCGTCGCAGAACAACAGGCGGCGCGGGGCCTCCCAGCCCTCGATCAGCCGCTGGAGCTTCACCGGCTCGACGATCTCGGGCACGTCCAGGCGGCCGGTCTGCTCGGCGGCCTCGGCGGCGATGGCGGCCAGGCGGTCGAGGCGCGTGCGCTCGGCGTTGGTCCGCTCGGTGACCACCAGGCGCACGCGGCGCGCGCCCAGCTCGGCGGCCTTCTCGACGATGGTCTCGACCCGGGCGCGCTTGACCAGGGCGACGACGAGATCGACGTCCGGCCCGACGGCCTGCGGGCGTTCCTGCGCCGTCGGGCGGACGATGACGCCACGCTTGCCCAGCACCTCGATCGGCGCGCGCCATTCGCCGTCGCGGCCGTTGAAGACCAGCACCTCGTCGCCGACCGCGCGGCGCATGACGGAGGCGAGGTAATGGCTCTGGCCCTGGTCGAGCGCCACGGCGACGCCCTCAGCCAAGTCTGCGGTCACATAGAGTCGGATCATGCAGGAGGTTCTAGCCCTGCGCGCACGATCAGGACTAGGCTCGCCCCATGGGAAAACCCGACAACGACAAGGACGGCGCCTACGAGACCGATCTGGCGCGGCTGCAACTCGCCCTGGTGCGCTATCAGCAGGCGGCGATGAAGAGCGGCGAGAAGGCGCTGGTCATCTTCGAGGGGCGCGACGCGGCCGGCAAGGACGGCGCGATCAGCCGGATGACCGAGCACATGTCGATCCGCGCGACCCGCGTGGTCGCCCTGCCCAAGCCGAGCGAGCTGGAGACCAGCCAGTGGTACTTCCAGCGGTATGCGCCGCACCTGCCCTCCGCCGGCCAGGTCGTGATCTTCAACCGCTCCTGGTACAACCGCGCGGGCGTCGAGCGGGTGATGGGCTTTTCCACCCCGGCCGAGCAGGAGATCTTCCTGCGCGACGTGCCGCATTTCGAGGAGATGCTGGTCGAAAGCGGGCTGAAGCTGGTGAAGATCTGGCTCGACATCAGCCGCAAGGAGCAGGCGCAGCGGCTGAAGGAACGCCGCGAGGACCCGCTGAAGGCCCTGAAGACCAGCCCGCTGGACGATGTCGCCCAGGAGAAGTGGGACGACTACAGCGCCGCGCGCAACGACATGCTGACGCGCACCCATACGCCGGTCGCGCCCTGGACCTGCGTGGTGACCGACAAGAAAAAGCAGGCGCGGCTCAACGTCATGCGCCACGTCATCAAGACCATCGCGCCCGAGGAGATCGCCGCGGAAGTGGAGGCGCCGGACCCGGACATCCTGTTCCCGTTCCAGATCGACGCCGTCGGACGGCTCAATCCCTAGGGTGGCGGCGGAAACGATCTCGGCGCGCGAGGCGCGGCGCATCGCGCTGGCGGCCCAGGGCTTCGCCGACCGGCGGCCGGCCGCGCCGGGCCGGCGGCATCTGCTGAAGGTCATCGAGCGGCTGGGGGTGATCCAGATCGACTCGGTGAACGTGGTCTCGCGCACCCACTACCTGCCGGCCTTTTCGCGCCTGGGCGCCTATCGGCGGCCGCTGCTGGAGGAGATCGCCTGGGGCAAGCGGCGGACTCTGGTCGAATACTGGGCGCACGAGGCCTCGCTGCTGCCGGCCGCCACGCACCGGCTGCTGCGCTGGCGGATGGAGGACGCGCGAGCGGGCGTCGGGGTCTGGAAGGGCGTCGCCCGCTTCCTGGGCAGCCATGGCGAATTCATCGACCAATGCCTGGCCGAGATCGCCGCCAGGGGACCGATGCCGGCCTCCGAACTGAGCCTGGGGGCCAAGGGCGCGGGAAGCTGGTGGGGCTGGAGCGAGGGCAAGCGGGCGCTGGAGTGCCTGTTCTGGGTCGGCGACCTGACCACGGCCACCCGGCGCGGGACGTTCGAGCGGGTCTACGGCCTGCCCGGCGAGGTGCTGCCGAAGGACGCCCGCGGCGAGCCGCCGCCGCGCGAAGCCGCGCAGCGCGACCTGATCCGCATCGCCGCCCGCGCGCAGGGAATCGCCACCGAGCGCGACCTGCGCGACTATTTCCGCATGGGCGTGGCCGAGACCAAGGCGCGGATCGCCGAACTGGTTGAGGCCGGCGAGCTGACCCCGGCGGCCGTCAAGGGCTGGGACCAGGTCGCCTATCTGCACCATCAGGCGCGACGGCCGCGGAAGATCGACGCCAACGCCCTGCTCTCGCCCTTCGACAACCTGATCTGGTTCCGCGAACGGACCGAGCGACTGTTCGGAACCCGGGTGCGGCTGGAAATCTACACCCCGGCGCACAAGCGCGTGCACGGCTACTACGTGCTGCCCTTCCTGCAGAGCGAGGCGATCACCGCGCGGGTCGACCTGAAGGCCGAGCGCAAGGCGGGCGTGCTGAGGGTCCAGGCCGCCCACGCCGAGCCGGACGCGAACGACGAGACGCCCGCCCGGCTGGCCGCCGAACTGGGGCTGATGGCCCGCTGGCTGGGGCTGGACCGCGTGGAAGTCGCGCCCAAGGGCGACCTGGCCGAAGCGCTGGCGGCGGCGGTGGGTTGAAGTTGCGTGTCGTCCCGGTTTCGGCGGAGCCGAAGACCGGGACGACAGCCGTTGGTGGTCGGAGACGTCTCAGACCTTCGGGGTCATCACCAGCCAGGGGGTGGCGGCGAGACGGAATTCCCAGACCGCCAGGAGCTGGTCGAGGTGGCCGGCGCCCTTCAGGAAGGCGGGCAGCGGCAGGGTCTTGGGCTGGGGGTCGAGGCGCACGATGTCGTGGGTGGGCGAGAAGCGCTGGGTCAGGCGCTCCAGCACGCCCTTGCGATAGACGTCGTGGGTTTCCACGATCAGGTTCATGCCGGCCAGGGCGGGCGAGAGGTCCGGGCGCAGGAGATCGTCCTCGGCGCCCTCGATGTCGACCAGCACCAGGCAGCGGCGGCCCTTGAAGGCCTCGAAGCCGTCCGGCTCGAACCGCTCGCCGATGACGACGCGATCGGCGACGCCGTTGCGGGCCGCAAGCTCGGCGCAGGCGGCGCGGGCCTTGGCCTGGATGTCGAAGGCGTGGACGGTGACGCCCGGCATCATCCTCGCCAGTCCGACGGCGTAGTAGCCCTCGGCGCAGCCCACATCGATCACGCAGTCGGGCGGGTCCTGGGCGAAGCGGGCGAGATAGGGATGCAGCTCCGATTCGTAGGTCCCGATCAGGCGCGGCGTCAGGGCGCCTTCGGTCGCGACGGTCAGATAGTCCATGCCGGCGAACGGGCCCTGCATGATCTTCGCGCCATGGTGGCGGACATAGGCCTCGCCGATCGCGCGCGAGCGCCAGATGGCCAGCACCCGCAGGGCGGTGTTCAGTTCACGCGGATCGGCCAGGGGCGGATCGCGCGCCAACCGGTCACGCAGCCACTGAACCACCTGCTCGACATACGACATGGAAATCCCCCGAACGCCCATCTAGCACGGGGCGCCGTCCAGGTGTCAGCCGTCAGATCGCCCCCTCGGTCACGGCATGCAGGCGGGCATAGGCGCCGCCCCTGCTCACCAGCTCGGCGTGGCGGCCCTCCTCGACGATGCGGCCCTGGTCGAAGACCAGGATGCGGTCGGCCCCGCGGATGGTGGAGAGGCGGTGGGCGATGACGATGGTGGTGCGGCCGACCATCAGCTCCTCCATGGCCGCCT